>NZ_JADBRS010000002.1:0-503428 GCF_014930775.1 Enterobacter cloacae complex sp. P38RS
GGTAAAGGAAAGGCCCTGGAGATACCCCACAGCCCCGAAAAAGGGCCAGTCAGAGTCTTAACTGACTGGCATTAGAGCAACGCTCACCTTTTTTTATCCCTGCGCGATTAGAACGCGTAGTTGAAGTTAGTACCGAACAGCCAGGCTTTACCTTCAGAGGTAAATTCGTACGGGCCTTCCTTGAAGGTCACTTTCTGGCCATGCATATAAGATACGCCCGCATCGACAGAAGCATTCTCGTTGAACGCGTAGGTTGCACCAGCACTCACCCAGAAGCGGTCCTGATCCGGAATGGAAATGGAGCGCTTATCAGCCGGTACCGGGCTGTCATCGAATGCGATACCGGTACGGAATGTCCAGTTATCATCCATATAATAGGTGGTACCCAACGCAATGCGATAGGCGTCGTGGAAGCTCTCGTCCTTATAGAACAGCGTTTGACCGTTGGTGCCGGTCGCTTTCAGCTCCTGGAACTGGCTCCAGCTGGTATAGGCCAGGCTATAGTGAATAGCCCACTGTGGCGCTACGCGGTTGTAACCTGAGACTTCCCACATTTCTGGCAGATGCAGTGACAGTGAGCCAGGGACAGTTTGACCGGAAGTCCCCCACGGGATAGTGGTGCCCGCACCAGGGACCAGGCTGTTGACCGGTGTCAGGATGCCGCTCTTGTAATCGCCGTCGAAGTCAATTTTTACTTCGGAACGATAGGTCAGGCCCCAGCGGTTGTTTTTGTCCAGCTCGTACAGAATACCGGCGTTCCAGCCATAGCCCCACTCATCGCCCTTCAGGCTGGCAATTTTGTTGCTGTTTTTCGGCAGGCGAGCCGTTTGTTCACCGGCGTAACGCTCAATTTTTGCATCGGCGTAGACGGCATCAAAGCCCAGACCGAAGCTCCAGCTGTCGTTCAGACGATAAGCACCGCTCAGGTTCAGGTTTAGCGTTGTCAGGTCTGTTTTACCGCCGTATTCGCCTGCCGGGTAGTTGTTGTTGAACTCGGTAGCAAGGCCATAGTTAGACGTGACGGATGCGCCCCAGCCAAATTGTTCATTGATTGGTGCAACGAAGTGCAGGTTAGGTACCCACGCCGTTGGCGCAATGTTATCTGCTTTCAGGCTCGCACCAGAAGGTGACGTGCCGGAAATGTTGACATCAGGATCGATATACACCGCACCAGCAGAGAAGGTCGGGCGATCGAACATCATGATTAATGCAGGGTTACGGCTTGCGTTACCAGCATCATCAGCGATTGCACCTTCCCCTGAATACGCACGGCCAAGGCCAGAGGAAGAAAATTCGTTTAGCTGAAAGCCCGCTGACCAGGCGGAAGTAGAGACGATTGCCACTGCGACTGCCAGCGCAGTCTTGTTGAACAGGGTTTTCTGGCTCATGACCATAACCTCATTGAGTTATTTTTATTCAATAATTGTTACATACCGTAACAGGAGCGCGAAGTGTAGGGTCTGAGGTATGACAGACAAATCAGACCAGTGGCCAGAGTATAGGTCCGACCAGCCTGAATGTTGCAAGTTTGTTTATTAATATTTTCAAACATGTTTCTTGAAACGAGATCTGGTTGGCAAAATTGTGACCATCGCGGTTCACCCAAAAGGGTGGTTTTTGTTTTAGATCATTTTTTAGTGTGATATCGGTCACTTATCCGATTTTGCGCCATTAACGGCTGGAGAGAGCCAGCGCTGGGGCGTAAAATATCAGCATCGTGTTTATCTCGCGCGCTGCGCGAATACAGAGGAAATTGAGCTATGAGTAAATGCAGTGCTGATGAAACCCCGGTTTGCTGCTGTATGGATGTTGGCACCATCATGGACAACACCGATTGCACCGCGTCTTACAGCCGTGTCTTCACCAACCGCGCCGAAGCCGAAGAAACGCTGGCCGCGCTGAGTAAGCGCGCGCGTGATGTGGAGTCCGATCCGTGTGAAATCAAATCTACCTTCACAGAAGTGGACGGCGGCGTGAAGCTGGATATCGATTTTGTGTTTGCCTGCGAAGCTGAAACGCTGATTTTCCAGCTCGGTCTGCGTTAATCCTTTTTGCCCGGCGGCGCTTCGCTTGCACGGGCCTACGATCGTGTAGGCCGGGTAAGGCACCGTCGCCACCCGGCAACAAACCGCACAATTGCCTCTGCCATGCAGGGGCATTTTCTTTTTCTTGTCTGTGTTTTACCTCGCATTTTTAAGCTTCCCCGATTGGCTGAATGTAAAAAAATGGTTAAGACTGTTATCAGGTCAGACCACTTTATAGTCATGTAAAATTTTTCACAGGGGAAGGTTATGAGTCAGGCATTACCGCTAATCACCCGACAAGGTGACCGCATTGCCATTGTCAGCGGTCTGCGTACGCCGTTTGCACGTCAGGCGACGGCGTTTCACGGTATACCGGCTGTCGATCTGGGGAAAATGGTAGTGGGGGAGATGCTGGCTCGCAGCGAAATTCCGCCTGAGGTCATCGAACAGCTGGTCTTCGGCCAGGTGGTGCAGATGCCTGAAGCCCCTAACATTGCGCGTGAGATTGTTCTCGGTACCGGCATGAACGTTCATACCGATGCCTACAGCGTTAGCCGCGCGTGCGCGACCAGCTTCCAGGCGGTAGCAAACGTGGCGGAAAGTCTGATGGCGGGCACCATTCGCGCCGGGATCGCAGGCGGCGCCGATTCTTCCTCCGTACTGCCGATTGGAGTCAGTAAAAAGCTGGCCCGCATTCTGGTGGATGCTAATAAAGCCCGCACCACCGGTGCGAAGCTCAAACTCTTCTCGCGTTTACGCCTGCGCGATCTCTTGCCCGTGCCACCTGCCGTCGCGGAATATTCGACTGGCCTGCGAATGGGCGATACCGCCGAGCAGATGGCCAAAACCTACGGCATCACCCGCGAGCAGCAGGATGCGCTGGCGCATCGCTCGCATCAGCTGGCAGCGAAAGCCTGGTCGGAGGGCAAACTCACCGACGAGGTCATGACCGCCTACACGCCTCCCTATCGAGAGCCTCTTACTGAAGACAACAATATTCGTGGCACCTCGACGCTGGCGGATTACGCCAAACTGCGCCCGGCGTTTGACCGCAAGCACGGCACCGTGACGGCGGCCAACAGTACGCCGCTGACCGATGGTGCTGCTGCGGTGATCCTGATGACGGAGTCGCGTGCAAAAGAGCTGGGCATCACGCCGCTGGGCTATTTGCGCAGCTATGCCTTTACCGCCATTGATGTCTGGCAGGACATGCTGTTAGGTCCGGCGTGGTCCACGCCGCTGGCGCTGGATCGCGCGGGGCTAACCCTGGCGGATTTAACCCTGATTGATATGCACGAAGCCTTTGCCGCGCAAACCCTGGCAAACGTCCAGCTGCTGGCAAGCGAGCGTTTTGCACGCGACGTGCTGGGCCGCGCCCATGCCACCGGCGAAGTGGATCAGAGCAAATTCAACGTGCTGGGTGGGTCGATCGCCTACGGCCATCCGTTTGCGGCCACGGGCGCGCGAATGATCACCCAGACACTACACGAACTCCGTCGCCGCGGCGGTGGGTTTGGTCTCGTCACCGCCTGCGCGGCGGGCGGCCTTGGCGCAGCAATGGTTCTGGAGGTTGAATAATGGATATGCCATCTGCATTTAATCTGACGGTTCGCCTCGATAACGTCGCGGTTATCACTATTGATGTGCCTGATGAAAAGATGAATACCCTGAAGGCTGAATTCGGCACTCAGGTTCGCGCCATGCTTAAGCAGATCCGCGAAAATAAAGCGATTCGTGGTCTGGTCTTTATCTCGGCTAAGCCGGATAACTTTATTGCCGGGGCCGATATCAACATGATCGCCCGAGCGAAAAGCGCGCAGGAAGCTGAAGATCTGGCGCGTCAGGGACAGCAGGTGATGGCTGAAATCAACGCTCTGCCGATTCCGGTTATTGCCGCGATCCACGGTGCCTGCCTGGGCGGCGGGCTGGAGCTGGCGCTGGCCTGTCACAGCCGTATCTGCACTGACGATCCGAAAACCGTTTTAGGGTTGCCAGAAGTGCAGTTAGGCCTGCTGCCGGGATCGGGTGGAACACAGCGTCTGCCGCGTCTGGTTGGGGTTAGCACCGCCCTGGATATGATCTTAACCGGCAAGCAGCTACGCCCCCGTCAGGCACTGAAAGTGGGGTTGGTTGACGACGTCGTTCCGCACACCATTTTACTGGACGCTGCCGTTGAGCTGGCGCTGAAGGGACGTCAGACAAAACGTCCTCTCTCCGTACGCGAGCGCGTGCTGGCAGGGCCACTGGGGCGCGCGCTCCTGTTCAACATGGTAGGCAAAAAAACCGAGCAAAAAACCAAAGGCAACTACCCGGCGGCAAAGCGCATTCTGGAAGTGATTGAAACCGGGTTGTCGCAGGGCAGCAGCAGCGGCTATGCCGCTGAGGCCAAAGCCTTTGGCGAACTGGCGATGACGCCGCAGTCGCAGGCGCTGCGCAGCATCTTCTTCGCCAGTACTGAGGTGAAAAAAGATCCGGGCAGCGAGGCTGAGCCTGCGCGGCTGCGCGCCGTTGGCGTGCTGGGCGGTGGGCTCATGGGCGGCGGAATCGCGTTTGTTACCGCCAGCAAAGGCAAATTGCCCGTGCGTATCAAAGACATCAGCGCAAAGGGCATCAACCACGCGCTGCAGTACAGCTGGCAGAACCTTGATCGGAAGGTCAAACGCCGCCATATCAAGGCAAGCGAGCGTGATAAAACCCTGGCGACGATCTCCGGCACGACGGATTACAGCGGTTTTGCGCACCGGGACCTGGTGATTGAAGCCGTATTTGAAGACCTGGCGCTTAAGCAGCAGATGGTGGCTGACGTGGAGCAGCACTGCGCGCGGCACACTATTTTCGCCTCAAACACCTCGTCTTTACCGATTGGCGATATCGCGGCGAAAGCTGCTCGTCCGGAGCAGGTCATTGGTCTGCACTTTTTCAGTCCGGTCGAAAAAATGCCGCTGGTGGAGGTGATCCCGCACGCCACGACCAGCCCGCAGACCATCGCCACCGTGGTGAAGCTGGCGAAAAAACAGGGTAAAACCCCGATCGTGGTCGCGGACAAGGCTGGCTTCTACGTCAACCGTATTCTGGCTCCCTATATCAACGAAGCGATGCGGCTGCTGAC
Source organism: Enterobacter cloacae complex sp. P38RS (assembly GCF_014930775.1). Taxonomy (NCBI): domain Bacteria; kingdom Pseudomonadati; phylum Pseudomonadota; class Gammaproteobacteria; order Enterobacterales; family Enterobacteriaceae; genus Enterobacter; species Enterobacter cloacae complex sp. P38RS. Next base: position 5,134 of record NZ_JADBRS010000002.1, read on the forward strand.
GGAAGGGGAGAAAATCGAGCACGTTGACGAGGCGCTCGTAAAGTTTGGCTTCCCCGTCGGTCCAATCCAACTTTTGGATGAGGTGGGAATAGACACCGGCACTAAAATTATACCTGTGCTGGAAGCGGCTTATGGCGATCGTTTTACCCCGCCTGCAAACATTGTTTCTGCAATTTTGAAGGACGATCGCAAAGGCAGAAAAAATGAACGCGGTTTCTATCTTTACGGCGCGAAAGGGCGTAAAAGCAAGAAACAGGTAGACCCTTCGGTTTATGGGCTTATTTCGGCCACCGGTCAGGGAAAACTGTCTGCCGTTCAGTGCGCAGAACGTTGCGTCATGATGATGCTCAATGAAGCGGCGCGCTGCTTTGGTGAAGAGGTGATCAAGAGCGCACGCGATGGCGACATCGGCGCGGTATTTGGTATTGGTTTCCCGCCGTTCCTTGGCGGCCCGTTCCGTTACATGGATACGCTCGGTGCGGGTGAAGTGGTTGTCATTTTGCAACGTCTGGCCTCGCAATACGGTCCGCGGTTTACACCGTGTGACGAATTATTGCAGATGGCGGAGCGGGGCCAGACATTCTGGCCTGCAAGGGAAACTGATTTCGTAAACTGAAGTCAAAGAAGGGTAAATCCTGAGGTGAATGAACCTGTTCTGGCGATTTTGTAAACAGAGATTGACTATACTTACGCCATTGAGGTAAAAAACAGCGTTTCATTCACCGAATGGATCAGGCACAATGCCCGGCCATCGGGTTTTCTACCTCAGAGCATTAATCGCGGGTAGTTAACGCCGGTGATTCTGGTTAACAAAAGCGGTGCAATATGCAAGTTTTTATCATGCGTCACGGCGACGCGGCACTCGATGCCGCCAGTGACTCAGTACGTCCTTTAACCGTCTGTGGCTGTGACGAATCCCGTCAAATGGCGACGTGGCTTAAAGGTCAAAAAGTGGACATTGAACGCGTTCTGGTGAGTCCGTTCCTGCGTGCAGAACAGACGCTGGACGTGGTAGGGGAGTGTATGAACCTGCCATCCAGCGTGGACGTTCTCCCTGAGCTGACGCCATGCGGCGATGTCGGTCTTGTCAGCGCTTACCTTCAGGCGCTGTGCAATGAAGGTGTCGCTTCCGCACTGGTCATTTCCCACCTGCCGCTGGTCGGCTATCTGGTATCTGAGCTGTGCCCGGGCGAAACGCCGCCAATGTTCACCACTTCCGCCATTGCCAACGTCACTCTCGACGAAACCGGCAAAGGGGTCTTCAACTGGCAAATGAGCCCGTGCAACCTGAAGATGGCAAAAGCCATCTGACGTGACGTGTGACAGGGCGGGGTACTACGTGTTTCCCGCCCTTCTGTCAGGGCAACTCTGGCGGCTGCCACTCCTCAATTTCAATCAACACCAGCAATGCGGCATCGCCGCCGTACTCTTTCGGTGCCTGATGAAACGCCATCACGTGCGGGTGCTGAGCCAGCCACAGCGGCGTCTGTTGCTTCAGAATGTGTTTACCGTGGCCGTGCATCACGCAGGCGCAAAAAACGTGTTCGCGACGACAGGCGGCAATCAACGCCCCCAGCTCCTGTTTCGCCTGCATCTGCGTTAGGCCGTGCAGATCGAGAAACAGCTCCGGCGAATAATCTCCGCGTCGTAACTTTTTCAGCTCAAAATGGCTGACGTCTTCGCGCACGTACTTCACAGCCCCTTGCGTATTGAGCAGCGGCTGAAATTCATCTGAAAAATAGTGGCTGTTATCCGCCTGCTCCTGGAGCAGCCGTTTGACCGGAACTTCGCTGATTTTTTTACGCTGCGGACGGTGGACAATCGTGTCCTGCGCGATTTTACGCGTCCCGGTCATCAGCTGGCGGAAGAGAGCCTGATCCTCCTCGCTGAGCGATGTTTTCTTTTTCATTCGTCATTCTCATCTCGTATTTCCGATAGTGTACCCGACTAAACGCATTTTTTAACCTCAAGCGGTACGCGTCATTGCTGATTTATCGCCGTCTTCATGGCAAACTAGCCGCCGAAAATTATGCGAGCATGCCCTGGAGGAAAGAGTGGATAAAATATTTGTCGATGAAGCAGTAAACGAGCTGCATACCATACAGGACATGTTGCGCTGGTCGGTTAGCCGCTTCAGCGCCGCTAATATCTGGTACGGTCACGGTACCGATAACCCGTGGGACGAGGCCGTTCAGCTGGTGCTGCCGTCTCTTTACCTGCCGCTGGACATTCCGGAAGACATGCGCACCGCGCGCCTGACCTCCAGCGAAAAACATCGCATCGTTGAGCGCGTGATCCGTCGCGTAAACGAGCGCATTCCGGTCGCCTATCTGACCAACAAAGCCTGGTTCTGCGGCCACGAGTTTTACGTCGATGAACGCGTGCTGGTACCGCGCTCGCCGATTGGTGAGCTGATCAACAATCACTTTGAAGGCCTGATTAACCATCAGCCGCAGCACATTCTCGATATGTGCACCGGCAGTGGCTGCATCGCTATTGCCTGCGCCTACGCTTTCCCTGAAGCGGAAGTGGACGCCGTCGATATCTCCACCGACGCGCTGGCCGTGACCGAACACAACATCGAAGAGCACGGCCTGATCCATCACGTCACGCCAATCCGCTCTGACCTGTTCCGCGACCTGCCGACGCTGCAGTACGATCTGATCGTCACTAACCCGCCGTACGTCGATGCAGAAGACATGTCCGATCTGCCGAACGAATATCGTCACGAGCCGGAGCTGGGCCTGGCGTCAGGCTCTGACGGCCTGAAGCTGACCCGCCGCATTCTGGCCTGCGCGCCGGATTACCTGACCGATGACGGCGTTCTGATTTGTGAAGTGGGCAACAGCATGGTACATCTGATAGAGCAGTACCCGGATGTGCCGTTCACCTGGCTTGAGTTCGACAACGGCGGTGACGGCGTCTTTATGCTGACCAAAGCGCAGCTGCTCGACGCGCGCGAGCATTTCAGCATCTATAAAGATTAATCCAGCGGGCTTCGGCCCGTTTCACAACGCTCAAACACAAACAACAACATCGGAGCCGTGATGGCAGGAAACAGTATTGGACAGTTATTCCGCGTGACCACCTTTGGCGAGTCGCACGGGCTGGCGCTGGGCTGTATCGTTGATGGCGTACCGCCAGGCATCGAACTGACCGAAGCAGATTTACAGCACGACCTTGACCGCCGTCGTCCGGGCACCTCTCGCTACACCACGCAGCGTCGCGAGCCGGACCAGGTCAAAATTCTCTCCGGCGTTTTTGAAGGCCGCACCACCGGCACCAGCATTGGTCTGCTGATTGAAAACACCGATCAGCGCTCTCAGGACTACGGTGCTATCAAGGACGTGTTCCGCCCGGGCCATGCCGACTACACCTACGAGCAAAAGTACGGCTTTCGCGACTATCGCGGCGGCGGACGCTCTTCCGCGCGTGAAACCGCGATGCGCGTGGCCGCTGGCGCGATTGCTAAAAAGTATTTGCAGCAGAAATTTGGCATCGTCATTCGCGGCTGTCTGTCCCAGATGGGCGACATTCCGCTGGCGATCAAGGACTGGGATCAGGTCGAGCAAAACCCGTTCTTCTGCGCCGATGCGGATAAGCTTGACGCGCTGGACGAACTGATGCGCGGCCTGAAAAAAGAGGGCGACTCCATTGGCGCGAAAGTCACCGTGGTGGCAGATGGCGTCCCGGCTGGCTGGGGCGAGCCGGTATTTGACCGTCTCGACGCCGATATCGCCCACGCGCTGATGAGCATCAACGCGGTGAAGGGCGTCGAGATTGGCGACGGCTTCGACGTGGTGGCGCTTCGCGGCAGCCAGAACCGCGACGAAATCACGAAAGCGGGCTTCCAGAGCAACCATGCGGGCGGCATTCTCGGCGGTATCAGCAGTGGACAGCAGATTATTGCCAACATCGCGCTGAAGCCGACCTCAAGCATCACCGTGCCGGGCCACACGATTAACCGCTCAGGCGAAGAAGTTGAGATGATCACCAAAGGTCGTCACGATCCGTGCGTGGGGATCCGTGCGGTGCCGATCGCGGAAGCGATGCTGGCGATCGTGCTGATGGATCACTTCCTGCGCCAGCGCGCGCAGAACGCGGACGTGACGACCACCATTCCACGCTGGTAAACATGAAAAAAACCGCAATTGCTCTGCTGGCGCTGCTGGCCAGTGGAGCCAGTCTGGCCGCCACGCCGTGGCAAAAAATCACCCATCCGGTGGCGGGAAGCGCGCAGTCCATCGGCGCCTTCTCTAACGGCTGTATCGTGGGCGCGCAGGAGCTGCCGCTGCAATCAGATACCTATCAGGTGATGCGTACCGACCAGCGTCGTTACTTCGGCCACCCTGATCTGGTGCTGTTCATTCAGCGACTGGGGAACCAGGTGCATAACCTGGGGCTGGGGACGATGCTGATTGGCGATATGGGGATGCCTGCCGGTGGCCGCTTTAACGGCGGGCACGCCAGCCACCAGACCGGACTGGATGTCGACATCTTCCTGCAGCTGCCGAAAACGCGCTGGACGTCTGCGCAGCTGCTGAAGCCGCAGGCGCTGGATCTGGTGTCGCGCGACGGCAAAAGCGTGGTGCCATCACTGTGGTCACGGGATATTTCGAGCCTGATCAAGCTGGCGGCGAAAGATAACGACGTCACGCGGATTTTCGTCAACCCGGCGATCAAGCAGCAGCTTTGCCTGGATGCGGGGACGGATCGCGACTGGCTGCGCAAAGTGCGCCCGTGGTTCCAGCATCGTGCGCATATGCACGTGCGTCTGCGCTGCCCGGCGAACAGCCTGGAATGTGAAGATCAGCCGCTACCGCCGCCAGGCGATGGCTGTGGTTACGAACTGCAAAGCTGGTTTGAGCCGGCAAAACCTGGAACCTCTAAGCCTGAGAAGAAGACACCGCCTCCGTTGCCGCCTTCCTGCCAGGCGCTACTGGATGAGCATGTACTTTAATGGATAATTTCGTCGATCTGTTTATGGTGTCACCGCTGCTGCTGGTGGTGCTGTTCTTCGTGGCCATGCTGGCCGGTTTTATCGATGCGCTCGCGGGCGGCGGCGGGCTGTTAACCGTGCCCGCGCTGCTGGCGGCGGGCATGAGCCCGGCGCAGGCGCTTGCCACCAATAAGCTGCAGGCCTGCGGCGGCTCGCTTTCGGCGTCGCTCTATTTTATCCGCCGCAAGGTGGTGAATCTCGCCGACCAGAAGCTCAATATCCTGATGACCTTTATCGGCTCAACGTCGGGCGCGCTGCTGGTGCAGCACGTGCAGTCGGATATTTTGCGCCAGATCCTGCCGGTTCTGGTTATCTGCATCGGTCTCTATTTCCTGCTGATGCCTAAGCTCGGCGAGGAAGACCGGGCGCGGCGGCTGCACGGCCTGCCGTTTGCGCTGATTGCCGGTGGCTGCGTCGGCTTTTACGACGGCTTCTTTGGCCCGGGGGCAGGCTCGTTTTACGCGCTGGCGTTCGTGACGCTGGCCGGCTTTAACCTCGCTAAATCCACCGCCCACGCTAAGGTGCTGAATGCGACCTCGAACGTCGGCGGCCTGCTGCTGTTTATCATTGGCGGCAAGGTTATCTGGGCAACCGGGTTTGTGATGATGGCAGGGCAGTTTTTGGGCGCGCGCGCAGGCTCGCGTCTGGTATTAAGCAAAGGGCAAAAGCTGATCCGCCCGATGATTGTTGTCGTCTCGGCGGTGATGAGCGCCAAACTTCTTTATGACAGCCATGGACAGGAGATCCTCACCTGGTTGGGGATGAACTAATGAACAGTACGCATAAATACGAACAGCTGATTGAGATCTTCGATAGCTGTTTTGCTGATGATTTTAATACCCGTCTGATTAAAGGCGACGACGAACCGATCTATCTTCCTGCTGATGCAGAGGTTCCGTACAACCGCATCGTCTTTGCCCACGGCTTTTACGCCAGCGGTTTGCACGAGATTTCGCACTGGTGCATCGCGGGGAAAGCGCGTCGCGAGCTGGTGGACTTCGGTTACTGGTACTGTCCGGACGGGCGCGACGCCGCCACCCAGGGCCAGTTTGAAGACGTGGAAGTGAAGCCGCAGGCGCTGGAATGGCTGTTCTGCGTGGCGGCGGGTTTCCCGTTCAACGTGAGCTGTGACAACCTTGAAGGTGACTTTGAGCCAGACCGTATCGTCTTCCAGCGCCGCGTGCATGCGCAGGTGATGGAGTATCTTGAGAAAGGCATCCCGGAACGTCCGGCGCGCCTGATCGAGGCTTTACAGAATTATTACCACACGCCGGAGATCACGGCGGAATGCTTCCCTTGGCCGGAAGATCTTTAACAGAGGAAAGAAGATGATCGCAGAATTTGAATCACGCATTCTGGCGTTAATTGATGACATGGTGGAACACGCCAGTGATGATGAGCTGTTCGCCAGCGGTTATCTGCGTGGTCACCTGACGCTGGCGGTAGCCGAGCTGGAAGCAGGTGACGATCACTCTGCCGACGCCGTTCACGCTGAAGTCACGCGCAGCCTGGAAAAAGCCATTCTGGCCGGGGAGCTCTCTCCGCGCGACCAGTCTCTGGTGCTGGGGATGTGGGACAATTTATTCCAGCAGGCTAAACGCTAAGCCGCTGTCCACTCTTCCCTCTCCCCTTTGGGGAGAGGGGATTCGACCGCACCCTACTTAACCATTTTCCCCTTCAGCAGTTTCCTTACCCACAACCGGTTCGGATTCAGCCCCGCGAGCGTAACCCTGTCCAGAGGAACCGGCTCATCGCTCATTTGCGCAGCAAGCACCTCTGCCAGCAACGGCGCGGAGCACAATCCTCGCGATCCTAATCCGCCCAGCATGAACAGTTCAGGATAAACCGGGGCACTTACCGCCGTTTCCTTGTTTTCTGCCAGATCCTGATAGAGTTCAAGCGTGGCTTCATAGTCCGGCACGTTTCCCGCCATCGGCAGGTGATCGCGGGTCGCGCAGCGCACGCCGCAGCGCGCTTCGCCCTCGCTCACGTCAACCTCTTTCGCCCACGCCGCGTCCGGGAAGCAGTCAATCAGGCGCTGGCGGTTTTGCTGCTGATCCGCTTCGCTGTAGCGCATATCCGCTTCGCCACGATGGTAGCTGGCACCGATGCAGTGATGGCCGTTAGACGGATTTTGTGGCGTCAGATAGCCGTCATAGCACAGCACCTGGCGCAGCTTGCTCAGTTCGGGCGCGGTTGGGATATGGCTTACCTGGCCGCCGACCGGATAAACCGGCAACGTCTCGGTCTGGATAAACTGGCTGATGTTATGTCCGTTTGCCAGCACAACGCTGGCATGGTGTGCCGCTTTGCCATCAGCAAAATGCAGAGTCCACCGTTCTGACCGGCTAAGCGATTCAACCTTATGAGCATAATGCACCCTCAGCCCGCGTGACTGCGCCAGGCTAATCGCCGCCGCGGTCAGTTCAGCCGGGCACAGCCAGCCGCCGAGCGGATATTGAATGCCGCCACAGCCGGTTTCCACGCCCGCCATGTCTGCCACCTCTTGCGCACTGACCGCGCGGGCAATCTCCTCCGGCAGACCCAGCGACAGCATCTGGGCGATTTTTTGCTGGCTCTTTTCATCCCAGCCGAGCTGCGTCACGCCGCACCAGTCATGGTCGAATGCCACCGGAATGGAATCATACAGGCGGCGAGCGAAGGTAAACGCTGCCGGGAAAAACTGGAACAGGGCCGGGTCGTGCGCGCTTAAAAGCGGGTAAAGCGCGCCCTGGCGGTTACCGGACGCGCCGCTGGCTGGTGCCTCGTCAGCGCAGTAGAGCGTCACCTGCCAGCCCCGGTGCAGCAGCGCGAGAGAGAGCAGGGCGCTGGCGATCCCTCCGCCAACGATCGCCACTTCGCGCGATGCGCTGGCGCTGCGCGCAAACCAGGGAGCCCGAGCGGGAATGTCCAGCGTCCGTTCCATCGTGCCGACCAGCATGTCGCGCTTGCGGCCAAAGCCTTTGGTCTTCTGCATGGTAAAGCCCGCGTCCTGCAGGCCGCGGCGAACAAAGCCGGCCGAGGTAAAGGTGGCGAGCGTTGCGCCGGGACGCGCCAGCCTGGCCATCGCGCTAAACAGATGCTGGCTCCACATGTCCGGGTTCTTGGCGGGCGCAAAGCCGTCAAGGAACCACGCGTCCACCGTCTGGTTCATCGCGTCGTCAAGCGTATCGGTCAGGTCGTTAATGTCGCCCAGCCATAAATCCAGCGTCACCCGTCCGCCGTCCAGAATCAGACGGTGGCAGCCGCCGATATGCGGCGGCCACTGCGCCTGAAGCTGCTCCGCCCAGGCTGCAAGCTCCGGCCAGCGCTGGTGGGCGAGCCGCAGATCGTGCGCGGTAAGCGGAAATTTTTCGAAACTGATGAAATGTAATCTTTGTAGCGTAGCCTCGGGTTGTGCAGCGCGAAATCGATCGAACGCCTGCCAGAGAGTCAGAAAATTTAGTCCGGTTCCGAAGCCGCTTTCCGCAACAACGAACAGACTGCGCGGGTGCGCAGGGAAGCGGGCGCTGAGCTGGTTTCCCTCGAGGAAAACATAGCGGGTTTCTTCGAGTCCGTTATCATTAGAAAAGTAGACGTCATCAAAATCTCGGGAAACAGGTGTACCCTCAGCGTTGAATTCGAGGTTGGCGGGTTGTATAGCGTTTTGTTTCACGTAAGTTACTCGTCTGACAGGCAGTGGCACGATCTTAACGATGTGAGTCCATCGGTGCAAATTTCCGCAGAAAATGTCTGATCGGACTTGTTCGGCGTACAAGTGTACGCTATTGTGCGACTCGAAACTTTTTATAGTGCGACTTACAGAGGTATTGAATGAAACGTGCAGTGATTACTGGCCTGGGCATTGTTTCCAGCATCGGTAATAACCAGCAGGAAGTCCTGGCATCTCTGCGTGAAGGACGCTCCGGGATCACTTTCTCTGAAGAGTTTAAAGATTCAGGTATGCGTAGCCACGTATGGGGTAACGTCAAACTGGACACCACCGGTTTGATTGACCGCAAAGTGGTTCGTTTCATGAACGATGCCTCTATTTATGCTTATCTCTCCATGCAGGAAGCGATCAAAGATTCTGGCCTGAGCGAAGAGGTTTATCAGAACAACCCGCGCGTGGGCCTGATTGCCGGTTCCGGCGGTTCCTCTAAAGCGCAGGTATTCGGTGCTGACGCCATGCGCAGCCCGCGTGGTCTGAAAGCGGTAGGTCCGTACGTGGTGACTAAAGCCATGGGTTCTGCGGTTTCCGCGTGCCTGGCGACCCCGTTCAAAATTCACGGTGTGAACTACTCCATCAGCTCCGCGTGTGCGACTTCCGCACACTGTATCGGCAACGCGGTTGAGCAGATCCAGCTGGGCAAACAGGACATCGTATTTGCTGGCGGCGGCGAAGAGCTGGGCTGGGAAATGGCCTGTGAGTTCGACGCGATGGGCGCACTGTCCACCAAGTACAACGAAACCCCAGACAAAGCCTCCCGTACTTATGACGCGCACCGTGACGGTTTCGTTATCGCGGGCGGCGGCGGTATGGTTGTGGTTGAAGAGCTGGAGCACGCGCTGGCGCGCGGCGCGCACATCTACGCTGAGATCGTGGGCTACGGCGCAACGTCCGACGGCGCCGACATGGTTGCTCCGTCCGGCGAAGGCGCGGTGCGCTGCATGAAGATGGCGATGCACGGCGTTGATACCCCAATCGACTATCTGAACTCCCACGGTACCTCTACTCCGGTAGGTGACGTGAAAGAGCTGGGTGCGATCCGCGAAGTGTTCGGCGACAACAGCCCGGCTATCTCTGCCACCAAAGCCATGACCGGTCACTCTCTGGGTGCGGCGGGCGTGCAGGAAGCGATCTACTCTCTGCTGATGCTGGAAAACGGCTTTATCGCCCCAAGCATCAACATCGACGAGATGGACGAGCAGGCGGCTGGCCTGAACATCGTGACCAAACCAACGGAAGCGACGCTGACCACCGTGATGTCCAACAGCTTCGGCTTCGGCGGCACCAACGCCACACTGGTTATGCGCAAGCTGAAAGCATAAGCGTTTGAATGTATAATAGAAGGGAGCCGAAAGGCTCCCTTTTTTTATGCCTGAACACGGAGTTATGCATGAAGGCTGTTACCCCCGAGAAGGGCACTCCTTCCGGGAACCTTTCTCTTTTCCGCATCGCCTTTGCGGTATTCCTGACCTACATGACCGTTGGCCTGCCGCTGCCGGTGATCCCGCTGTTCGTTCATCAGGAACTCGGCTATGGCAACACCATGGTCGGCATTGCTGTGGGCATTCAGTTTTTAGCCACGGTATTAACCCGCGGCTACGCAGGACGATTGGCCGATCAGCGCGGTGCAAAACGCTCGGCGCTGCAGGGCATGTTTGCCTGCGGTCTGGCGGGGGGCGCGTGGCTGCTGGCCGCTCTCCTGCCGGTCGACGCCGCGTATAAATTTGCGCTGCTGGTGGTGGGCCGTTTAATCCTTGGCTTCGGTGAAAGCCAGCTGCTGACCGGTACCCTGACCTGGGGGATGGGGCTGGTGGGGCCTGCGCGCTCCGGCAAAGTGATGTCATGGAACGGGATGGCGATTTATGGCGCACTGGCTGCAGGCGCGCCGCTGGGTTTGCTGATCCACAGCCAGTTTGGTTTTGCGGTACTGGCAGCAACCACCATGGTATTACCGCTGCTGGCGTGGGCTTTTAACGGTTCGGTACGCAAGGTGCCCGCCCATAAAGGCGAACGTCCTTCGCTGTGGAGTGTGGTGGGGCAAATCTGGCAGCCAGGGCTGGGGCTGGCGCTTCAGGGAGTAGGCTTCGCGGTGATTGGCACCTTCGTCTCCCTCTATTTCATGAGCCGCGGCTGGGCAATGGCGGGCTTTACGCTGACGGCCTTTGGCGGCGTGAAGGTGGCGGTGGCATCGCTGGTGATTGAAACCGTTGGGCTGGTGCTGCTCTGGCAGGCGCCGGTCGCCTCCGTTGCGCTGCTTGGTGCGGCGTTAACCGGCTGCGGCTGCTCGCTGATCTTCCCGGCGCTGGGCGTTGAGGTGGTGAAGCGCGTGGCGCCGCAGGTACGCGGTACGGCGCTGGGCGGCTATGCGGCGTTTCAGGATATCTCATACGGCGTAACCGGGCCGCTGGCGGGTCTGTTAGCCACCTCGTTTGGCTACCCGTCCGTCTTCCTGACCGGCGCGGTTTCTGCGGTGGTGGGGACCGTGGTGACGCTGGTGGCGTTTCGCAGGACTTGAGCCGTTGTAAGCCCGGTAGGCGCAGCGCCACCGGGCAAATCCTCAGGCAACCAGCCAGAAAATCGCCAGCGCAATCAATAATGCAATCAACATTAATCCCGGGCGGGCAGAGAGCGTTCTGAACGTCTCCACAACGGGCGCAAACAGCGGGCTGTAGATCGGCTGAACGTTTCTTACCTCCGGCACGCCGCCTTCCCGCTCGGCGCGGCGAACAAAGATCTGATTCAGCACATCCTGCACCTGCGCGGTGGTCAGTACCGTTTGCGGCGTGGCCTGCCAGTTCTGCTGGGCGTAATCCCGAATCACCTCGAACTCGTGCGGTTCCAGCGGCTGTTTAAGCGCCGCCTGAACGGTATGCAGGGTAGGGGCGCTCTGGGTGCTGAGCGTCTGGCGCGCCTGGAGCCAGGTCACCAGATGGGTAAACTGTTTGGCCGGAATCAGCTCGCCCGCCTTCACGCCGGACAGTTCCAGCATGGATTGCCAGATAAGCTTCGTCGACTCGCCGGTGGCGGCGGCCAGTTTGGTCACCATCTGGTTCAGCGTGTTGTGCTCGGCAGGCTGCAGCGGGCGCTCGGTTGAGGGGCGCACCTGAGGCTGCGGAATAGACAACTGATTGTTCTGCAGCAGCGTCAGCACGGTTTTAAGCTGGTCTGGCGTCAGCTGGCTCAGGGCGGTCTGGCCATACTGCTGACGGATAAAGTCACTGACAGCCTGACGGTTATTTCCCTGGCCCAGCAGCTCGGTCAACTGCGTGACAATCTGACGCGTGGTGTGGTTCTGCTGCGCGGTCGTAATACGCTGGTTGAGATTTTGCTCGGCGGCAGGGAAATGGCGCGACTGCAGCGGTGCGTCGTTCCTCACGCCTAAATCATGCTTTACCCCGGCCCAGACTTCCGCGTTTTGCTGCGAAGTCAGCGCTATCAGGCGCGTGATCAGTCGCTCCAGCACGGTGCGCTGTTGCGTGGATAGTGGCTGTTCACCGGCAACGTTTGGCGTGACAGGGCCTTCACCCGGAGGGCGTGGCGGCGTACCTGAAATGGGCTGCATCGTCAAAAATCCTTAAAGTCAAAACTCAGCGTAAACCCGGCATACGTATATGCCTGGCGGCCAGATTATGGCACACTTGGCAGGTTTTCTTCCTCTCAAACAGGTACTCAGACGTGAAAATCCTCGTTGATGAAAATATGCCTTACGCCCGCGAGCTGTTTAGCCGCCTCGGCGACGTTAAGGCTGTCCCTGGTCGCCCGATCCCGGTTAACGAACTGGATGACGCAGACGCGCTGATGGTGCGCTCGGTGACCAAAGTAAATGAGGCGTTGCTTGCCGGTAAAGCGATTAAGTTTGTCGGAACCGCAACGGCAGGGACCGATCATGTGGATGATCAGTGGCTGAAGCAGGCCGGAATCGGTTTTTCCGCCGCGCCGGGCTGTAACGCCATTGCCGTCGTGGAATACGTTTTCTCCTCGCTGCTGATGCTGGCCGAGCGCGATGGTTTTGCGCTGAAAGACCGCACCGTGGGGATTGTCGGCGTGGGTAACGTCGGCGGGCGTCTGCAAAAGCGCCTTGAAGCGTTAGGTATCCGCACGCTGCTGTGCGATCCGCCGCGTAAAGACAACGGTGACGACGAGGATTTCCGCGCGCTGGATGAGCTGGTTGAACAGTGCGATGTGCTAACGTTCCACACGCCGCTGTTTAAAGAAGGGCCGTATAAGTCCCTGCATCTGGCGGACGAGGCGCTGATTCGCCGTCTGAAGGCTGGCACTATTCTGATTAATGCCTGCCGTGGCCCGGTGGTGGATAATGCCGCGCTGCTGAAATGTCTGAATGAAGGAAAAGATCTCAGCGTGGTGCTGGACGTCTGGGAGCCGGAGCCGGATCTCAACGTTGAGCTGCTGAACAAGGTTGACGTTGCCACCGCGCATATTGCGGGCTATACGCTTGAAGGCAAAGCGCGCGGCACGACGCAGGTGTTTGAAGCCTACAGCGCCTTTATCGGCCATCCGCAGCAGGTGGCGCTTGATACTTTACTCCCCGCGCCTGAATTTGGCCGCATTACCCTGCATGGCCCGCTCGATCAGGCAACGCTGAAAAGGCTGGTGCATTTGGTGTATGATGTGCGCCGCGACGATGCGCTGCTGCGTAAGGTGGCGGGAATCCCGGGTGAATTTGATAAGCTGCGCAAGAACTACGTTGAGCGCCGCGAGTGGTCTTCCCTGTATGTGATGTGCGACGACGCAGCGGCTGCGACGTTGCTCAAGAAACTGGGTTTTAACGCCGTTCATCATCCGGCGCATTAATGTCTTCTTAATGCTCCCTGTCGGATACGCCGACAGGGACGCTTTTTTATTTCTGGAGTAAACCACCATGTCTGAAGGCTGGAACATTGCCATTTTAGGTGCCACGGGTGCCGTGGGCGAAGCCCTGCTCGAAACTCTTGCCGAGCGTCAGTTCCCGGTGGGAGATATCTATGCGCTGGCGCGCACCGACAGCGCGGGCGAACATCTGCGCTTTGGCGGTAAATCCGTGATGGTTCAGGATGCGGCCGCGTTTGACTGGACCCAGGCGCAGCTGGCGTTTTTTGCCGCAGGTGCTGAAGCCACGGCGTCTTACATTGAAGAGGCGACCAATTCGGGCTGTCTGGTGATCGACCTGAGCGGTCTGTTCTCCCTGGAGCCGGACGTGCCGCTGGTGGTCCCGGACGTCAATCCGTTTGTGCTGGCTGACTACCGCAACCGTAACGTTATCGCGGTACCGAACAGCCTGACCAGCCAGCTGCTGACCGCGCTGAAGCCGCTGATTGACGACGGAGGCCTGTCGCGCATTACCGTCACCAGCCTGCTGTCCGCGTCGGCGAACGGTAAAAAGGCTGTTGACGCGCTGGCCGGGCAGAGTGCGAAGCTGCTGAACGGCATCCCGATCGACGAAGATGATTTCTTTGGCCGCCAGCTGGCGTTCAACATGCTGCCGCTGCTGCCGGATCGTGAAGGTTCCGTGCGCGAAGAGCGTCGTCTCGTCGACGAAGCGCGCAAGATTCTGCAGGACGAGGGGCTGATGATTTCCGCCAGCGTCGTACAGTCCCCGGTCTTCTACGGCCACGCGCAGATGGTCGGTTTTGAAGCCCTGCGCCCGCTGGCGGCAGAGGAAGCGCGCGACGCGTTTGGCCGCGGTGAAGACATCGTCCTTTCCGAAGAGAGCGAGTTCCCGACCCAGGTGGGCGACGCCACCGGCAGCGCGCATCTTTCCGTTGGCTGCGTGCGTAACGACTACGGTATGCCGGAGCAGGTTCAGTTCTGGTCCGTTGCCGATAACGTTCGCTTTGGCGGCGCGCTGATGGCGGTCAAGATCGCCGAGAAGCTGGTGCAGGAGTATCTGTACTGATGTCCGAAGTGGATCAAAAGCCGGTTCATAAAATTGCCCTGGGTATTGAGTACGATGGCAGTAAATATTATGGCTGGCAGCGTCAGAATGAGGTGCGCAGCGTTCAGGAAAAGCTGGAGAAAGCGCTCTCTCAGGTGGCAAACGAGCCGATTAACGTCCTGTGCGCGGGGCGTACGGACGCGGGTGTTCATGGCACGGGGCAGGTGGTTCACTTTGAAACCACCGCCGTGCGTAAGGATGCCGCCTGGACGCTGGGTGTAAATGCGAATTTACCTGGTGACATCGCGGTGCGTTGGGTGAAAGCTGTGCCGGATGATTTTCACGCGCGCTTCAGCGCAACGGCGCGTCGCTATCGCTATGTCATCTACAACCAGCGTCTGCGCCCGGCGGTGTTAAGCCAGGGTGTGACGCATTTTTATGAACCGCTCGATGCAGAACGTATGCATCGCGCGGCGCAGTGTCTGATTGGTGAAAATGACTTTACGTCGTTTCGTGCGGTGCAGTGTCAGTCCCGTACGCCGTGGCGTAACGTCATGCACATTAACGTCAGTCGTTTTGGCGCGTATGTGGTGGTGGATATCAAAGCCAATGCCTTTGTACATCATATGGTGCGGAATATTGTAGGCAGCCTGATGGAAGTGGGCGCCGGACACCAGCCGGAGAGCTGGATTGCAGAACTGCTGGCAGCGAAGGACAGAACGCTTGCGGCAGCAACGGCGAAAGCGGAAGGGCTTTATCTGGTCTCGGTAGACTATCCGGATCGGTTTGACCTGCCAAAACCGCCAATGGGCCCGCTGTTTTTAGCGGACTAAACAAAGGTGCAATTAAGGCTTAGACAATATGGACGTAATACGTTTTCTGATTGATTTCATTCTGCATATTGATGTTCACCTGGCGGAGCTGGTCGCGCAGTACGGCGTCTGGGTTTACGCCATTCTGTTCCTGATTCTGTTCTGTGAAACCGGTCTGGTCGTTACCCCGTTCCTGCCGGGAGACTCGCTGCTGTTTGTGGCCGGTGCGTTGTCGGCGCTGCCCACCAATGATTTGAACGTGCATCTGATGGTCGTGTTGATGGTGATTGCCGCGATTGTCGGGGATGCGGTCAACTATACGATTGGCCGGGTGTTCGGTGAGCGGTTGTTCAGTAATCCGGACTCGAAAATTTTCCGCCGCAGCTATTTAGACAAGACCCATGCCTTCTATGAACGTCATGGTGGAAAAACCATTATCCTTGCGCGTTTTGTGCCTATTGTGCGCACATTTGCGCCTTTTGTGGCGGGAATGGGCCATATGTCCTATCGTCATTTTGCAATGTATAACGTGGTGGGCGCACTGCTTTGGGTGTTGCTCTTTACCTATGCTGGCTACCTGTTTGGCGACTTGCCAGTGGTTCAGGAAAACCTTAAGTTACTGATTGTAGCGATTATTGTGCTTTCCGTTCTGCCGGGTGTTATCGAAATCATTCGTCACAAACGCGCGGCAGCAAAGCAAGCGAAGTAAATGCACGCTGGCGGTTCGACCACTTTTTTATCCAAAGTTTCGGGCTGTTATGTTTTAATGTGCAACATTCATGGTCTGTTGGAGGCAAAAATGGCATTATTCGCCTCTTATAGCAAAACTGGCATACGACCAGGTTCAGGCAGAAAGGTTATCAATGAGCTGGATTGAACGAATTAAAAGCAACATTACCCCGACGCGCAAAGCGAGCATTCCTGAAGGGGTATGGACGAAGTGTGATAGCTGCGGCCAGGTTCTGTATCGCGCAGAGCTGGAACGCAATCTCGAGGTGTGTCCGAAGTGTGACCACCACATGCGTATGTCGGCGCGCAACCGCCTGCATAGCCTGCTGGACGAAGGTTCTCTGGTAGAACTGGGCAGCGAACTGGAGCCAAAAGATGTGCTCAAGTTCCGCGACTCCAAAAAATACAAAGATCGTCTGGCCTCTGCACAGAAAGAGACCGGCGAGAAAGACGCGCTGATCGTCATGAAAGGCACCCTGCACGAGATGCCGGTGGTTGCCGCTGCGTTTGAGTTCTCCTTTATGGGCGGCTCAATGGGCTCCGTGGTCGGCGCGCGTTTCGTGCGTGCCGTTGAGCAGGCGCTGGAAGACAACTGTCCGCTGATCTGCTTCTCCGCCTCCGGTGGTGCACGTATGCAGGAAGCGCTGATGTCCCTGATGCAGATGGCGAAAACCTCTGCGGCGCTGGCGAAAATGCAGGAGCGCGGTCTGCCGTACATCTCGGTGCTGACCGACCCAACCATGGGTGGCGTCTCCGCAAGCTTCGCGATGCTGGGTGACCTGAACATCGCTGAGCCAAAAGCGCTGATCGGCTTTGCCGGTCCTCGCGTCATCGAGCAGACCGTTCGTGAAAAACTGCCGCCGGGCTTCCAGCGCAGTGAGTTCCTCATTGAGAAAGGCGCTATCGATATGATCGTCCGCCGTCCGGAAATGCGCCTGAAACTGGCCAGCATTCTGGCGAAGCTGATGAATCTGCCAACGCCTAACCCGGATGAGCCGCGCGAAGGCGTGGTGGTACCGGATCAGGAACCCGAGGCCTGATAACTGAAAAGGGCAGGGCCAGATGGCGCTGCCCTTTTGCTTTATAACCTGTTAATGACAACCGGGCATTATGGAAAATAAAAGCATTCCCCAAGCCACGTCGCCCCTGGCCACGTGGCTTTCTTATCTGGAAAACCTGCACAGTAAAACCATCGATATGGGCCTTGAGCGCGTAAGCCAGGTTGCCGCGCGTCTCGACGTGCTGAAACCGGCTCCGTTCGTGTTCACCGTTGCAGGTACTAACGGTAAAGGGACGACCTGCCGCACGCTGGAGTCAGTCCTGATGGCGGCGGGGTACAAGGTTGGCGTTTACAGCTCACCGCATCTGGTGCGCTATACCGAGCGCGTGCGGGTGCAGAACACCGAGCTGGCGGAATCTGCCCATACGGCGTCGTTCGCGGCTATCGAAGCGGCGCGCGGGGAAACCTTATTAACCTATTTTGAATACGGCACCCTGTCGGCGCTGTGGCTGTTCAAACAGGCGCAGTTGGACGTGGTGATCCTGGAAGTGGGGCTGGGCGGACGTCTGGATGCCACCAATATGGTGGATGCGGACGTGGCGGTGGTCACCAGCATCGCGCTGGATCATACCGACTGGCTGGGCCCGGACCGTGAAAGCATTGGCCGCGAAAAGGCCGGTATTTTCCGGGCGAATAAGCCTGCCGTGGTGGGCGAGCCGGACATGCCGCATACCATTGCCGACGTGGCGAAAGAGAAGGGCGCACATCTGTTGCGCCGAGGCGTTGACTGGCAGTATGAGGTGCAGGGCAACGGCTGGCGCTTCAGCGATGCGCAGGGCGTGCTGGAGAATCTGCCGCTGCCGCAGGTGCCACAGCCTAACGCGGCAACCGCGCTGGCGGCACTGCGCGCCAGCGGATTAGCTGTAAGTGAGCAGGCGATCCGTGACGGCATTCAGAATGCGCTGCTGCCGGGGCGTTTCCAGATAGTCAGCGAGTCACCGCGTCTGATTCTGGATGTGGCGCACAACCCACATGCGGCGGCGTATCTCGCAGGACGTCTCAAATCGTTACCAAAAACCGGGCGCGTGCTGGCGGTTATCGGTATGCTTCATGATAAAGATATCGGCGGCACGCTGGCCTGCATGGAGAGTGTGGTCGATAGCTGGTATTGTGCTCCTCTGGAGGGGCCGCGCGGTGCGACTGCTGAGCAGTTGATGGAACATCTCGGCAAAGGTGCAATCTACAGTAGCGTGGCGCAGGCCTGGCATGCCGCGATGGCGGATGCTAAACCAGAAGATACCGTGCTGGTGTGTGGCTCTTTCCACACGGTAGCACATGTCATGGAAGTGATGGACGCGGGGAGAACCGGTGGCGAGTAAGTTTCAGAACCGTTTAACAGGAACCATTGTGCTGGTCGCGCTCGGGGTGATTATTCTTCCCGGGCTGCTCGACGGGCAGAAAAAACATTATCAGGACGAGTTTGCAGCCATTCCGCTGGTGCCGAAGCCGGGCGACCGCGATGAGCCGGATATGCTGCCTGCGGCGACTCAGGCGCTGCCTGCTCAGCCGCCTGAAGGGGCGGCGGAAGAAGTTCGCGCGGGCGATGCCGCTGCACCGTCACTCGACCCGTCGCGTCTGGCGGCGAATAACAACATCGAGATCGATCCGGTACCGGTAGAGAAGCCTAAGCCTGTTGAAAAACCGAAGCCGGTAGAGAAACCGCAGCCGAAGCCTCAGCAACAGCGAGATAAAGCAGCAGAGCAGCTGGCTGCAGCGTCTGAAACTCCACCACCTGCGAAGCAAGACGCAGCGCCGACCGGCAAAGCCTACGTTGTGCAGCTGGGGGCGCTGAAAAACGCCGATAAAGTCAACGAGGTTGTGGGTAAACTGCGCAGCGCGGGCTATCGCGTTTACACTTCACCTTCCACGCCGGTGCAGGGTAAAATCACCCGTATCCTCGTGGGGCCGGAGGCGTCGAAAGACAAGCTGAAAGGGTCGCTGGGCGAGCTGAAGCAGATCTCCGGGCTGAGTGGTGTGGTGATGAGCTACAGCGCGAACTAAGTACGACCTGCTCCTTTAGAGAGAGGCGATAAGCCACGGCGTTGAACATTTTTTCAGCGCCTTTTTTATTTACGCGCGGGAAGGAAATCCCTACGCAAACGTTTTCTTTTTCTGTTAGAATTCGCCCCGAACTGGATGACAGGGCGTTTAATCGTGGGACACATATGGTCTGGATTGATTACGCCATCATTGCGGTGATTGGTTTTTCCTGTCTGGTTAGCCTGATCCGTGGCTTTGTTCGTGAAGCGTTATCGCTGGTAACCTGGGGTTGTGCTTTCTTTGTTGCCAGTCATTACTACACTTACCTGTCTGTCTGGTTCACGGGCTTTGAAGATGAACTGGTCCGAAATGGAATCGCCATCGCGGTGCTGTTTATCGCGACGCTGATTGTCGGCGCTATCGTGAATTACGTGATAGGTCAGCTGGTCGAGAAAACCGGTCTGTCAGGAACGGACAGGGTACTCGGGATCTGTTTCGGGGCATTACGAGGCGTGCTGATTGTGGCCGCGATCCTGTTCTTCCTGGATACCTTCACCGGGTTCTCCAAAAGCGAAGACTGGCAAAAATCGCAGCTCATTCCAGAGTTCAGCTTCATCATCAGATGGTTCTTTGACTATCTGCAAAGCTCGTCGAGTTTTTTGCCCAGGGCATAAACCCTGAGATGTGGCTTAACGAGGAAAAGACGAATGTGCGGTATTGTCGGTATCGCCGGTTTCATGCCGGTAAACCAGTCGATTTATGACGCGTTAACGGTGCTTCAGCACCGTGGGCAGGATGCTGCGGGTATCATCACCATTGATGCAAACAACTGCTTCCGTTTACGTAAGGCCAATGGCCTGGTAAACGATGTATTTGAAGCCCGCCATATGCAGCGTCTGCAAGGTAATATGGGGATCGGTCACGTTCGTTATCCTACTGCTGGCAGTTCCAGCGCCTCTGAGGCACAGCCTTTCTACGTCAACTCACCGTATGGCATCACGCTTGCCCATAACGGCAACCTGACCAACGCTCATGAGCTGCGTAAGAAGCTGTTCGAAGAGAAACGTCGCCACATTAACACCACCTCTGATTCAGAAATCCTGCTCAATGTGTTCGCCAGCGAGCTGGATAACTTCCGTCACTACCCGCTGGAAGCAGACAATATCTTCGCTGCCATTGCCGCGACCAACCGCCAGATCCGCGGTGCGTACGCCTGCGTGGCGATGATCATCGGTCACGGCATGGTCGCCTTCCGCGATCCAAACGGCATTCGTCCGCTGGTGCTGGGCAAGCGCGACCTCGGCGATGGCCGTACCGAATATATGGTTGCCTCTGAGAGCGTGGCGCTGGATACCCTGGGCTTCGAATTCCTGCGCGACGTTGCGCCGGGCGAAGCGGTGTATATCACCGAGAAGGGCCAGTTGTTCACCCGTCAGTGTGCCGACAACCCGGTCAGCAACCCGTGCCTGTTTGAATACGTCTATTTTGCCCGTCCGGATTCGTTCATCGACAAGATTTCCGTCTACAGCGCGCGCGTCAATATGGGCACGAAGCTCGGCGAGAAGATTGCCCGCGAGTGGGACGATCTCGACATTGACGTGGTTATTCCTATCCCGGAAACCTCCTGCGATATCGCCCTGGAGATCGCCCGCATTCTGGACAAGCCGTACCGTCAGGGCTTCGTGAAGAACCGCTACGTTGGCCGCACGTTTATCATGCCGGGCCAGCACCTGCGCCGTAAGTCTGTGCGCCGCAAGCTGAACGCCAACCGCGCGGAATTCCGCGACAAAAACGTTCTGCTTGTGGATGACTCCATCGTTCGCGGCACCACCTCTGAGCAGATTATCGAGATGGCGCGCGAAGCGGGTGCGAAGAAAGTCTACCTGGCGTCTGCCGCGCCGGAGATTCGCTTCCCGAACGTGTACGGCATTGATATGCCAACCGCCAACGAGCTGATTGCTCACGGCCGTGAAGTGGATGAGATTCGCCAGATCATCGGTGCCGACGGCCTGATTTTCCAGGATCTGAACGATCTCATCGACGCGGTGCGCGCCGAGAATCCGGAGATTCAGCAGTTCGAATGCTCCGTGTTCAATGGCGTCTACGTGACGAAAGACGTTGACCAGCAGTACCTCGACTACCTTGATTCGCTGCGCAACGACGATGCGAAAGCCGTTCAGCTGCAAAACGATCTCGAAAGCTTAGAGATGCACAACGAAGGTTAATCTCTCCGCAGGTGAGGGCGCTCGCCCTCACTTGCAACTCCCCGCAAAATCCTGCACAGTCAGCCCAGAATTCAGCAAGGGCGAAATCATGAAACGACTCATAATAGGCATCAGCGGTGCCAGCGGCGCGATTTACGGCGTACGCCTGCTACAGGTTTTGCGTAACGTGGCGGAAGTGGAAACGCATCTGGTGATGAGCCAGGCGGCGCGGCAAACCCTCTCCCTTGAAACGGATCTCTCCCTGCGCGATGTCCAGGCGATGGCGGACGTGGTTCACGATGCCCGCGATATCGCCGCCAGCATCTCCTCAGGCTCGTTTAAAACCGCCGGTATGGTGATCCTGCCCTGTTCAATCAAAACGCTCTCCGGGATTGTGAACAGCTATACCGACACGCTGGTAACGCGCGCGGCGGATGTGGTGCTGAAGGAGCGCCGCCCGCTGGTGCTCTGCGTGCGGGAAACGCCGCTGCACCTGGGCCATCTGCGCCTCATGACCCAGGCCGCCGAGTTGGGCGCAGTGATCATGCCGCCGGTGCCGGCGTTCTATCACCGACCGCAGTCGCTGGACGATGTGATCAATCAGACCGTCAATCGCGTGCTGGATCAGTTTGACATCGACCTGCCCGAAGACCTCTTCACCCGCTGGCAGGGAGCCTGATTCTGTGCACAAATGCTGTGCATGAAAAGAGACGTTGCCCTGTTTCAGGGCAATTATGCAACGGCGATCATATCCTCGACATTTAATTCGCTTTTTCCCTTTTTCTCTTTCCGGTTCGTTCGGCAGACCTGCTATCTTTCACCATTAAGGCAATATCGCAACGTTTTATTAACATATTTAACGTCGAAGTTTTGACCAGACGGCAATGTGGCATAAGACCTGCAAGAGAAGCCTGCAACACAACACACAACACAATACATAATAAAATCACGGTACTTGAGGGTAAATGTATGAAGAAGACGGTTCTGGCTCTGTCTTTGCTGGTGGGGTTAAGTGCGGCGGCAGGTAGCTACGCAGCGCTTCCACAGACGGTTCGTATCGGTACAGACGCAACCTACGCGCCATTCTCTTCCAAGGATGCGAAAGGCGATTTCGTGGGGTTTGATATCGATTTGGGAAATGAAATGTGCAAACGTATGGAAGTGAAATGCACATGGGTGGGCAGCGACTTCGACGCGTTAATCCCGTCGCTGAAGGCAAAGAAAATCGACGCCATTATCTCTTCTCTCTCCATCACCGAAAAACGCCAGCAGGAGATTGCCTTCTCTGACAAGCTCTACGCTGCGGATTCGCGTCTGATTGCCGCGAAAGGTTCCCCGATCCAGCCGACCATCGACTCGCTGAAAGGCAAGCATGTGGGCGTGCTCCAGGGCTCGACCCAAGAAGGTTACGCGAATGCCAACTGGCGCGAGAAGGGCGTCGACGTGGTGGCTTACCAGAACCAGGATCTGATCTACTCTGACCTGGCGGCAGGCCGTCTGGATGCCGCATTCCAGGATGAAGTCGCGGCGAGCGAAGGCTTCCTGAAGCAGCCGGCCGGTAAAGATTACGCCTTTGCGGGCCCGTCCGTGAAAGACAAAAAATACTTTGGTGACGGCACCGGCATCGGCCTGCGTAAGGACGATAAAGAGCTGAAAGCCGCCTTTGACAAAGCATTCACGGAACTGCGCAAAGACGGTACCTACGACAAACTGGCGAAGAAATACTTCGACTTCAACGTCTACGGTGACTAACGCACCGGCGTGGTGCGTCGCGGGTGTGGATGATTCAATATGGTGCAATTCGTGCACCATATTGGGTCGCTACGTGCATACTTAAGCATTTATAATGCAAAAATTCCCGTCTGAAAGGCATTATTCTTTGCCTGACAGCGTGGATTAATGGCACATTAACCCCACCCCGTCGTCGTAAAAAACCGTATGAAGACAGTTTGTTGAGGACAAATATGAAAAAACTCGTGTTGTCATTATCTCTGGTACTGGCCTTTTCCAGCGCCACCGCGGCCTTCGCAGCCATTCCGCAGAAAATTCGTATTGGCACCGATCCAACCTACGCGCCGTTTGAATCGAAGAATTCAAAGGGTGAACTGGTGGGTTTTGACATCGATCTGGCCAATGAGCTGTGCAAACGCATCAAAGCACAGTGTACTTATGTAGAGAACCCGCTGGATGCGCTGATCCCTTCCCTGAAAGCTAAAAAAATAGACGCGATTATGTCCTCGCTTTCCATCACCGAGAAACGTCAGCAGGAGATTGCCTTCACCGACAAGCTCTATGCGGCCGATTCACGTCTGGTAGTGGCTAAGTCTTCTGACATTCAACCGACCCTCGAGTCGCTGAACGGGAAACGCGTGGGCGTGCTGCAGGGCACCACGCAGGAAACCTACGGTAACGAACACTGGGCGCCGAAGGGGATCGAAATCGTCTCCTATCAGGGCCAGGAAAATATTTACGCAGACCTGACGGCAGGCCGTATTGATGCGGCATTCCAGGATGAAGTCGCGGCAAGCGAAGGTTTCCTGAAAACGCCGGTGGGTAAAGATTACAAGTTCGGCGGTCCGTCCATTAAGGATGAGAAGCTCTTTGGCGTGGGTACCGGTATGGGCCTGCGTAAGGAAGACAACGAACTGCGTGAGGCGCTGAACAAAGCGTTTGCTGAAATGCGCGCTGACGGTACCTACGATAAGCTGGCGAAAAAGTACTTCGATTTCAATGTGTACGGCGGCTAATCGCTCCGTCAAATAACGTGCGGCCCCTCCCGCTGGAGGAGGGGATAAGACACGGTTTACCACTCACGATACGACAGGGCTCGCGGTATGCTGTACGGATTTTCTGGCGTTATTTTACAGGGCGCGCTTGTCACCCTTGAGCTGGCTATCAGCTCCGTGGTGCTGGCGGTGCTGATAGGTCTGGCGGGCGCAGGGGCGAAGCTTTCGGCTAACAAACCGCTGTCGCTCATTTTCGAAGGCTATACCACGCTCATTCGCGGCGTACCCGATCTGGTGCTGATGCTGCTTATTTTTTACGGCCTGCAGATTGCCCTGAACAGCGTGACGGATGCGATGGGCATGGGACAAATTGATATCGACCCGATGGTGGCCGGTATTATCACCCTCGGTTTTATCTACGGTGCCTACTTCACGGAAACCTTCCGTGGCGCTTATATGGCGGTTCCCAGAGGACACATTGAAGCGGCAACCGCATTTGGTTTTACCTCTTCACAAACGTTTCGCCGGATTATGTTCCCGGCCATGATGCGCTATGCGCTGCCGGGCATCGGCAACAACTGGCAGGTTATCCTCAAAGCGACGGCGCTGGTCTCTCTGCTCGGTCTGGAAGACGTCGTGAAAGCGACTCAGCTGGCGGGCAAGAGCACCTGGGAGCCGTTCTACTTTGCGGTGGTCTGCGGCGCGATCTATCTGGTCTTTACGACCGTCTCCAATGGTGTGCTGCTTCTGCTCGAGCGTCGCTACTCCGTGGGTGTGAAGAGGGCTGACCTGTGATTGAGATTATTCAGGAATACTGGAAATCCCTGCTGTGGACGGATGGCTACCGCTTTACCGGCGTGGCGATCACGCTCTGGCTGCTGATTTCTTCCGTGGTGATGGGCGGCATTCTGGCGGTGTTTCTCGCCATCGGCCGCGTGTCGAACAATAAATTTATTCAGTTCCCGATTTGGCTATTTACCTACGTGTTTCGCGGCACGCCGCTGTACGTGCAGCTGCTGGTGTTCTATTCGGGGATGTATACGCTGGAGATCGTAAAAGGCACGGAAATGCTGAATGCGTTCTTCCGCAGTGGCCTGAACTGTACGGTGCTGGCGCTAACGCTCAACACCTGCGCCTATACCACCGAGATTTTCGCCGGGGCCATTCGTTCCGTGCCGCACGGTGAGATCGAGGCCGCGCGCGCGTACGGCTTCTCCTCGGTGAAACTTTACCGCTGCATTATTCTGCCGTCGGCGCTGCGCATTGCGCTACCGGCCTACAGCAACGAAGTGATTTTGATGCTGCACTCCACCGCGCTCGCCTTTACCGCCACGGTGCCGGACCTGCTCAAAATCGCGCGCGATATCAACTCCGCGACCTATCAGCCGTTTACCGCGTTTGGCATTGCGGCGGTGCTCTATTTAATTATCTCGTATGTTCTGATTAGCCTGTTCCGTAAGGCTGAAAAACGCTGGTTGCAGCATATAAAACCTTCTTCGACGCACTGAGAAAGATGATGGCTGAGAACAAATTAAACGTTATTGATTTGCACAAACGCTACGGCGAACATGAAGTGCTGAAAGGGGTGTCGCTGCAGGCTAACGCAGGCGACGTAATCAGTATCATCGGTTCATCCGGCTCGGGTAAAAGTACCTTCCTGCGCTGCATTAACTTCCTCGAAAAGCCGAGCGAAGGCTCGATTGTGGTGAGCGGGCAGAACATCAACCTGGTGCGTGACAAAGACGGCCAGCTGAAGGTGGCGGATAAGCATCAGCTGCGCCTGCTGCGTACGCGCCTGACGATGGTGTTCCAGCATTTCAACCTGTGGAGCCACATGACGGTGCTGGAGAACGTGATGGAAGCGCCGGTTCAGGTGCTCGGCTTAAGCAAGCAGGAAGCCCGGGAACGCGCGGTGAAATACCTGGCGAAAGTGGGGATCGATGAGCGCCAGCAGATGAAGTATCCGGTACACCTCTCCGGTGGCCAGCAGCAGCGTGTCTCCATCGCCCGCGCGCTGGCGATGGAGCCGGAAGTGCTGCTGTTCGACGAACCGACCTCCGCGCTGGACCCGGAACTCGTCGGCGAAGTGCTGCGCATCATGCAGAAGCTGGCCGAAGAGGGCAAAACGATGGTGGTGGTGACGCACGAGATGGGCTTCGCCCGTAACGTCTCGAACCACGTGATTTTCCTGCATCAGGGGAAAATTGAAGAGCAGGGGCACCCTGACGAGGTGCTGGCAAACCCGCAGAGCCCGCGTTTGCAGCAGTTCCTTAAAGGATCTCTGAAATAAAGAGGGCATCAGCCCGCAGTGCAGCCCAATCGTCCGGTGACGCTTCGCTTACCGGGCCTACAAAACCCCAGGCCGGGCAAACGCAGTGCCGCCCGGCATTCAGGCCGCACCACACTCCAGGCGATACACCCAGTCGTCATACCGCACGCCGTCAATCTCATACGCCTTTTCAAGCACCTGCGTGCGCACAAACCCGGCTTTCTCAAGCACCCGCACAGACCCGCCGTTGTCCGCCAGCACGTACGCGTTAATCGCCTTCACGCCAGTCTGGTTAAACGCGTAGTCACATACCGCGCGCAGCGCCTCGCTGGCGAGGCCTTTTCCCTGCGCGGCAGGCACAACCGTGTAGCCGATTTCCGCCTCTTCACGATTCTCAGGGCTAATTTGCAGGCCGATATCGCCCAGCGGCGTATCGTCATCCCGAAAGCGGATCACGAAGACATGCTCCGCCATCAGGCGTGCGGCAAACACGCGTCGGGTCTCTTTCTCAGGCGCAATCGCGGCCATATAGCGCATGATGTCGCTGTTTTCGCGCAGCGAGCGGAAGAACGCCCAGTCAGAGGGTTCGAAAGGGGTGAGGTGAAGTCGGGATGTAGTGATGGTTGCCATTGTTACGCCATTTCATCGGAACATGGCGTATCACTGTAACATATTCAGCGTACCACATCCCCCAGCGCCTCTTCTAAGTCATACCAGCGAAACGCAAACCCCGCCGCTTCCAGCCGTTTTGGCAGCGCGCGCTGACCGCCCAGCACCAGCACGGACGCTTCGCCCATCAACAGGCGAATTGCCGTCGCAGGCACGCGTAAAATCGCCGGGCGATGCAGGGCATGCCCCAGCGCGTGGGCAAACTGTTCATTTCGCACCGGATACGGCGCAACCATGTTAAACGGCCCGCGCAGATCGTTATCCAGCAGCCAGATAATGCCGTTCACCATATCGTCGATATGGATCCAGGCCAGGTACTGTCGCCCGTTGCCGATCGGCCCGCCGAGCCCCAGCCTGAAGGGCGGAAGCATTTTACCCAGAATGCCGCCTTTCGGCGCAAGCACTACGCCGGTACGCAGCAGGCAGACGCGGGTATTGTCGCTTTGCGCCGCGCAGGCGATGCGCTCCCACTGGGCGCAGAGTTTATGGGTGAACTCGTTGTGGGGCGGCTCTTCCTCGGTCACCACCACTTCGCCGAGATCGCCGTAATAGCCCGTCGCAGAGCCTGAAATCAGCACCGACGGCGGGGTCTGGCTGTTGCGAATCAGCTCAACCAGCTTCTCGGTGATGTTCCAGCGGCTGCTGCACAACCGCTGTTTCTGCTCTTCGGTCCAGCGCTTATCGGCGATGGGTTCGCCCGCAAGGTTGATGACGGCGTCGAAGCCGTCCAGATTCTGCCGATCGGCCAGCCCTTTCCAGATATCGACTCCCGCGCCCAGCACCTGGCGCGCTTTCTCCGGGCTGCGGGTCACTACGGTAATGTCGTGATGCAGCGCCTGCAAACGCGCAATGAGATGGCGCCCAATCAGGCCTGTACCGCCGGTCAGCAGAATCTTCATACAACCTCCAGGTTTACGCCTGGCGTCGCCAGCTTAACGTCATGGAGACGGAGTCGGCATAGCGCAGGGCGTGAAGTTTATCGATCTCTACTTCAGCATAAGTGACCCAGTGATGATCGCGTGCGATATCGAGCACATCCTGGGTTAATTTTTCCAGCAGCGAGAAGCGGTTGTTTTCCACGTACTGGATGATGTTTTTAGTGATCGTGCGATAGTTCAGCGCGTCATTGATGTCTTCGCTGGCCCGCGCTTTGTCTGCCGGGTAGTGAATCACCACATTAATGACAATATCCTGACGGTTGGCAATCTCTTCCTCTTTGATACCAATGAACGTGCGCAAGCGTAAATTTTTTATACGAATAATAGCGTCTGGCTGTGACATTGCAGGTCTTCTCCGTGTCAGTATTTCCCGCCCATAATACATGAGAGCCTCTCAGCCACCCAGCCTCATAGGTGATTAAACCTGCTGGATTTTTTGCATTGCGCGTTCGGTGGCCGGGCGGGTCCGGATACGCTCAAACCAGTTGTTCACCGCCGGGTAAGACGCTAAGTCAATCCGGTGTTTATCATGCGTATTTACCCACGGCCAGCAGGCGATATCGGCAATGCTGTAATGGTCGCCCCCGAGCCACGGCGTTTTCTCCAGCCGCTGGTTCAGAACGCCGTAAAGACGCTGGGTTTCAACCTGATATCGCTCAATGGCGTAAGGAATAGTCTGCGGCGCGAAGGCGGTGAAGTGGTGGTTCTGCCCCAGCATCGGCCCAAAGCCGCTTGACTGCCAGAAAAGCCACTGCAGAGTGTGGTGACGCTCGCGCAGTTCACCGCTCAGCAGCTTGCCGGTTTTCTCTGCCAGATAAAGCAAAATTTCACCGGATTCAAACAGGCTTAACGGCCTGCCTCCGTCCGCCGGCTGGCTATCAATAATGGCCGGAATTTTATTGTTGGGCGAAATAGCCAAAAACACAGGGTTGAACTGTTCGCCTTTGCTGATATCCACGCGGATGATTCTGTAATCCAGTTCAGCTTCTTCGAGAAAGAGTGTGATCTTGTGGCCGTTTGGGGTAGGGGCGTAATAAAGGTCAATCATTCTCAACTCCTGTCCATGCGAATAGTGGTGCCATGACAAATGAGTATAGGTGCTTGTTGTAAATCGTGAGTTTTCATCAAGTGACAGCGAAGCAAAGAGATTATATGTTGAGTAAAAACCGATCAGCCGATGAGGATGTTATGAACCAGCCCGTAATTACGTTGTGGTCCGATGCAAATTTCTTTTCTCCCTATGTTATGAGCGTTTACGTCGCGCTGGCCGAAAAGGGGCTCTCTTTTACGCTGAAGACCGTCGATCTCGACGGTGGTGAACACCTCAAACCCCAGTGGCAGGGTTACGACCTGACGCGACGCGTGCCGGTGCTGGAACTGGATGGTTTTGCACTGAGCGAATCCTCGGCGATCGATGAATATCTGGAAGATCGTTTTGCGCCGCCGGAGTGGGAGCGCATCTATCCTCACGATCTGCAAAAGCGCGCCCGCGCCCGGCAGATCCAGGCGTGGCTGCGTAGCGACCTGGTGCCGATTCGCGTCGAGCGCTCCACGGATGTCGTGTTTGCCGGTGTGAAAAAGCCAGCGCTCAGCGCAGAAGGCGTCGATAGCGCGCAAAAGCTGATTGAAACTGCAACCTCGCTGCTCGCTCACGGCAACCCGAACCTGTTCGGTGAATGGTGTATTGCCGATACCGATCTGGCGCTGATGCTGAACCGTTTGATCCTCAACGGCGATGAGGTCCCTCAACTGCTGGTGGACTATGCGGCGTTCCAGTGGCAGCGAGCCTCCGTACAGCGCTATGTGGCACTCTCCGCTAAGCGCGCGGGCTGATAAGCCCTGACGCTTCAGGTATGATAAGGGGAGTTTTTTTACCAGGGAGTGACGGATGAAACTGATGTTTGCGTCAGATATCCATGGATCGCTGCCCGCGACCGAGCGAGTGCTTTCTCTGTTTTCGCAAAGCGGGGCCCAATGGCTGGTGATTCTGGGGGATGTGTTAAATCATGGTCCGCGTAATGCGCTGCCGGAAGGCTATGCCCCGGCGCAGGTGGCGGAAAAGCTTAACCCGTTTGCCTCGCGCATTATCGCCGTTCGCGGTAATTGCGACAGCGAAGTCGACCAGATGCTGCTGCATTTTCCCCTTACCGCGCCATGGCAACAGGTTCTGCTGGAAAACAGCCGCCTGTTTCTTACCCACGGACACCTTTTCGGCCCGGATAATCTCCCGGCGCTCGCGGCTGGCGATGTCCTGGTTTACGGCCATACTCATATTCCGGTGGCTGAAAAACGCGGTGAGATTTACCATTTTAACCCGGGGTCGGTCAGCATTCCGAAAGGCGGATATCCTGCGAGCTATGGCCTGCTGGATGGAAATACCCTGAGCGTTATCGCACTTAATGATCAGCAAGTTATTGCGCAGGTAGCGATTAATCCGTAAGTTACACCACAACTGCAAACGCGCCGAAAGAGCGCTTAGACGAGAAGGTTTCCCGATGGTGGAGCAGAATCATTTGGCAAGTACTGAATGGGTTGACATTGTCAGCGAAGAAAATGAAGTGATCGCGCAGGCGAGCCGCGAACAAATGCGTGCAGAGCGACTGCGTCACCGTGCAACGTACATCGTTGTGCATGACGGCATGGGCAAGATTCTGGTCCAGCGCCGCACGGACACCAAAGATTTTCTTCCGGGCATGCTTGATGCCACCGCAGGCGGCGTCGTGCAGGCCGATGAAGTGCTGCTGGATTCCGCACGCCGTGAAGCGGAAGAAGAGTTAGGTATCGCCGGGGTGCCGTTTGCCGAGCACGGGCAGTTCTATTTCGAAGACGAACATTGCCGCGTCTGGGGTGGACTGTTTAGCTGCGTTTCCCATGGGCCTTTCGCCCTGCAGGAAGAGGAAGTGAGCGAAGTCTGCTGGATGACGCCGGAAGAGATTACCGCCCGCTGCGATGAGTTCACGCCGGATTCGTTAAAAGCGCTGGCGCTGTGGATGACCCGCAACGCCAAAAACGAATCCGCTAAGCCGGAAAACAAAGCGGAAAAAGAGGAAGAGGCTGAGTAAGCCTTAACAGCTTTCCCGCAGGCACAGGCTGGACGCGATGGGTTTTTGGTCGCGCCAGTCTCCGTCATTCAGACGTTCCAGTAGCGCTTTACCTGCCTCAATCCCAATCTTTCGATGCGGTACCGCCATCGTCGTCAGCGGCGGCTGGCAGACGCGGCTCACATCGCTATCGCCAAAGCCCACGACAGCCAGATCGTCCGGCACTTTAATGCGTCGACGCTGACACTCATACAGCGCGCCGCAGGCCAGCTCGTCTGATACGCACACCAGCGCATCCAGCTCCGGCCACGCCAGCAAGAACTCTGGCAGCTGTGCCGCGCCGGTCGAGAAGCTCGGCGGCATCGCCGCGTTAATCACCCGGTTCGGCGACAGATGATGGCGCAGCATCGCCTTGTACCAGCCCTGCAAATGCTGCTGGAAAATCCACTGCTCCTGGTTGGCGCACAGCAGGCCGATATTCTGGTAGCCGCGCCTAATCACCATTTCCGTCAGCTCGTACATGGCCGCCACGTTATCGATCCCGATATTCATATCGATCGGATCGGCGCGCATCGCACCCATCTCCATTACCGGAATCGAGGCGTTTTTCAGCCAGTGGCGAACGGTGTCGGTGTGCTCGACGCTGAGCAAAATCGCGGCGGCGATATTTGACGCCAGCAGGGTCTCAAGCAGCTTCTCTTCCTGCTCAAGCCGATGCTGGGACTCTGCCAGCATAATCTGGTATCCGGCGGGCTGCAGCACCTGCTGTAGGCCCGCAAACATTTCAGAGCAACCGGCTTCGGAAAGGTTGGGAACAACCATCGCAATCGTCCATGAGGACGCGGATGCCAGTGCGCTGGCGGCGAGATTGGGCATATAGCCCAGCTCCTGCACCGCAGCTTCAATTTTTTCACGCAGTTTATCGGAAACCTGTTCGGGCGTGCGGAGCGCACGGGAGACGGTCATCGTGCCGACTCCGGCAAGCTGCGCGACATCAGCGAGCGTGACTTTTCCGGTACTGCGCCGTTTTCGGGTTAAAGACATACACCTTCCTGCTGACCAGACGCGTTCTTTTTTCCTTCATTTCAGGTGACAGGCAGTATACGCCTTAAATCCCTTTTTTTGCTGTGATTTCACACCATGATTACATTTTGATAGCGCTATCACATTTCTGCATGTTGGTAATTGGTAGCGCTATCTTTGTGATCGCGATCGCAGTCAATGATTGATGGGTTGAATAAAGTTTGCCCATCTTTAGCGTTTGGCGGGAGGGAAAATGCTCAAAAAGTGGATATATGATACAACCATCACGCTGCAGGATAGCGTGGAAAGCTGGCCACAGGCGCTGGAGATATGCGCGAAACCGCTGCTGGATCTGCAGGTGATTGCACCGGAATACGTGACGGCAATCATTCAGCAGCACCATACGTTAGGACCCTATTATGTGCTGGCACCAGGGCTAGCCATGCCGCATGCGCGGCCGGAGGAAGGCGCCAAAGGACTGGGCTTGTCATT
The DNA here is from genome assembly GCF_014930775.1 of Enterobacter cloacae complex sp. P38RS. Lineage (NCBI taxonomy): Bacteria > Pseudomonadati > Pseudomonadota > Gammaproteobacteria > Enterobacterales > Enterobacteriaceae > Enterobacter > Enterobacter cloacae complex sp. P38RS. Next base: position 37,657 of record NZ_JADBRS010000002.1, read on the forward strand.
ACTAAAACTAAAACAGGGCGTCTCTTTTGGTGCCGGAGAGTTTGACCCTGTCGATCTGATTATTATGCTTGCGGCACCGGATAAACATAGCCATATCGAAATGATATCCGCGCTCGCTGAATTATTTTCCAGCGACGAAGATATGGAGAAATTACATCAGGCGAATACCCTGGAGGACATTAAAACCATTATTGACCGCTTCTGATTTAATTTTTTAATCCGATTATTCACAACATTACGCGCCAGCGTGATGGGGCGTGCTCTACTCAAAATAAGGGGACAACAATGAAAATCATGGCTATTTGCGGTTCTGGCCTGGGCAGCAGTTTTATGGTCGAAATGAACATTAAAAAAGTGCTTAAAAAGCTGGACATTGAGGCCGAGGTTGAACACTCCGATCTCTCCTCCGCCACGCCGGGCGCGGCGGATCTGTTCGTGATGGCGAAAGACATTGCGGCCAGCGCCAGCGTGCCGGAAAGCCAGCTGGTGGTGATCAACAACATCATTGATATCAACGAACTCGAAGCGCAGCTGCGCGCCTGGTTCGACAGACAATAACCCTGATAAGGCGAGGTGGATATGTTTATCCTTGAAACGCTGAATTTCGTTGTCGATATTTTAAAAGTCCCTTCGGTGCTGGTGGGTTTAATTGCGTTAATTGGTCTGGTCGCGCAGAAAAAAGCGTTTTCTGATGTCGTAAAAGGCACAATTAAAACGATTCTCGGCTTTATTGTACTGGGCGGTGGTGCCACGGTGCTGGTGGGGTCGTTAAACCCGTTAGGCGGCATGTTTGAGCACGCTTTTAATATCCAGGGCATTATTCCAAACAATGAAGCGATTGTGTCGATCGCGCTGGAAAAATACGGCGCCTCGACCGCGCTGATCATGGCCTTCGGCATGGTGGCGAACATTGTCGTCGCGCGCTTTACCCGCCTGAAGTACATCTTCCTGACCGGGCACCACACCTTCTACATGGCGTGCATGATCGGCGTGATCCTGACGGTCGCAGGCTTTGAAGGGGTGGGGCTGGTATTTACCGGTTCGCTGATCCTCGGCCTGATTATGGCCTTCTTCCCGGCGATTGCGCAGCGCTATATGAAGCGTATTACCGGCAACGATGAGATCGCCTTCGGTCATTTCGGTACGCTGGGCTACGTGCTGTCCGGCTGGATTGGCAGCAGGGTCGGCAAAGGCTCGCGCTCCACCGAAGAGATGAACCTGCCGAAAAACCTCAGCTTCCTGCGCGACAGTTCGATCTCCATCTCCCTGACCATGATGGTTATCTACCTGATCATGGCGGTAAGCGCCGGGCGTGAGTACGTGGAGTCCACCTTCAGCGGCGGACAAAACTACCTGGTCTACGCCATCATCATGGCGATCACCTTCGCGGCGGGCGTGTTCATCATCCTGCAGGGCGTGCGCCTGATTCTGGCGGAAATCGTCCCGGCCTTTACCGGCTTCTCGGAAAAACTGGTGCCGAACGCGCGTCCGGCGCTGGACTGCCCGGTGGTCTACCCGTATGCGCCAAACGCGGTGCTGATTGGCTTCCTGTTCAGCTTCCTCGGGGGAATTGTGGGGTTGTTGATCTGCGGTCAGTTTAGCTGGGTGCTGATCCTGCCGGGCGTAGTGCCGCACTTCTTCACCGGTGCGACGGCGGGCGTGTTCGGAAACGCCACCGGTGGACGCCGCGGGGCAATGATAGGCGCCTTTGCTAACGGCCTGCTGATTACCTTCCTCCCGGTCCTGCTGCTGCCGGTACTGGGTGCGATTGGCTTTGCTAACACCACCTTCTCGGACGCCGACTTCGGCGCGGTCGGGATTGTGCTGGGCAACCTGGCGCGCTTCCTGTCACCGCTTGCCATCACCGGGCTGGTTGTGGCGCTGTTCGCGCTGCTGGTGGCCTACAACATCTTCGCGAAAAACAAACCTGCGGGTAGTAACGCGCAGGAAAATACCGGAGCCAAATCATGAATGAGAACGAGATAACCGAACTGGCGCGTCAGATCCGTCTTGAAACCCTCAAATCCCTGACGCAGCTGGGCTTTGGGCACTACGGCGGCAGCATGTCGGTGGTGGAAACCCTGGCGGTGCTGTACGGCGCCGTGATGAAGATCGACCCGGCGGATCCGGACTGGCCTGAGCGCGATTACTTTGTGCTGTCGAAAGGTCATGCAGGCCCGGCGCTCTACAGCACCCTGGCGATTAAGGGCTACTTCCCGGTTGAAGAGCTGAGCACGCTGAACCAGAACGGAACGCGTCTGCCCAGCCACCCGGACCGCCTGAAAACGCGAGGCGTGGATGCCACCACCGGCTCGCTGGGGCAGGGGATCTCCATTGCGGGCGGTATGGCACTCTCGCACAGGCTGGCCGGGCGACCGAATCGGGTCTTCTGCATCGTTGGCGACGGCGAGCTGAACGAAGGCCAGTGCTGGGAAGCGTTCCAGTTTATCGCTCACCATCGTCTGAACAACCTGACCGTGTTCGTGGACTGGAACAAACAGCAGCTCGACGGCGAACTGGACGAAATCATCTGTGCCTTCGACCTGGAGGGCAAATTCCGCGCCTTTGGCTTTGACGTGGTGACGGTCAAAGGGGATGACATTCCGGCACTGCTGAAGGTGACTTCAAGGGTACCGGAGGCCGATGCGCGTCCGCGGGTGGTGATCCTCGACAGCATCAAAGGGCAGGGCGTGCCTTACCTGGAACAGCTCAGCAACTCGCACCACCTGCGATTGACCGCGGAGAGCAAAGCGGCCCTCAATGAGACGATTCGCCAACTGGAGGCTTCACATGATTAAGGTTGCACCGGCAGGACAGAAAGACGCCGTTGAGATGCGCAAGGTCTACGCGGGCTTTGTGGCAAAGCAGATTGAGGCCGGCAGCGAGATTATCGCCCTGGAAGCGGACCTGATGAGCTCAATGGCGATGGACGGCGTAGCGCGCGATTATCCGCAGCACGTGATTAACTGCGGCATTATGGAGGCCAACGTCATCGGCACTGCGGCGGGGCTGTCGCTCACCGGCCGTAAGCCGTTCGTGCACACTTTCACCGCGTTTGCCAGCCGCCGCTGCTTCGACCAGCTGTTTATGTCCCTGGACTACCAGCGCAACAACGTGAAGGTGATTGCCTCGGATGCGGGCGTGACGGCCTGCCACAACGGTGGGACGCACATGTCCTTCGAGGATATGGGCATCGTGCGCGGTCTGGCGCATTCGGTGGTGCTGGAAGTTACCGATGCGGTGATGTTCGAGGATGTGCTGCGTCAGCTTATCGATCTCGAAGGCTTCTACTGGGTGCGCACCATCCGCAAGCAGGCGCCGAGCGTCTATGCGCCGGGCTCAACCTTCACCATTGGCAAAGGCAACGTGTTGCGCGAGGGAAGCGATATCACGCTGATTGCCAACGGCATCATGGTGGCGGAAGCGCTGGAGGCGGCGCGCCAGCTGGAACAGGAGGGGGTAAGCGCAGCGGTCATCGACATGTTTACCCTGAAGCCCATCGATCGGATGCTGGTGAAAAACTATGCCGAGAAAACCGGGCGTATTGTGACCTGCGAAAACCACAGTATTCACAACGGTCTCGGGTCAGCGGTGGCGGAAGTGCTGGTGGAGACCTGCCCGGTGCCGATGCGTCGCGTGGGCGTGAAGGAGCGTTACGGCCAGGTGGGCACACAGGACTTCCTGCAAAAAGAGTATGGCCTGACGGCGCATGACATTGTGTCGGCGGCGCGGGAGCTGCTGTAATAAAAAAAGGCGACCGTGTGGTCGCCTTTTTGTTGCCCGGTAAGCGCCAGCGCCACCGGGCAAAACATTACTGCTGCTGCGAAGACTGAATCGCCGTCAGCGCGATGGTGTAGACGATATCGTCAACCAGCGCACCACGGGACAGGTCGTTCACAGGCTTGCGCATGCCCTGCAGCATTGGCCCGATGGAGATCAGGTCGGCTGAACGCTGTACCGCTTTATAAGTGGTGTTACCGGTGTTCAGATCCGGGAAGATGAACACGGTCGCACGACCGGCAACCGGCGAGTTCGGCGCTTTGGATTTCGCCACGTCAGCCATTACCGCGGCGTCGTACTGCAGCGGGCCGTCGATCATCAGATCGGGACGTTTTTCCTGCGCAATACGGGTCGCTTCACGGACTTTCTCTACGTCGCTACCTGCACCCGAGGTGCCGGTGGAGTAGGAGAGCATCGCTACGCGTGGTTCAATACCGAAGGCAGTCGCGGAGTCCGCAGACTGGATAGCGATTTCTGCCAGCTGTTCTGCGGTAGGATCCGGGTTGATCGCGCAGTCGCCGTAAACGTAAACCTGTTCAGGCAGCAGCATGAAGAACACGGAGGAGACCAGCGAGCTGCCCGGTGCGGTTTTGATCAGCTGCAACGGTGGACGGATGGTGTTCGCGGTGGTGTGAACCGCACCGGAAACCAGACCGTCAACTTCGTCCTGCTCCAGCATCAGCGTGCCCAGCACGACGTTGTCTTCCAGCTGCTCGCGCGCAACGGCTTCGGTCATGCCCTTGTTCTTACGCAGCTCAACCAGACGGGCAACGTAGCTTTCGCGCACCACTTCCGGGTCAACGATTTCAATGCCTGTGCCCAGCTCAACGCCCTGAGACGCCGCAACGCGGTTGATCTCATCCGGGTTACCCAGCAGCACGCAGGTCGCGATGCCGCGCTCTGCACAGATAGCCGCCGCTTTAACGGTACGTGGCTCGTCGCCTTCTGGCAGAACCACGCGTTTGCCCGCTTTACGCGCCAGCTCGGTCAGCTGGTAGCGGAAGGCTGGAGGAGACAGACGGCGGCTGCGCTCGGAGGTCGCGGTCAGGGATTCAATCCAGTCTGCGTCGATGTAACCCGCAACGTATTCCTGAACTTTCTCGATACGCTCGTGGTCATCAACCGGCACTTCCAGGTTGAAGCTTTGCAGGCTCAGAGAGGTCTGCCAGGTGTTGGTGTTCACCATGAAGACTGGCAGGCCGGTAGCGAACGCACGTTCGCACAGCTTGCTGATGCGCGCGTCCATTTCGTAGCCGCCGGTCAGCAGAATTGCACCGATTTCCACGCCGTTCATCGCCGCCAGACAGGCAGCAACCAGCACGTCCGGACGGTCTGCGGAGGTCACCAGCAGGGAACCTGCGCGGAAGTGCTCCAGCATGTGCGGAATGCTGCGCGCGCAGAAGGTCACGGACTTCACGCGGCGGGTGTTGATATCGCCTTCGTTAACGATGGTCGCGTTCAGGTGACGCGCCATATCGATTGCACGGGTGGCAATCAGATCGAAGCTCCATGGCACTGCGCCGAGTACAGGCAGCGGGCTGGATTCCTGCAGCTTTGCCGGATCAACCTTGATGACTTTCGCTTTGGAAGAGTCGTCGAAGATTTCGGACAGGTCAGGACGCGTACGGCCCTGTTCATCAACCGGTGCGTTCAGTTTGTTAACGATCACGCCGGTGATGCTGGTGTTTTTCGCGCCGCCGAAGCTGCTGCGCGTCAGTTCGATACGCTCTTTCAGCTGCTCTGGGGTATCAGTACCCTGAGACATCACGAAAACGATCTCTGCGTTCAGGGTTTTCGCGATTTCAAAGTTCAGGGACTGGGCAAACTGGTGTTTGCGGGTCGGGACCAGGCCTTCAACCAGCACCACTTCCGCGTCCTGCGCGTTAGCGTGGTAGTTGGCGATGATCTCTTCCATCAGCACGTCTTTCTGGTTGCTGGAGAGCAGAGACTCAACGTGGCTCATCTTCAGCGGTTCAGCCGCAGGAAGATTGGAGTTCTTACGCACGATGGTGGTGGTCTGGTCTGGCGCATCGCCACCGGCACGAGGCTGGGCAATAGGCTTAAAGACGCTCAGACGAACGCCTTTGCGTTCCATAGCGCGGATCACGCCGAGGCTGACGCTGGTCAGGCCGACGCTGGTTCCGGTAGGGATCAGCATAATAGTACGGGACACGGTTTATCCTCTTTCGTTACCGCCGCGTTGGGCGGGTTACAAAACAGCACCGCCAGCATTGCTGGCGGTGTGGAATCAGGCAGTCAGGCGGCACGCGTCTTGCGCGATGACCAGCTCTTCGTTAGTTGGGATAACGATAGCCGGGCGGGTGCCTTCTTTGTTGATGAAGCCAGACTTGCCGAAGCGGGCAGCCAGGTTACGCTCGTGATCGACTTCGAAGCCCAGTACGCCCAGTTTGCCCAGGGACAGTTCACGTACCATTGCCGCGTTCTCACCGATGCCGCCGGTGAAGATAACCGCGTCCAGACGACCATCCATCAGCGCGGTGTAAGAACCGATGTACTTCGCCAGACGGTGGCAGTAAACGTCCATTGCACGCTTCGCGTCTTCTTTGCTGTCGTAGTTGTCTTCAACGTAACGGCAGTCGCTGGTGACTTCGGTCAGACCCAGCAGGCCAGACTCTTTGGTCAGCATTTTGTTGATGTCGTCAACGCTCATGCCCAGTGTGTCGTGCAGGTGGAAGATGATCGCCGGGTCGATGTCACCGGAACGGGTACCCATCACCAGACCTTCCAGCGGGGTCAGACCCATAGAGGTATCAACACATTTACCGTTGCGGATAGCAGAAACAGAACCACCGTTGCCCAGGTGGCAGGTGATGATGTTGACTTCTTCAACCGGCTTGTTCAGGACTTTTGCGGCTTCCTGAGTCACATAGAAGTGGCTGGTGCCGTGCGCGCCGTAGCGACGTACGCCGTGCTCTTTGTACAGGCTGTACGGCAGGGCATAGAGGTAAGACTCTTCCGGCATGGTCTGATGGAACGCGGTGTCAAACACGGCCACGTTTTTGTCTTTCAGATTCGGGAAGGACTTCAGCGCTTCAGCTATACCGATCAGGTGCGCCGGGTTATGCAGCGGAGCAAAAGAGGCAGAGTCTTTGATGCCCTGGATAACTGAGTCGTCGATGACAACGGAGCTGGTGTATTTTTCGCCGCCGTGGACGATACGGTGACCAATCGCAGTCAGCTGAGCAGACAGTTCTGGTTTTTGTGCCAGAATAGTGTTAACGATAAAGTTCAGCGCTTCACTGTGAGCGGCGCCTGCACCTAAAGCCGCTTCTTGTTTGCTGCCGTCCATCTTCCACTTGATACGTGCTTCAGGCAGATGGAAACATTCGGCCAAACCAGAGAGGTACTCGTCACCGTTGAGCGCATCGATGATGGCGAATTTCAGTGAAGAGCTACCGCAGTTCAGAACCAGTACTAACTTACTCGACATGGAAGTACCTATAATTGATACGTGGCTAAAAAAACGTCAATGAGCCTAAAAGCGTAACGCAAGCTGACCCAGACGTTTATGATTAACATCATGCCAAACGAACATTCTGGCAGGATGGAAGAAATACCTATGATTTTAAGCCATTTTGAACATTTTTCAGACAATGGCATAATATGCGATAATTTGACGAGTTAACGCTTCTCGTCTACGGCCCTATCAGGCTGGCACAGAATACCCGATACGGGGTAGCGATGACAAAATATTTTGAACGTTGTCATAGCCTGTTGTGGTTTTGCACAAAAATTTTAATTTTTATATGTGAAGTTGAGGTACAGCCATGTCGACACCCGAAATCCCGTCCGTGAGCTTTTTCAGTCTGTTTCGTCGGGGACAGCATTACGCAAAGACGTGGCCAATGGAAAAGCGCCTTGCGCCAATGTTTATTGAGAATCGCACGATCCGCGCCACGCGCTATGCGATTCGCTTTATGCCTCCGGTCGCTATCTTTACTCTGTGCTGGCAAATCGCCCTCGGTGGACAGCTTGGTCCTGCCGTCGCAACGGCGCTCTTCGCGTTAAGCCTGCCGATGCAGGGGCTGTGGTGGTTAGGCAAACGCTCCATTACGCCGCTTCCGCCTTCTATTTTACACTGGTTTTATGAAGTGCGTGGAAAACTGGAGGAGGCCGGGCAGGCGCTGGCCCCGGTTGAAGGCAAGCCGGATTACCAGGCGCTGGCGGACACGTTAAAGCGTGCTTTTAAGCAGCTGGATAAAACATTCCTCGATGACTTGTGATTGATCATCGAAACGACTAACAAAAGAAGGCACAGTAACACACCGTTACCGTGTCTTTTTTTTACAGTGCAATGCGCTACAGGAGTCGAAAGATGGAAATGACCCATGCTCAACGTCTGATTTTGTCTAACCAGTACAAGATGATGACTATGCTTGATCCCGATAACGCTGCGCGCTACAGCCGCCTGCAAACCATCGTCGAACGCGGTTTTGGTTTGCAAATGCGCGAACTGGACCGCGAGTTTGGCGAGCTGAAAGAAGAAACCTGCCGCATCGTGATCGACATTATGGAGATGTATCACGCTCTGCACGTCTCCTGGACGAATCTCAAAGACCAGCAGACCATTGACGAACGTCGCGTGACCTTTTTAGGCTTTGATGCCGCGACGGAAGCGCGCTATCTGAGCTATGTTCGCTTTATGGTGAACACCGAAGGGCGCTACACCCATTTTGATGCGGGAACGCACGGCTTCAACGCCCAAACCCCCATGTGGGATAAATATCAACGTATGCTGAGCGCGTGGCACGCCTGCCCGCGTCAGTACCATTTAAGCAGCAACGAAATTCAACAAATCATTAATGCCTGACGGAGGTGCGTGTGCAGTGTAAAGGTTTTCTGTTTGATCTGGACGGTACGCTGGTGGATTCGCTGCCGGTGGTGGAGCGTTCTTGGTGCCACTGGGCCGACCGGCACGGCATCGACCATCAGGACGTGCTGAATTTTATCCATGGCAAACAGGCCATTACCTCATTGCGGCACTTTTTAGCGGGGCGTTCTGAGGAAGAGATCCAGGCGGAGTTCAAATACCTGGAGCAGATTGAGGCCACCGACACCGAGGGCATTACCGCGCTGCCCGGGGCGCGCGAACTGCTTGAGCATCTGAATGAAGCGCAAATCCCGTGGGCTATCGTCACCTCCGGCTCTGTTCCGGTCGCGCATGCCCGCCATAAGGCGGCCGGTTTACCGAAGCCTGAGGTGTTCATTACGGCTGAGCGCGTTAAACGCGGCAAGCCGGAGCCGGATGCGTTTCTGCTTGGTGCAGAAATGCTGGGCTTCGCGCCTGCAGAGTGTGTGGTGGTGGAAGATGCGGCCGCTGGCGTGCTGGCCGGGCTGAACGCCGGGAGCCACGTCATTGCCGTTAACGTTCCGGCGGGATCTCCACGCCTGGACGAGGCGGACTTTGTGATTCATTCCCTGACGGCGCTGGCGGTGTCAAAAGCGCCCGACGGAGTTGTAACCGTCTCGCTAAAAATGTAATCCCATGATATAGCCCCACGCTGCTGGGGCTTTTTTATGGCAAAATTTCTCATCTTCCACTGACAAGGATAGGTTGTGAACGGTGAACTGATCTGGGTTCTGAGCCTGCTTTTAATCGCCATTATTCTCTTCGCCACAGGCAAGGTGCGCATGGATGCCGTCGCCCTGTTTGTCATCGTCGCGTTTGTGCTGAGCGGCACGCTCACGCTACCGGAAGCCTTCTCCGGGTTCAGCGACCCCAACGTTATCCTTATAGCTGCCCTGTTTATCATCGGCGACGGCCTTGTTCGCACCGGCGTGGCGACCATCATGGGCGCGTGGCTGGTTAAGGTGGCCGGCAGCAGTGAAACCAAAATGCTGATCTACCTGATGCTGACGGTCGCCGGGCTGGGGGCGTTTATGAGCTCAACGGGCGTGGTCGCTATTTTTATCCCGGTGGTGCTGAGCGTTTCAATGCGGATGCAGAGCTCGCCGTCGCGCCTGATGATGCCTCTGAGCTTTGCCGGTTTGATCAGCGGAATGATGACGCTGGTGGCGACGCCGCCGAACCTGGTTGTCAACAGCGAGCTGATTCGTGAAGGGTTTCAGGGCTTCAGCTTTTTCAGCGTCACCCCGCTTGGACTGGTGATTCTGGCGATGGGCGTGGTCTACATGCTGCTGACCCGTTTTGCCCTCAAAGGCGACAAACAGGATAAGAATAAAGAGGGGTGGAAGCGACGTACCTTCCGCGATCTGATCAAAGAGTACCGCCTCACCGGGCGGGCGCGCCGTCTGGCCATTCGCCCCGGCTCGCCGATGGTCGGCCAGCGGCTCGACGACCTTAAGCTGCGCGAGCGTTATGGCGCGAACGTGATCGGGGTTGAGCGCTGGCGTCGTTTTCGTCGGGTGATCGTTAACGTGAACGGGGTATCAGAGTTCCGCGCGCGTGATGTCCTGCTGATTGATATGTCAACGGCGGACGTGGATCTGCGAGAGTTCTGTAGCGAGCAGCTGCTGGAGCCGATGGTGCTACGCGGCGAGTATTTCTCCGACCAGGCGCTGGATGTGGGGATGGCCGAAGTGTCGCTGATACCGGAATCGGAACTGCTGGGTAAAACCGTGCGTGAAATGGGTTTCCGTACCCGCTATGGCCTGAACGTAGTGGGGCTGAAGCGTGATGGCGTGGCGATGGAAGGGGCCGTCGTCGATGAGCCGATCCTGCTGGGAGATATCTTTCTCGTGGTCGGCAACTGGAAGTTGATAAGCCAGCTCGGGCAAAAAGGGCGTGATTTTGTGGTGCTCAACATGCCGGTCGAGGAGAGCGATGCCTCCCCGGCGCACAGCCAGGCGCCCCATGCGATTTTCTGTCTGGTGCTGATGGTGGCGCTGATGCTGACCGATGAAATCCCTAATCCGGTCGCAGCCATTATCGCCTGCCTGCTGATGGGGAAATTCCGCTGCATTGACGCCGAAAGCGCGTATAAAGCCATTCACTGGCCGAGCATTATTCTTATCGTCGGGATGATGCCCTTTGCCCTGGCACTGCAAAAAACCGGCGGGGTGGATCTGATCGTAAAAGGCTTGATGGACGTGGGCGGCGGGTATGGACCGTACATGATGATGGTCTGTCTGTTTGTCATGTGCGCCACGATAGGGTTATTTATCTCGAATACCGCGACGGCGGTGCTGATGGCGCCCATTGCGCTGGCGATGGCGAAATCTATGGGCGTGTCGCCGTACCCGTTTGCGATGATGGTCGCGATGGCGGCATCCGCGGCGTTTATGACGCCGGTTTCATCGCCGGTGAACACGCTGGTGCTGGGGCCGGGGAATTATAAGTTCAGCGATTTCGTGAAGCTGGGCGTGCCGTTCACCGTGCTGGTGATGGTGGTGTGCGTGGTGTTAATTCCGGTGTTATTCCCGTTTTAGCGTGAGCGCAGAAACGTAGGCCGGGTAAGGCGAAGCCGCCACCCGGCTAAAATTACAACGGTGAATCCTGGCTAATCTCGTCCAGCGATAGATGGAAGCTCGGCACAAATACCTGCATGAAGTAGTCCATCTCTTCGCTGCGGCGGGATTCTAGCGTTTTTTCCAGACGCGTTTTCGCCAGTAAAAACTCATTATTGCCCGCAGACAGCTCTTCCAGACACTTCAGATAGGCGCACAGCGCGTCGGCCTGCTTGACCAGCGACTTTTCATCTTCCGTATACTGATGCTCGTCGATGAGCGGTTCAAAGATATCGCGTAGCTCTTCGGGCACCATCTCGATAAGCTTCTGCTGGGCAATCTTCTCGATAGCCTTATATTCCTGAGCAATCTGAGAATTGAAATATTTCACTGGCGTAGGCAGGTCGCCGGTCAGCACCTCTGATGCGTCGTGGTACATCGCCAGCAAAGCGATGCGCTCGGCATTCACCTGCCCGTTAAATTTGCGATTCTTAATGGCAGCCAGCGCATGAGCAACCATAGCAACCTGAAGACTATGCTCAGACACGTTCTCTGTACGCACGTTGCGCATCAGCGGCCAGCGGTTGATCAGTTTCAGGCGGGAGAGGTGGGCAAAGAAATGGCTCTGACTCATAGGTTACCTTTTGTCTTCACTGCGACAGGACTTCATTGTGCGGGGAGGGGAGGGAAGATGCAAATCAGGCTACCGAAGTAGCCTGATTTTAAGATTACTGATGGTATCCAGAGAGGAATCGCCCGAAGCGGCTGATAGCCATTTCGAGATCGTCTTCACGTGGCAGGGTCACGATACGCACGTGGTCCGGCCACGGCCAGTTAAACGCCGTCCCCTGAACCAGCAGCACTTTTTCCTGCAACAGGAAATCGAGCACCATTTTCTGATCGTCGTGGATATTGAAGCGCTTCGCGTCAATTTTCGGGAACATATACAGCGCCCCGTTCGGCTTCACGCAGGAGACGCCCGGGATATCGTTGATCAGTTCCCATGCGCGGTTACGCTGTTCGTACAGGCGACCGCCAGGGACGATAAACTCGCTGATGCTCTGGTAGCCGCCCAGCGCCGTCTGGATCGCGTGCTGAGCAGGCACGTTGGCGCAAAGACGCATCGACGCCAGCATCTCAAGCCCTTCAATATAGCCTTTTGCGTGCTTTTTCGGGCCGTTCAGCACCATCCAGCCCTGACGGAAACCGGCCACGCGGTAGGTTTTAGACAGTCCGTTAAAGGTGACGGTCAGCAGGTCGGGCGCCAGCGCGGCGATAGAGTGGTGCTGCGCCGCGTCGTACAGGATCTTGTCGTAGATTTCGTCAGCGAAGATGATCAGGTTGTGCTGGCGGGCGATCTCCACGATCTCCATCAGCAGCTCTTTTGAATAGACCGCGCCCGTCGGGTTGTTCGGGTTGATGATCACAATCCCACGCGTGCGAGGCGTGATTTTCGCGCGAATGTCATCCAGATCCGGGAACCAGTCAGAGGATTCGTCGCAAAGATAATGTACCGCTTTACCGCTGGAGAGCGATACGGCTGCGGTCCACAGCGGATAGTCCGGCGCGGGAACCAGCATTTCGTCACCGCTGTTCAGCAGCGCCTGCATGGCCTGAACGATAAGTTCGGAGACGCCGTTGCCGATATAGATATCTTCGACGGTAACGTCACGCATACCGCGCGCCTGGTAGTGCTGCATAATGGCTTTACGGGCGGAGTAAAGTCCCTTTGAGTCACAATAGCCTTGTGCCGTAGGCAGGTTGCGGATCACATCAACCAGAATTTCATCCGGCGCTTCAAAACCAAATGGCGCGGGGTTGCCGATGTTGAGCTTCAGAACCTTGTTGCCTTCTTCTTCAAGGCGTTTTGCCTCTTTCAGAACCGGGCCACGGATGTCATAACAGACGTTATCTAGCTTGCTGGATTTTTCGATAGGGGACATGAACCTTTAACCTTTTCGCTATTATTGCCACTCCCTGCCGTGGAAGTCAGCACGGAATAATGTACTCCCCCCACGCTTCGTTTTGAAGGGTGTGCAGAAGAAGATTTTGTGCTCATAGCGAAATTGTGATGAATCTTTTTAACTATTGACTGACGCTTTTACTGCCTTAACGTCATGTACAAACCATAAATAAAGGTTGATTGTGCTGTGAATTTATGTGAATTTTGTATATTGTTCTGATGGAAAATAAAAAACGCGCAGACAACAAGCAGAAGTTACGCTGGGTGACATTTCGTAAAACCTGAGTGTTGAAGGGACCTTGCAGTAATAGCCCGGAGCGGCTAAAAGTTAATCATGTGAAATTAATGTTAAGTGTTATTAATGAATGACCATAATCTAAATTAAAATTTATTTATTATTAACCAACAAAATGCAACTTTAGTTAATTCTAATAAAATTAGTTTAGAAGCTTAACAAACCTCTTTAATCCTGAATATTGCAATAAGACTTATAAATAAAGTGGATTTGGGTTAAGATGTCTATACGGAAAGCAGTAGAAAGATACAGTGGTTTTGCATTTTTGAAACTGATTTTCCGATTTAATTGATTGTTATTGTTGGAGTTATCTCTGGCTGGAATGTGTCAAACATCTCCTGCTACGTTGACAGCGCTGCGAAAAAGATGGCAGAAAAAGTGTTACGCCTTTAATGTAATTTACATAACCCTGCGAACATCTAAATATCCTGAACGTTTAAGAGAATAAAAATAACGTCATGAAACGTGCTTTCTGACTGTTGATATAAAGCAGCACAATAACTATCTGTCAGGCAGTCTGCCGGGCCGGGATGCGAGGGAAAACCTTCAGAAGGAATTGCTTAACTGTTACACACAGCTTCAACCCGGGCAGCTCCGCACGAGCAACCTGAAAGTGAATAGATATGATAAATGCAAATCGTCCGATAATGAATCTCGACCTCGATCTGCTGAGAACGTTTGTTGCGGTCGCCGATCTCAACACTTTTGCAGCAGCTGCTGCCGCCGTCTGCCGAACTCAGTCCGCCGTTAGCCAGCAAATGCAGCGGCTGGAGCAACTGGTTGGGAAAGAGCTTTTTGCCCGTCACGGGCGTAATAAGCTCTTAACGGAACACGGTATTCAGCTACTGGGTTATGCCAGGAAAATTCTTCGCTTTAATGATGAAGCATGTATGTCATTAATGTTTAGCAACCTTCAGGGGGTGTTAACCTTAGGGGCATCTGATGAGTCAGCGGATACAATATTGCCGTTTCTTCTCAACCGAATTAGCTCGGTTTATCCGAAGCTTGCGCTGGATGTGAGCGTAAAGCGTAATGCCTTTATGGTTGAGATGTTAAATGAGAACAAGGTCGACCTGGTGGTCACGACGCATCGTCCCGGACAGTTTGATCGTCTGACCTTGCGCACATCGCCAACGCACTGGTATTGCGCAGCGGAATACGTGTTGCAAAAAGGGGAACCCGTACCGCTGGTTTTACTGGACGATCCGAGTCCTTTCCGGGATATGGTGCTTACGGCGTTAAATGAAGCCAACATTCCGTGGCGTCTGGCCTATGTAGCGTCCACGCTGCCCGCGGTGCGTGCCGCCGTGAAAGCGGGTCTTGGCGTAACGGCCCGTCCGGTAGAGATGATGAGCCCCGATCTGCGCGTTCTCGGTAAATCTGATGGTCTCCCAGCGCTGCCGGATACCGAGTATCTGCTTTGCCATAACGCGTCCAGTCATAACGAGCTGGCGAAGGTGGTGTTTGAGGCGATGGAAAATTACCATAACCCATGGCAGTTCGAGCATGTTACCTCCGAAGGGGGGGATGATTCCCTGATCGTTGAAGGTGACTTTGAGTGATCAAAAGCTCAAAATTCTGGTAACAAATTGTAAGTGTAAAAAAAAGCCACTCGTGCCGTTTTCGCACGCAGTGGCTTTTTTTTGCCATTATTATCCTCTTTCGTTACAGGGTTTTCATAAATAAAACATACATATCAAGGGAATAAATGCTTCTGCTTAAATCTTGTTCACTTTCCGTTCTAACTTCATCCATAACCCCTTGATGTTAAAAAAGCAGCAAATATGTTGCCGGTTTTTTGGGTGAATTAACAAAAGCGTGTCTCAGATCAAGAAAATACTCCTATTTGGGGGGAGGAATCGTTGGCAAATCCTGTCAAAATAGGAGGGTTATTTTTTTTACTTCCAAAACGGACACGATTCAACAACATGCATTTGACGAAAAGTCAGGTAACCACCAGGGTTAAAGGGCACCAAATGTTAATGAGAATCGCTCGATGTAATTTAATGTGAAGAAACCTTTGTTAAAGTTGACAATAGGTTATAGAAAGGAGTAAAAAACCCCATCATTTTGCTGTCTACGTCTCATTTCAGACAGTTAGTGTAAGGTTATTTGTTCCTCCCCATGAATCGATGTGATGCCCATCTGCCAGCAAGAGCAGTGTCGTCGGTATCACTTTTGATGAGTAAGCAATGAGTATGTCAACATCCACAGAAGTCATCGCTCATCACTGGGCATTCGCAATCTTTCTTATTGTAGCCATTGGCCTGTGCTGCCTGATGTTAGTCGGCGGCTGGTTCCTGGGCGGTCGCGCCCGTGCAAGGCACAAAAACACACCTTTCGAATCAGGTATTGATTCAGTAGGTTCCGCTCGCTTACGCCTGTCTGCCAAGTTCTATCTGGTAGCGATGTTCTTCGTCATCTTTGACGTGGAAGCGCTCTACCTGTTCGCATGGTCGACCTCCATTCGCGAAAGTGGTTGGGTGGGCTTTGTCGAGGCCGCAATTTTCATTTTAGTGCTACTGGCCGGTCTGGTTTATCTGGTGCGTATTGGCGCGCTTGACTGGACGCCTGCGCGTTCACGTCGTGAACACATCAACCCGGAAAACAGTATCTCTAATCGTCAGCAGTAACAGCGAGGCAATAAGATGGATTATACGCTCACCCGCATAGATCCTAACGGTGAGAATGACCGTTACCCCCTGCAAAAACAGGAGATCGTAACCGACCCCCTGGAGCAAGAAGTCAACAAAAGCGTGTACATGGGCAAACTCGAACATGCCATGCACGATATGGTCAACTGGGGTCGTAAGAACTCCATCTGGCCATACAACTTTGGCCTTTCTTGCTGCTACGTTGAAATGGTGACGTCATTCACTGCGGTGCATGACGTTGCGCGTTTTGGGGCCGAGGTACTGCGTGCTTCCCCGCGTCAGGCTGACCTGATGGTGGTGGCCGGTACCTGCTTTACCAAAATGGCACCTGTTATTCAGCGTCTGTATGACCAGATGCTGGAGCCAAAATGGGTTATTTCCATGGGCGCATGTGCAAACTCCGGCGGTATGTACGACATTTATTCCGTTGTACAGGGCGTTGATAAGTTCATTCCGGTGGATGTTTACATCCCGGGCTGCCCGCCGCGCCCAGAAGCCTATATGCAGGCGCTGATGCTGCTGCAGGAGTCTATCGGTAAAGAACGTCGCCCACTCTCATGGGTTGTTGGCGATCAGGGTGTCTATCGCGCGAACATGCAGTCCGAGCGCGAGCGTAAACGCGGTGAACGTATTGCCGTCACCAACCTGCGTACGCCTGACGAAATTTAATTTGCGCCTGTAGGCCTGGAGAAAACCTTCGCATATCACTACTCAAATAGCGCGAAGCCAGGCTTAACAGTCACCACGGACCATTTGCAATGGTGAACAATATGACCGACTTAACCGCGCAAGAAGCCGCCTGGCAGACCCGGGATCATCTTGATGACCCCGTTATTGGCGAACTGCGCAACCGTTTTGGGCCGGATGCCTTTACCGTTCAGGCGACCCGCACCGGGGTACCCGTTGTTTGGGTGAAGCGTGAACAATTGCTGGAAGTTGTCGATTTCCTCAAGAAATTGCCAAAACCTTACGTCATGCTGTTTGACTTACACGGCATGGACGAACGTCTGAGAACGCACCGCCAGGGTCTCCCTGCTGCGGATTTTTCCGTTTTCTACCACCTGATCTCAATAGACCGCAACACGGATATCATGCTCAAGGTGGCATTGTCTGAAAACGACATGCATCTGCCGACGATCACCAAACTTTTCCCGAACGCTAACTGGTATGAGCGTGAAACCTGGGAAATGTTCGGCATGACCTTCGACGGCCACCCGCACCTGACGCGCATCATGATGCCGCAGACCTGGACCGGCCACCCGCTGCGTAAAGACTACCCGGCACGTGCGACCGAATTCGATCCGTTTGAGCTGACCAAAGCCAAGCAGGATCTGGAGATGGAAGCGCTGACCTTCAAGCCGGAAGACTGGGGCATGAAGCGCGGTACTGAAAACGAGGACTTCATGTTCCTCAACCTCGGTCCGAACCACCCGTCTGCGCACGGTGCATTCCGTATTATTCTTCAGCTTGATGGCGAAGAGATTGTCGACTGCGTCCCTGACATCGGCTACCACCACCGCGGTGCTGAGAAGATGGGCGAGCGTCAGTCCTGGCACAGCTACATTCCGTATACCGACCGTATCGAGTACCTCGGCGGGTGCGTAAACGAAATGCCATACGTGCTGGCCGTTGAGAAACTGGCAGGCATCACCGTACCGGATCGCGTTAACGTGATTCGCGTTATGCTGTCAGAACTGTTCCGCATCAACAGCCACCTGCTGTACATCTCTACGTTCATTCAGGACGTCGGCGCGATGACTCCAGTCTTCTTCGCCTTTACCGATCGTCAGAAAATCTACGATCTGGTGGAAGCGATTACCGGCTTCCGTATGCACCCGGCCTGGTTCCGTATCGGCGGTGTGGCACACGATCTGCCGCGCGGCTGGGACCGCCTGCTGCGTGAATTCCTCGACTGGATGCCGAAGCGTCTGGCGTCTTACGAGAAAGCCGCGCTGCGCAACACCATCCTGAAAGGCCGTTCCCAGGGCGTTGCTGCCTATGGCGCGAAAGAAGCGCTGGAGTGGGGGACTACAGGTGCTGGCCTGCGCGCGACCGGTATTGATTTCGACGTGCGTAAAGCCCGTCCTTACTCTGGCTACGAGAACTTCGACTTTGAAGTGCCGGTTGGCGGCGGTGTGTCCGACTGCTACACCCGCGTGATGCTGAAAGTGGAAGAGCTGCGCCAGAGTCTGCGCATCCTTGAGCAGTGCCTCAACAACATGCCGGAAGGCCCGTTCAAGGCGGATCACCCGCTGACCACGCCGCCGCCGAAAGAGCGCACGCTGCAGCATATCGAAACCCTGATCACCCACTTCCTGCAGGTTTCCTGGGGCCCGGTCATGCCGGCGCAAGAATCCTTCCAGATGATTGAAGCGACCAAGGGTATTAACAGTTACTACCTGACCAGCGACGGCAGCACCATGAGCTACCGTACCCGCGTGCGTACGCCGAGCTTTGCGCACCTGCAGCAGATCCCGTCCGCCATCCGCGGCAGTCTGGTCTCTGACCTGATTGTGTATCTGGGTAGTATCGATTTTGTTATGTCAGATGTGGACCGCTAATTATGCACGAGAATCAACAACCACAAACCGAGGCTTTTGAGCTGAGTGAAGCAGAGCGTGCCGCCATTGAGCACGAGATGCACCACTACGAAGACCCGCGTGCGGCGTCCATTGAAGCGCTGAAAATCGTACAGAAACAGCGTGGTTGGGTGCCGGATGGGGCGATTTACGAGATCGCAAAAGTGCTGGGCATTCCGGCAAGTGACGTAGAGGGCGTAGCCACGTTCTACAGCCAGATCTTCCGTCAGCCGGTAGGCCGCCATGTGATCCGCTACTGTGACAGCGTCGTCTGCCACATTACCGGCTATCAGGGCATTCAGGCTGCGATTGAGAAAAAGCTCAATATCAAGCCGGGCCAGACCACGTTCGATGGACGCTTTACTCTGCTGCCAACCTGCTGCCTGGGTAACTGCGACAAGGGGCCGACCATGATGATTGATGAGGACACTCACAGCCATCTGACGCCGGAAGCGATTCCTGACCTGCTGGAGCAGTACAAATGAAAACTGTAATTCGTACTGCTGAGACGCATCCGCTGACCTGGCGTCTGCGCGATGACAAACAGCCGGTATGGCTCGACGAATACCAGAGCAAAAACGGCTATGCCGGTGCGCGCAAAGCCCTCGGCGGCATGGCGCCGGACGACATCGTTAATGCGGTGAAAGATTCCGGCCTGAAAGGCCGTGGCGGCGCGGGCTTCTCCACCGGTCTGAAGTGGAGCCTGATGCCAAAAGACGAATCCATGAACATCCGTTACCTGCTGTGTAACGCCGATGAAATGGAGCCAGGCACCTATAAAGACCGCCTGCTGATGGAGCAGCTGCCGCACCTGCTGGTGGAAGGCATGCTGATCTCCGCGTTTGCGCTGAAAGCGTACCGTGGCTACATCTTCCTGCGCGGTGAGTACATCGAAGCGGCAGAAAACCTGCGTCGCGCGATTGCCGAAGCCACCGAAGCCGGCCTTCTGGGTAAAAACATCCTGGGTACCGGGTTTGACTTCGAACTGTTCGTGCACACCGGTGCCGGGCGTTACATCTGCGGTGAAGAAACTGCGCTGATTAACTCCCTGGAAGGCCGCCGTGCGAACCCTCGTTCCAAGCCACCGTTCCCGGCAAGCTCCGGCGTGTGGGGTAAACCGACCTGCGTAAACAACGTCGAAACCCTGTGTAACGTCCCGGCTATCCTCGCCAACGGCGTGGAGTGGTATCAGGGCATCTCCTCAAGCAAAGATGCCGGTACCAAGCTGATGGGCTTCTCCGGTCGCGTGAAGAACCCTGGCGTCTGGGAACTGCCGTTCGGTACCACCGCACGCGAAATTCTTGAAGACTACGCCGGCGGCATGCGCGATGGCCTGAAATTCAAAGCCTGGCAGCCGGGTGGGGCAGGGACAGACTTCCTGACCGAAGCCCACCTTGACCTGCCGATGGAATTCGAAAGCATTGGTAAAGCAGGCAGCCGTCTGGGTACGGCGCTGGCGATGGCCGTCGACCACGAGATCGGCATGGTATCGCTGGTGCGTAACCTGGAAGAGTTCTTCGCCCGTGAGTCCTGCGGCTGGTGTACACCGTGCCGTGATGGTCTGCCGTGGAGCGTGAAGATCCTGCGCGCAATCGAACGTGGCGAAGGCCAGCCTGGCGATATCGAGACGCTTGAGCAACTGTGTCGATTCTTAGGCCCGGGTAAAACCTTCTGCGCCCACGCACCGGGTGCCGTCGAGCCGCTGCAGAGCGCGATTAAATATTTCCGCGACGAATTCGAAGCAGGCATCAAGCAGCCGTTCAGCAATACCCATTCGATCAATGGTATTCAGCCGAACCTGCTGAAAGCGCGCTGGTAACGACAAGAATTTTGATTAACGCTCGGTTTCGACCGAGCCAACTGGAAGCATGCTAATGGCTACGATTCATGTAGACGGCAAAGAATACGAAGTCAACGGGGCGGACAACCTGCTGGAAGCTTGTCTGTCTCTTGGCCTCGATATTCCGTACTTTTGCTGGCATCCGGCGCTGGGCAGCGTCGGTGCTTGCCGCCAGTGTGCGGTGAAGCAATATCAAAACGCGGAAGACACGCGTGGTCGCCTGGTGATGTCCTGTATGACGCCAGCCACCGAAGGCACTTTTATTTCGATTGATGACGAAGAAGCCAAACAGTTCCGCGAAAGCGTGGTGGAGTGGTTGATGACCAACCACCCGCACGACTGTCCGGTTTGTGAAGAGGGCGGTAACTGCCACCTTCAGGATATGACCGTGATGACCGGTCACAGCTTCCGTCGCTATCGCTTTACCAAGCGTACCCACCGTAACCAGGATCTGGGGCCGTTCATCTCTCACGAAATGAACCGCTGCATCGCCTGCTACCGCTGCGTGCGTTACTACAAAGACTATGCAGATGGTCAGGATCTGGGCGTCTATGGCGCGCACGACAACGTCTACTTCGGCCGTCCGGAAGACGGCGTGCTGGAGAGCGAATTCTCCGGTAACCTGGTAGAAATCTGTCCGACCGGCGTATTCACGGATAAAACCCACTCCGAGCGTTACAACCGTAAATGGGACATGCAGTTTGCACCAAGCATCTGCCAGCAGTGTTCCCTCGGCTGTAACACCAGCCCGGGTGAGCGCTACGGCGAACTGCGTCGTATCGAAAACCGTTACAACGGTACCGTTAACCACTATTTCCTGTGCGACCGCGGTCGTTTCGGCTATGGCTATGTGAACCTGAAAGACCGTCCGCGTCAGCCGGTTCAGCGCCGTGGCGACGACGTTATTACCCTGAACGCTGAACAGGCGATGCAGGGCGCGGCAGATATCCTGCGCCAGTCGAAGAAAGTGATCGGCATCGGCTCCCCGCGCGCCAGTATCGAAAGCAACTTCGCGCTGCGCGAGCTGGTCGGGGCGGAAAACTTCTATACCGGAATCGCCCAGGGCGAGCAGGAACGTCTGCAGCTGGTACTGAAAGTGCTGCGTGAAGGTGGTATCCATACCCCTGCGCTGCGCGAAATTGAATCCTATGATGCGGTTCTGGTGCTGGGTGAAGACCTGACGCAGACCGGCGCCCGCGCGGCCCTGGCGGTTCGTCAGGCGGTGAAGGGTAAAGCACGTGAAATGGCAGCGGCGCAGAAAGTGGCTGACTGGCAGATTGCGGCAATCCTGAACATCGGCCAGCGCGCGAAGCATCCTCTGTTTGTAACCAACGTCGACAACACCCGTCTGGACGATATCGCCGCGTGGACCTACTGCGCGCCGGTTGAAGACCAGGCGCGCCTGGGCTTTGCCATTGCCCACGCGCTGGACAACAGCTCACCGGCCGTTGAGCTGGATCGCGACCTGCAAAACAAGGTTGACGTGATTGTTCAGGCCCTCGCAGGTGCGAAGAAACCGCTGATTATCTCCGGAACCAACGCCGGTAGCGCTGAAATCATTCAGGCCGCCGCGAACGTTGCCAAAGCCCTGAAAGGCCGCGGTGCAGACGTCGGCGTGACCATGATTGCCCGTGCGGTAAACAGCATCGGTCTGGGCATGATTGGCGGCGGCTCGCTGGAAGAAGCGTTAAGCGAACTGGAATCCGGTGCCGCTGACGCCGTGGTGGTGCTGGAAAACGATCTGCACCGCCACGCGTCTGCCGCTCGCGTTGACGCCGCGCTCTCCAAAGCGCCGCTGGTGATGGTCATTGACCACCAGCGCACCGCGATCATGGACAAAGCGCACCTGGTGCTCTCTGCGGCAAGCTTCGCAGAAAGCGACGGTACCGTTATCAACAACGAAGGCCGCGCCCAGCGTTTCTTCCAGGTTTATGACCCGGCGTACTACGACAGCAACACCGTGATGCTGGAAAGCTGGCGCTGGCTGCACTCCCTGCACAGCACCGTGCAGAGCCGTGAAGTGGACTGGACGCAGCTCGACCACGTTATCGACGCGGTAGTTGAAAAACTGCCTCAGCTGGCAGGCATTAAAGATGCCGCACCTGAAGCAAGCTTCCGCATCCGCGGCCAGAAGCTGGCGCGTGAACCGCACCGCTACAGCGGCCGTACCGCGATGCGTGCCAACATCAGCGTGCACGAACCGCGCCAGCCGCAGGATAAAGACACCATGTTCGCCTTCTCCATGGAAGGGAACAACCAGCCGTCTGCCCCGCGTTCGCAAATCCCGTTCGCATGGGCTCCGGGCTGGAACTCCCCGCAGGCGTGGAACAAGTTCCAGGCTGAAGTGGGCGGCTCCCTGCGCCACGGCGATCCGGGCGTGCGTCTGATTGAAGCTTCCGAAACCGGTCTGGACTTCTTCACCACCGTACCGGCGAGCTTCCAGGCGCAGGACGGTAACTGGCGTATTGCCCCGTACTACCACCTGTTCGGTAGCGACGAGCTGTCCCAGCGTTCACCGGTCTTCCAGACCCGTATGCCGCAGCCTTACATCAAGCTCAACCCGGCGGATGCCGCGAAGCTTGGCGTTAACGCGGGCGCGAACATCGCCTTTAGCTATGACGGCCAGACCATCAGCCTGCCGCTGATTATTTCTGAAAATCTGACAGCAGGGCAGGTCGGTCTGCCGATGGGTATGCCTGGCATCGCGCCGGTTCTGGCGGGTGCGCGTCTTGATAATCTGCAGGAGGCAAAAGCATGAGTTGGTTAACGCCGGATCTTATCGACATCCTGCTGAGCATTCTGAAAGCGATTGTGATCCTGCTGGTGGTGGTCACCTGCGGCGCGTTCATGAGCTTTGGTGAACGTCGTCTGCTCGGTCTGTTCCAGAACCGTTACGGACCGAACCGCGTGGGCTGGGGTGGTTCACTCCAGCTGGTCGCGGACATGATCAAGATGTTCTTTAAAGAGGACTGGATCCCTCGCTTCTCGGATCGCGTGATCTTTACTCTGGCACCGATGATCGCCTTCACCTCGCTGCTGCTGGCGTTTGCTATCGTTCCGGTCAGCCCGACCTGGGTGGTCGCTGACCTGAACATCGGCATTCTGTTCTTCCTGATGATGGCAGGTCTCGCGGTTTACGCGGTCCTGTTCGCAGGCTGGTCCAGTAACAACAAATACTCGCTGCTGGGTGCGATGCGTGCTTCCGCGCAGACGCTGAGCTACGAAGTGTTCCTGGGACTCTCCCTGATGGGCGTGGTGGCGCAGGCCGGTTCATTCAACATGACCGACATCGTCAACAACCAGGCCGACATCTGGAACGTTATCCCGCAGTTCTTTGGGTTTATTACCTTTGCTATCGCGGGCGTGGCCGTGTGTCACCGTCACCCGTTTGACCAGCCGGAAGCCGAACAGGAACTGGCCGACGGTTACCACATTGAATATTCCGGCATGAAGTTCGGTCTGTTCTTTGTGGGCGAGTACATCGGTATCGTCACCATTTCCGCGTTGATGGTAACGCTGTTCTTTGGTGGCTGGCATGGCCCGTTCTTACCGCCGTTCATCTGGTTCGCGCTGAAAACCGCGTTCTTCATGATGATGTTCATTTTGATTCGCGCAGCGTTACCGCGTCCACGTTATGACCAGGTAATGTCCTTCGGCTGGAAAGTGTGCCTGCCGCTGACGCTCGTCAACTTGTTGGTAACGGCAGCTGTCATTCTCTGGCAGCAGCCATAAGGGGCTATAGACCATGACCTTAAAAGAATTACTGGTAGGTTTCGGTACCCAGGTACGCAGTATCTGGATGATCGGCCTGCACGCGTTTGCTAAACGCGAAACCCGGATGTACCCGGAAGAGCCGGTATATCTGCCACCGCGCTACCGTGGCCGTATCGTGCTGACGCGCGACCCGGACGGTTCCGAGCGCTGCGTTGCCTGTAACCTGTGTGCGGTAGCGTGTCCGGTCGGCTGTATCTCTCTGCAGAAAGCCGAGACGGTAGACGGCCGCTGGTACCCTGAGTTCTTCCGCATCAACTTCTCACGCTGCATCTTCTGCGGTCTGTGTGAAGAAGCGTGCCCAACCACGGCGATTCAGCTGACTCCAGACTTTGAGCTGGGTGAGTACAAGCGTCAGGACCTGGTGTACGAGAAAGAGGATCTGCTGATTTCCGGTCCGGGCAAATACCCGGAATATAACTTCTACCGGATGGCGGGTATGGCAATCGACGGCAAAGATAAGGG
Source organism: Enterobacter cloacae complex sp. P38RS (assembly GCF_014930775.1). Lineage (NCBI taxonomy): Bacteria > Pseudomonadati > Pseudomonadota > Gammaproteobacteria > Enterobacterales > Enterobacteriaceae > Enterobacter > Enterobacter cloacae complex sp. P38RS. The sequence goes on from NZ_JADBRS010000002.1 coordinate 62,432, forward strand.
CGAAGCAGAGAACGAAGCTAAGCCTATCGACGTCAAGAGCCTGTTACCGTAAGGAGAGGGCAATGGAATTCGCTTTTTATATCTGTGGCCTTATCGCCATCCTGGCTACGCTGCGAGTGATTACGCACACCAATCCGGTGCATGCGCTGCTGTACTTAATCATTTCGCTGCTGGCTATTTCCGGGGTGTTCTTCGCGCTGGGCGCGCACTTCGCCGGTGCGCTGGAGATCATCGTTTACGCCGGGGCCATCATGGTGCTGTTCGTGTTCGTAGTGATGATGCTGAACCTGGGCGGCTCTGAAATTGAGCAGGAACGTCAGTGGTTAAAACCGCAGGTGTGGATTGGCCCGGCAATTTTGTCGGCCATCATGCTGGTGGTGATCGTTTACGCCATTCTGGGCGTGAACGATCAGGGCATCGACGGCACGCCAATTGGTGCGAAAGAGGTGGGTATCACGCTCTTTGGCCCATACGTTCTGGCGGTGGAACTGGCCTCTATGCTGCTGCTGGCAGGCCTGGTTGTGGCTTTCCACGTTGGCCGCGAAGAGCGTGCTGGCGAGGTGCTGAGCAACCGCACTGACGACCGCGCGAAAAGAAAAACGGAGGAGCGCGCATGATCCCCTTAACACATGGACTGATCCTCGCTGCGATTTTATTCGTTCTGGGTCTGACCGGTCTGGTTATCCGCCGCAATCTGCTGTTTATGCTGATCGGCCTGGAAATCATGATTAACGCCTCCGCGCTGGCCTTCGTGGTCGCCGGAAGCTACTGGGGCCAGACCGATGGTCAGGTGATGTACATTCTCGCCATCAGCCTCGCGGCTGCTGAAGCGAGTATTGGCCTGGCGCTGTTGCTGCAGCTCCATCGTCGCCGCCAGAATCTGAACATCGATTCAGTAAGTGAGTTGCGTGGATGAACATGCTTGCCTTAACCATTATTTTTCCGCTGATTGGCTTCGTGCTGCTGGCGTTTTCTCGCGGCCGCTGGTCTGAGAATCTGTCCGCGACCGTTGGCATGGGCTCTGTCGGCCTGGCCGCGCTGGTGACAGCGTATGCGGGTATCGACTTCTTTAACAACGGACGCCAGCCTTTCAGCGTGCCGCTGTGGACCTGGATGTCGGTCGGTGATTTCAACATCGGTTTCAACCTGGTGCTGGACGGTCTCTCGCTGACCATGCTCTCCGTGGTCACCGGCGTCGGCTTCCTGATCCACATGTTTGCCTCCTGGTACATGCGCGGTGAAGAGGGTTACTCCCGCTTCTTCGCCTACACCAACCTGTTTATTGCCAGCATGGTGGTTCTGGTGCTGGCCGATAACCTGCTGCTGATGTATCTGGGCTGGGAAGGCGTGGGCCTGTGCTCTTACCTGCTGATCGGTTTCTACTATACCGATCCGAAGAATGGCGCAGCGGCCATGAAAGCGTTCGTCGTGACCCGCGTGGGTGACGTCTTCCTCGCGTTCGCGCTGTTCATTCTCTACAACGAACTGGGCACGCTGAACTTCCGCGAGATGGTGGAACTGGCGCCAGCACACTTCGAGGCAGGCAATAACATGCTGTGGTGGGCAACGCTGATGCTGCTGGGTGGTGCCGTGGGTAAATCCGCGCAGCTGCCGCTGCAGACATGGCTGGCCGACGCGATGGCGGGTCCAACCCCTGTCTCCGCGCTGATCCACGCCGCGACCATGGTCACCGCCGGTGTTTACCTGATTGCGCGTACTCATGGCCTGTTCCTGATGACTCCGGAAATTCTGCATCTGGTGGGTATCGTCGGTGCGGTCACGCTGGTGCTGGCAGGCTTTGCCGCGCTGGTTCAGACCGACATCAAGCGCGTTCTCGCGTACTCCACCATGAGCCAGATTGGTTACATGTTCCTGGCGCTGGGCGTTCAGGCGTGGGACGCGGCCATTTTCCACCTGATGACGCACGCGTTCTTCAAAGCGCTGCTGTTCCTCTCATCCGGTTCGGTGATTCTGGCCTGCCATCACGAGCAGAACATCTTCAAGATGGGCGGACTGCGTAAGTCCATCCCGCTGGTCTATGTCTGCTTCCTGGTGGGCGGCGCGGCGCTGGCGGCACTGCCGCTGATCACCGCGGGCTTCTTCAGTAAGGACGAAATCCTTGCGGGTGCTATGGCGAATGGTCATATCAATCTGATGGTTGCGGGTCTGGTCGGTGCGTTCATGACCTCCCTGTATACCTTCCGTATGATTTTCATCGTATTCCACGGTAAAGAACAAATTCACGCTCACGCAGGGAAGGGGATTACCCACCACCTGCCGCTGATTGTGCTGCTGGTACTGTCCACCTTCGTTGGCGCGATGATTGTGCCACCGCTGCAGGGCGTACTGCCAGACACCACCGAGCTTGAGCACGGTCGCGTTCTGACGCTTGAAATCACCTCCGGTGTGGTCGCTATCGCGGGTATCCTGATTGCGGCATGGCTGTGGCTGGGCAAACGTACGCTGGTCACTGCCGTGGCCAACAGTGCGCCGGGCCGCCTGCTGGGCACCTGGTGGTACAACGCGTGGGGCTTCGACTGGCTGTACGACATGATCTTCGTTAAGCCGTTCCTGGGCGTTGCGTGGCTGCTGAAGCGCGACCCGCTGAACAGCCTGATGAACATCCCGGCGATCCTCTCCCGCTTTGCAGGTAAAGGCCTGCTGTACAGCGAGAACGGTTACCTGCGTTGGTATGTGGCGTCCATGAGCATCGGTGCGGTTGTGGTGCTGGCGCTGCTGATGGTATTGCGTTGATCGTTAAGTGAATTTTATTCGAATTCGTTGAAAATCAGGCCCCTGCTGGGGGCCTTAAAAAGGAATGTAAATCGCCATGTTACTACCCTGGCTAATATTAATTCCCTTCATCGGCGGCTTCCTGTGCTGGCAGACCGAACGCTTTGGCGTGAAGATGCCGCGCTGGATCGCGCTGATCACCATGGGATTGACGCTCGCGCTTGGCCTGCAACTGTGGTTGCAGGGCGGTTACTCACTGACCCAGTCTGCGGGCATTCCGCAGTGGCAGTCTGAGTTCATCCTGCCGTGGATCCCGCGTTTCGGCATTACGATCCACCTGGCGATTGACGGTCTGTCGCTGCTGATGGTGGTGCTGACCGGTCTGCTCGGCGTTCTGGCGGTACTCTGCTCATGGCGAGAAATCGAAAAATACCAGGGCTTCTTCCACCTGAACCTGATGTGGATCCTGGGCGGCGTGATCGGCGTGTTCCTTGCCATCGACATGTTCCTGTTCTTCTTCTTCTGGGAGATGATGCTGGTGCCGATGTACTTCCTGATCGCGCTGTGGGGCCACAAGGCGTCCGACGGTAAAACGCGTATCACGGCGGCAACCAAGTTCTTCATCTATACCCAGGCGAGCGGTCTGGTAATGCTGATTGCCATTCTGGCGCTGGTGTTCGTTCATCACAACGCAACCGGCACCTGGACCTTCAACTACGAAGACCTGCTGAAGACCCCGATGTCACACGGCGTTGAATACCTGCTGATGCTGGGCTTCTTCATTGCCTTCGCGGTGAAAATGCCGGTGGTTCCTCTGCACGGCTGGCTGCCAGACGCGCACTCCCAGGCACCAACGGCGGGTTCCGTTGACCTGGCGGGCATCCTGCTGAAAACGGCGGCCTACGGTCTGCTGCGTTTCGCACTGCCGCTGTTCCCGAATGCCTCCGCGGAGTTCGCTCCGATTGCCATGTGGCTGGGTGTGATCGGTATCTTCTACGGTGCCTGGATGGCCTTCACGCAATACGACATCAAGCGTCTGATTGCTTATACCTCCGTTTCCCACATGGGCTTCGTGCTGATTGCTATCTACACCGGCAGCCAGCTGGCGTACCAGGGCGCGGTGATCCAGATGATTGCGCACGGTCTGTCCGCAGCCGGTCTCTTCATCCTGTGCGGCCAGCTGTACGAACGTCTGCATACCCGCGACATGCGTATGATGGGCGGTCTGTGGAGCAAAATTAAATGGCTGCCAGCGCTCTCCATGTTCTTCGCGGTGGCTACCCTGGGGATGCCGGGTACCGGTAACTTCGTCGGCGAATTCATGATTCTGTTCGGCAGCTTCAAAGTGGTACCGGTGATTACCGTGATCTCCACCTTTGGTCTGGTGTTCGCTTCCGTGTACTCGCTGGCGATGCTGCACCGCGCTTACTTCGGTAAAGCGAAGAGCGAAATTGCTGCACAAGAACTGCCGGGGATGTCGCTGCGTGAGCTGTTCATCATCCTGCTGCTGGTCGTACTGCTGGTGCTGTTGGGCTTCTTCCCGCAGCCGATTCTGGATACCTCGCACAGCGCGATGGGCAATATCCAGCAGTGGTTTGTTAATTCTGTTTCTACTACAAGGCCGTAATTCGCCATGACAATAACTCCACAACAACTGATCGCGCTGCTACCGCTGCTGATCGTCGGATTGACGGTGGTGGTTGTGATGCTCTCCATTGCGTGGCGACGCAATCACTTCCTGAATGCCACGCTGTCTGTCATCGGCCTGAATGCCGCGTTAGTCTCACTCTGGTTTGTTGGTCAGGGCGGGGCGATGGACGTCACGCCGCTGATGCGCGTTGACGGTTACGCCATGCTGTATACCGGGCTGGTGCTGCTGGCGAGCCTGGCAACCTGTACCTTTGCTTACCCGTGGCTCGAAGGCTACAACGACAACAAAGAAGAGTTTTACCTGCTGGTACTGATTGCCGCGCTGGGCGGCATTCTGCTGGCGAATGCCAACCATCTGGCCGCGCTGTTCCTCGGTATTGAGCTGATCTCTCTGCCGCTGTTCGGCCTGATTGGTTACGCCTTCCGTCAGAAGCGCTCTCTGGAAGCGAGCATCAAGTACACCATTCTGTCTGCTGCCGCATCGTCCTTCCTGCTGTTTGGTATTGCGCTGCTGTACGCACAGTCCGGTAACCTCTCCTTCATGGCGCTCGGCAAGAGCCTCGGCGACGGCATGCTCCATGAGCCGCTGCTGCTGGCGGGTCTGGGTATGATGATCGTTGGCCTCGGCTTCAAGCTCTCTCTGGTTCCGTTCCACCTGTGGACACCAGACGTATACCAGGGTGCGCCTGCACCGGTCTCTACCTTCCTGGCGACGGCGAGCAAAATCGCTATCTTCGGTGTGGTCATGCGTCTGTTCCTGTACGCGCCGGTGGGTGATAGTGAAGCCGTTCGCGTGGTGCTGGGCATCATCGCGTTCGTCTCCATCATCTTCGGTAACCTGATGGCGCTGAGCCAGACCAACATCAAGCGTCTGCTGGGCTACTCGTCCATCTCTCATCTGGGCTACCTGCTGGTGGCGCTGATTGCGCTGCAGAGCGGTGAGATGTCGATGGAAGCCGTGGGCGTGTATCTGGCCGGTTACCTGTTCAGCAGCCTCGGCGCCTTCGGCGTGGTGAGCCTGATGTCCAGCCCGTACCGTGGTCCGGATGCCGATTCACTGTTCTCCTACCGTGGTCTGTTCTGGCACCGTCCAATTCTGTCCGCGGTAATGACCGTGATGATGCTCTCTCTGGCGGGTATCCCGATGACGCTGGGCTTTATCGGTAAGTTCTACGTGCTGGCCGTCGGTGTGCAGGCGCACCTGTGGTGGCTGACTGCCGGTGTCGTTATCGGCTCCGCGATTGGCCTCTACTACTACCTGCGTGTGGCCGTGAGCCTGTACCTGAGCGCGCCTCAGCAGCTCAACCGTGATGCTCCAGGCAACTGGCAGTACAGCGCCGGTGGTATCGTGGTGCTTATCTCCGCGCTGCTGGTGCTGATCTTCGGTATTTATCCGCAGCCGCTGATTGATATCGTGCAGCGAGCGATGCCATTAATGTAAAAACAAAAAACCCGCCTCGGCGGGTTTTTTATGGTTTGCGCCCTCTCCCTGTGGGAGAGGGATGGGGTGAGGGCACCAGCCCGCACAGGACTTAAGCCAGCTGCTTCCTGCTTATAAGCGGCCCGCCAATCTTCTTCATCGAACGATCCAGCACTTCCTCAATCACCGACGACAGCTCGTTCAGCTCAAACTTCGCCACGTACCCGTCCGCCTTCACCTTGCGAATATGATCTTCGTTGGCGTTGCCGGAAAGGGAGGAGTGGATCACTACCGGAATATCCTTCAGTACCGGGTCGGTTTTGATTTTGCGCGTCAGCGTAAATCCGTCCATCTCCGGCATTTCGAGGTCGGTCAGCACCAGAGCGATCTTATCGGTGATCGGCACGCCCTCAGCCTGCGCCTGTGCGGCCAGCACGCCAATTTTTTCCCACGCGTCTTTGCCGGTGATGTGCAGCTGCGCTGGGATCTCCATCGCCTGCAGACCTTTCTCCAGCATCGAACGCGCCACTTTGGAATCTTCCGCCACAATCGCGACTGCGCCTGGCTTGATGTTGAACTTGGTGGTTTTCAGATTGGTGGCGTGCAGATCGTGGTTGGCCGGGGTGATGTCATAGAGGATCTGCTCAACGTCCAGCACCATCGCCAGATCGTTGGTATCCGTTTTCTCATCCAGGCAGGCAATGCTGGTGATATAGCGGCCGCTGACGGCGGTTTCTGCCGCGTGCACCTGCTTCCAGTCCAGACGCATGATGTTTTCAACCGACTCCACGGCAAAGGCCTGCACGCTGCGGGCATATTCGGTGATAAGCAGGATGTTAAGCCCGGTGGTAGGCTTACAGCCCGCCACGGCGGCCAGATCGATCACCGGGATCACCTGATCGCGAATATTCACCATCCCCATCAGCGGTGATTTCATCCCGGCGGGTTTTGTGAATTCCGGCATCGGCACAATTTCACGCAGCTTAAAGACGTTAATGCCAAACAGCTCGGATTTATTTTCGTTCAGAGAGGTGCCAAGACGGAACAGCAACAGTTCAAAACGGTTCGACAGGGTCAGATTCGCCCTGTCATCAATATCTTTCTGGAAATTATCCATTCTACCCTCGAGAGAAATGCTGACCTTTTAATCGTTATCGGCATTCTGAGAGAAAAATGAAGGGCTAAACGCTGACCTTAGCGAAATCTTCGGCCAGCTCGCACGCCGGGAACACCGCCAGGCACTCTGCCAGCAGGCTTGCACACCCCCGCGCGTCGTAGCGGGAACTGACGTGAGTGACGATCAGCCTCCCGACGCCTGCGTCGCGGGCAAGCTGCGCCGCCTGACGCGTGGAGCTATGGCCGCGGCCGTTGGCTTTCTCTTCCATCGCTGTTTCCAGCGTGGCTTCATGCACCATCACGTCCACGCCCTGGGCAAGCTGAAGGGCGGCAGGGCACGGGGCCGTGTCGCCAAAGATAGCCAGCTTCTTGCCCGGCTCGGGCGCGGCGAGATAATCCTGGCCGTCGATCGTGCGCCCGTCCTCCAGCGTAACGGTCTCGCCGTGCTTCAGGCGCTGGAACAGCGGTCCGGGTTTTACGCCAGCGGCCATCAGCGCGGCGGCGTCCAGCGCGCCGGGTTTGTCATGCGCTTCAATGCGATAGCCATAGCACTCAACGGGATGATTCAGCGGCTGAGCGCTCACCTTATAATCACCGTCATCGAAAACCAGGCCTTCGCTAATCTCAACGATCTCCAGCGGATAATCCGTCCATGACCCGCTCAGACGCAGCGCGGTTTCAACAAATTCACGCACACCCGCAGGCCCGTAAATCGTCAGCGGATTGGCGTTGCCGGCCATGGAGCGGCTGCACAGCAGGCCCGGCAGGCCAAACAGATGGTCGCCGTGCAGGTGAGTAATAAAAATTTTATCCAGCTTGCCGGTGTGATACGCGGTGTGCAGCAGCTGATGCTGCGTCCCTTCACCGCAGTCAAACAGCCACAGCCCGCCGCGGGTGGGGTGCTTAAGATCCAGCAGAATTGCCGTCACGTTTCGTGAGCGGGTTGGCACGCCAGCGGACGTACCCAGAAAAATCAGTTCCATAACGCAATCAGCCCTTTGCCGAACGGGGAGGGGTTTAGTATAACGTGGTGAACCCTAGGAAGGAGAAAGAGATGATCCAGTGGCAAGATTTACATCATAGTGAGCTCACCGTTCATTCGCTCTACGCGCTGCTTAAACTGCGCTGCGAAGTGTTTGTGGTTGAACAGACGTGCCCGTATCAGGACATCGACGGCGATGACCTCGTTGGCGAAAACCGCCATATCCTCGGCTGGAAGGATAACGAGCTGGTGGCGTATGCGAGGATTCTGAAAAGCGAGGACGATGTCGAGCCCGTGGTGATAGGCCGGGTCATTATCAGCGGTAACGCGCGGGGTGAGAAACTGGGCTATCAGCTGATGGAAAAAACGCTGGAGTCATGCCAGAAACAGTGGCCGGACAAGGCGTTATACCTGGGCGCGCAGGCGCACCTGCAATCCTTCTACGGTCATTTCGGTTTTATGCCGGTCACCGAGGTGTACGACGAAGACGGTATTCCGCACATCGGCATGGCGCGGGAAGCGAAACAGGCGTAATGGCGCGTCGTTGTCTATAGTTAGCGGACTGGTGTACTAACATGGAGAAAAATATGTCATTTCAATCCTGGGATACTCGCATCGACGACGACCTGACCTTACTGAGTGAAACGCTGGAAGAGGTGTTACGTTCCTCGGGCGACCCTGCCGATCAGAAATATATCGAGCTGAAAGCCCGTGCCGAGCAGGCGCTCCACGACGTTAAAAACCGCGTCAGCCATGCGTCTGATACTTACTACTACCGCGCCAAAAAAGCGGTTTATCGTGCCGATGATTACGTCCATGAAAAACCGTGGCAGGGCATTGGGGTGGGCGCAGCCGTAGGGCTGGTGCTGGGTCTGCTGCTGGCCCGTCGTTAAGCCGTTTAACCACTCCCTATACGTGGGTACTGATATTTCTCATGGTACCCCGTATAATATGAGGTTTTAACAGGGAGAGGTTCGCGTGAATTCGATTTTCCTCGCGCTGGAACAATTGCGTAGCCATCTTTCGCAAGCGTTACCTGCCACATCCGGCCTGCGTCATTTCGACGTCTCTTTCCCGTTAAACGATGCCTTCGATCCCCTCGCCTGGCTGGGCGAGCAGCAGTGCTATCCCCAGTTTTACTGGCAACAGCGTAACGGCGATGAAGAGCTGGCCGCGCTGGGAGCGGTGGTCCAATTCTCCTCTCTGGCGTTAGCCTCGCAGTTTTTAAGTGCGCAACACGCCCCTGAAGATACCCGAATCTGCGGCCTGAACGCGTTTAACCCGGAGCAGGGCAGCCTCTTTTTACCGCGTCTGCTGTGGCGACGTACCGCTGGCAACGCCACGTTGCGTCTGCAGCTGTGGAGCGACAGCTCGCTTGAGGACGATGCCGACACCGCGCGGGCGTTCTTACAGCAACTGCTTCCCGCCAGACCGATCCGTCCGCTCTCCGTGCAGGTTGAGCGCGAAACCCATCACCCGGAAAAACCGCAATGGCTTAGCCTTATCGGCAAAGCGACAGAGACGATTGCACGCGGTGATTTCGAAAAGGTCGTTCTCGCCCGAGCCACCGACCTGCAGTGTAAACAGCGCGTTAACCCCGTCGCGCTGATGGCTGCCAGCCGCGCCCTGAATTTAAACTGCTATCATTTCTGCATGATATTCGACGCCAGCAACGCGTTTCTCGGCTCCACGCCCGAGCGTCTCTGGCGGCGGCGCGGCAAGCTGCTGCGCACCGAAGCGCTGGCGGGCACCGTCGCCAGCCATACTGACGATAAACAGGCGCAGCGTCTGGGCGAGTGGCTGTTGAATGACGATAAAAACCAGCGCGAAAATATGCTGGTGGTGGAAGATATCTGCCAGCGTCTTCAACACCATACGCAGACGCTTGAGGTGTTGCCGGCTCAGGTCATCCGCCTGCGCAAAGTGCAGCACTTACGCCGCTGTATCTGGACCGAGCTCAAGCAGGCCGACGATGAGCTGTGCCTGCACGTGCTACAGCCGACGGCGGCGGTTGCCGGGCTTCCGCGACAGCCAGCGCGCGAGTTTATTCAGCACGTTGAACCCTTTAACCGCGAGTGGTACGCCGGTTCGGCCGGGTATTTATCCCCCGAACAAAGCGAATTCTGCGTGGCGCTGCGCTCGGCGCGCGTACAGGAAGACGCTCTGCGGCTTTACGCCGGAGCGGGCATTGTCAGCGGCTCTGACCCGGAGCAGGAGTGGCAGGAGATCGAAAACAAAGCCGCCGGATTGCGCTCTCTGCTCCTAAGGGATTAATACTGATTCGCGCAATCCCGATTCATATCAAAATTCCAATTTTTTCTATTATTTATACTGTGTCGCATTCTTGATACCGGACAATCTCATGTCAGTAAGTTCTTTTAACCGACGCTGGGCGGCGGTGATCCTTGAAGCCCTGACGCGCCATGGCGTCAGGCACGTGTGTATTGCACCGGGTTCTCGCTCAACGCCGCTGACGCTGGCGGCGGCTGAAAACCGGGCGTTTGTTCACCACACCCACTTTGACGAGCGAGGTCTGGGACATCTCGCGCTCGGGCTGGCGAAGGTCAGCAAAGAACCCGTGGCGGTGATTGTCACTTCCGGTACCGCCGTGGCGAACCTCTATCCGGCCCTGATTGAAGCCGGGTTAACAGGTGAAAAACTGATCCTGCTGACGGCCGACCGTCCGCCTGAGCTAATCGACTGCGGCGCCAATCAGGCCATTCGCCAGCCCGGACTTTTTTCTACGCACCCTTCGCAGACGGTTTCGTTACCGCGTCCCACCCAGGATATTCCTGCAAGCTGGCTGGTCTCCACCGTCGATCACGCCATGGCGACATTGCGCAGCGGGGCGCTGCATATCAACTGCCCGTTTGCCGAGCCGCTGTACGGCGAGCTGGACGATACCGGCCTTGACTGGCAGCGGTCGCTCGGCGAATGGTGGCAGAGCGAAAAGCCGTGGCTGCGCGAGCAGACGCATCTTGAGAGCGCGAAACAGCGCGACTGGTTCTTCTGGCGGCAGAAGCGAGGCGTGGTCATCGCCGGGCGCATGAGCGCCGCCGAAGGCAGGCTGGTCGCCGAATGGGCGCAAACACTCGGCTGGCCGCTGATTGGCGACGTGCTTTCCCAGACCGGCCAGCCGCTGCCGTGCGCCGATCTCTGGCTGGGTAACGCGAAAGCGGTTACTGAGCTTTCGCAGGCGCAGATTGTGGTCCAGATCGGCGCAAGCCTGACCGGAAAACGTCTGCTGCAGTGGCAGGCGACCTGCACGCCGGAAGAATACTGGGTGGTGGACGCGCTGGAAGGGCGGCTCGACCCGGCGCACCATCGCGGCCGTCGTCTGGTGAGCAAAATTGATAGCTGGCTGGAACTGCACCCGGCGGAAAAACGTCAGCCCTGGGCGCTGGCGATCCCTGAGCTGTCGCGTCAGGCGTGGGAAATCACCAAAGCGCGCTGTGAGACATTCAGCGAGGCCGGGCTGGCGCACCGTATTCGCCAATACCTGCCAGAACAGGGGCAGCTGTTTGTCGGCAACAGCCTGGTCGTGCGGCTGATCGATGCCTTTTCGCAGCTGCCGGTGGGCTACCCGGTGTACAGCAACCGCGGTGCCAGCGGCATCGACGGGCTGATCTCGACGGCGGCGGGGGTGCAGCGCGCTAGCGCGAAATCGACGCTGGCGATCGTGGGCGATCTCTCCGCGCTCTACGATCTTAACGCGCTGGCGCTACTGCGTCAGGCGTCCGCGCCGTTTGTGCTGATTGTGGTCAACAACAACGGCGGGCAGATTTTCTCCCTGTTGCCAACGCCCCAGAGCGAGCGCGAGCGCTTCTACCTGATGCCGCAGAACGTGCAGTTTGAACACGCCGCGGCGATGTTCAGCCTGAAATACCATCGCCCGGAAAGCTGGGAACAGCTGGAAGCGGCGTTAAGCACCGCCTGGAAGCAGCCGGGCGCGACGCTGATTGAGCTGGTGGTGAACGAGGCCGACGGCGCGCAGACCCTGCAAAGCCTGCTGGCGCAGGTGAGCCAGCTGTGATCCTCTCGGGCGTGCAGCAGGCCGGAAAACCGGGCTATCCCTGGCTGGTCTTTTTGCACGGTTTTTCCGGCGACTGCCGCGAGTGGCAGGCTGTCGGGAAGCAACTCGGCGAGTATTCCCGGCTCTGTCTTGACCTGCCGGGCCACGGTGCGTCCGGGGATATTGCCGTGACGGGGTTCGACGAGATGAGCACGTTACTTACCCGAACTCTACTTAGTTACAACATACTGAACTACTGGCTGGTGGGGTACTCCCTCGGCGGCCGCATTGCGATGTTTCATGCCTGCCAGCAGCCAAAGGGGCTGCTGGGGGTGATCGTTGAAGGTGGACATCCGGGCCTGCTTGATGAGGATGAGCGTCACGCGCGGTGGACATCCGACCGCCGCTGGGCGACGCGTTTTCGCACCGAACCGCTGGAAAAGGTCTTTACCGACTGGTATCAACAGCCGGTATTTGCTTCCCTCACTGACCACCAGCGCAAGGCGCTTATCGCCCTGCGCAGCCAGAACAACGGCGCGACGCTGGCGAAGATGCTCGAAGCAACGTCGCTGGCCGTGCAGCCCGATTTGCGTGCCGCGATTAGCGTATGCAATTTCCCTTTTGACTATCTCTACGGTGAACGTGACCAGAAGTTCGCGGCCCTGGCCGCTGAACTGGACGCCGTTCGCCATGCGATTCCAAACGCCGGACACAACGCCCACCGGGAAAACCCCGACGCGGTTGCCGCGAGTCTGGCTCAGATACTGCGTCTTCGAATAAAGGACACTCTATGATCTATCCTGATGAACACATGCTTTATGCGCCGGTTGAATGGCAGGACTGCTCCGAAGGCTACACCGACATTCGTTACCACAAATCCGCCGACGGCATTGCCAAAATCACCATCAACCGTCCGCAGGTGCGTAACGCCTTCCGTCCGCTGACTGTCAAAGAGATGATTCAGGCCCTGGCGGATGCGCGCTACGACGACAGTATCGGCGTGATCGTGCTGACCGGTGAAGGCGAGAAGGCCTTCTGCTCCGGTGGCGATCAGAAGGTGCGCGGCGACTACGGCGGATACCAGGACGATGCGGGTACGCACCACCTGAACGTGCTGGATTTCCAGCGCCAGATCCGCACCTGCCCGAAACCGGTGGTGGCGATGGTGGCGGGCTACTCCATCGGCGGCGGCCACGTGCTGCACATGATGTGCGACCTGACCATCGCTGCTGAAAACGCCATCTTCGGCCAGACCGGCCCGAAAGTGGGCTCCTTCGACGGCGGCTGGGGTGCCTCTTACATGGCGCGCATCGTCGGGCAGAAAAAAGCCCGTGAAATCTGGTTCCTGTGCCGCCAGTACAACGCACAGGAAGCGCTGGATATGGGCCTGGTGAATACCGTGGTGCCGCTTGCCGATCTCGAAAAAGAGACCGTGCGCTGGTGCCGCGAGATGCTGCAAAACAGCCCGATGGCGCTGCGCTGCCTGAAAGCGGCACTTAATGCCGACTGTGACGGTCAGGCGGGTCTGCAGGAGCTGGCGGGTAACGCCACCATGCTGTTCTACATGACCGAAGAGGGTCAGGAAGGACGCAACGCGTTTAACGAAAAACGCCAGCCGGACTTCAGCAAATACAAACGGAACCCGTAATGCGTCGCGCGCAGGTTTACCGCTGGCAGATACCGATGGACGCGGGCGTGGTGCTGCGTGAACGGCGTTTAAAAACCCGTGACGGCTTCTTCGTGCATTTGCAGCAGGACGAGCAGGAAGGCTGGGGCGAGATTTCGCCTCTGCCGGGCTTTAGCCTGGAGTCGCTGGATGAGGCGCAGTCTGCATTGCTGACGTGGGTAAAGGCGTGGCGTGAGGGCGCAAACCCGGCATTACCGGACGCACCTTCCGCCGCCTTTGGCATCAGCTGCGCGCTGGCGGAGCTGGACGGTAGCCTGCCGGAAGAGGCTAACTATCGCGCGGCACCGCTCTGCACGGGCGACCCGGACGAGCTGTTCGCGCTGCTCGCCGCCATGCCGGGCGAGAAAGTGGCGAAAATCAAAGTCGGTCTCTACGAAGCGGTGCGTGACGGCATGGTCGCCAACCTGCTGCTGGAAGCAATCCCCGATCTGCACCTGCGTCTGGATGCCAACCGCGCGTGGACGCCGCTTAAGGCGCTGCAGTTCGCGAAGTACGTCAACCCGGCGTACCGCAGCCGCATTGCCTTCCTCGAAGAACCGTGCAAAACCCGTGATGATTCGCGCGCCTTTGCCCGCGAAACGGGGATTGCCATCGCCTGGGATGAAAGCCTGCGCGAGGACGATTTTGAATTTGTCGCCGAGCCCGGCGTTAGCGCGGTGGTGATTAAGCCGACGCTAACCGGCAGCCTGGCGAAGGTGCGCGAGCAGGTCTCGGCGGCGCACGCGCTGGGGCTGACGGCGGTGATCAGCTCGTCGATAGAGTCCAGCCTGGGGCTGACCCAGCTGGCGCGCATTGCCGCCTGGTTAACGCCGGACACGGTTCCCGGCCTCGACACGCTGAACCTGATGCAGGCTCAGCTTCTCCGCGAGTGGCCTGCCAGCACGCTGCCGTGCCTCGACGCAGAGGCGCTGGAGCCGTTGCTATGAGTTTTACCGACTGGCCCTGGCGTCACTGGCGCGCGCTTTTTGCCGATAAACCGGCCCTGAGACTGAATGATGAAGCGCTTACCTGGCAGCAGTTGTGCGCGCGCGTCGAGCGCCTTGCGGCAGGGTTTCACCAGCAGGGTGTGGCGGAGGGCGACGGCGTACTGCTGCTGGCCTATAACCACCCGCAAACGCTGCTGGCATGGCTGGCGCTGCTTCAGTGCGGGGCACGTATTCTTCCCGTTAATCCGCAGCTGCCGCGCCCGCTGCTCGACGTGCTGATCCCGCAGATGACGCTGCGCTTTGCGCTGGTGCTGGACGGCAGCTACGACGGCCTTCATGGCCTGAGCATGTGCGAGCCAGCGGATGCGTACTGCGCTGCGTGGCAGCCGGCGCGGCTGACCACCATGACGCTCACCTCCGGCTCCACCGGGCTGCCGAAGGCGGCGGTGCATACCTGCGCCGCCCATCTTGCCAGCGCCCGCGGCGTGCTGTCGCTGATGCCCTACGGGGATAATGACGACTGGCTGCTTTCGCTGCCGCTGTTTCACGTTTCCGGCCAGGGGATTTTTTGGCGCTGGCTGCAGGCCGGTGCGCGCTTAACCGTGCGCGAGAAGCAGCCGCTGGAGCAGGCGCTACGCGGCTGCACCCACGCCTCGCTGGTGCCGACCCAGCTCTGGCGTCTCCTGAATAGCGAAAGCCGCATCGCACTGAAAGCGGTGCTGCTCGGCGGGGCGGCCATTCCCGTGACGCTGACGCAAAAGGCCCGGGAACAGGGCGTTCGAACGTACTGCGGCTACGGCCTCACCGAGTTTGCCTCTACCGTCTGCGCAAAAGAGGCTGACGGCGATCCGGACGTGGGCCGTGCGCTGCCGGGCAGAGAGGTGCAGGTCGTTAACGGTGAAGTCTGGATCAAAGCGCAGAGCATGGCTTCCGGCTACTGGCAGGACGGCGCGCTGATACCGCTGATCAACGCGCAGGGCTGGTTTGCCACTCGCGATCGCGGGGAATGGCATGGCGACCGTCTGACGATTTTAGGCCGCATGGACAATCTCTTTTTCAGCGGTGGAGAGGGGATCCAGCCGGAATCGCTGGAGCGCGTTATCGCCGCGCATCCGCAGATTAATCAGGTGTTTATCGTCCCGCTGGATGATGCCGAGTTTGGACAGCGTCCGGTGGCGGTGGTGGAGTGCGAGCCGGGAACGGATATCACCCGTTTCCCGACCTGGGTACAGGGCAGGCTGGCGCGCTTTGAGCAGCCCGTTCACTGGCTGGTGCTGCCGGCTGAGCTAAAAAATGGCGGGATTAAGATCTCCCGCCAGGCGTTAAAGCAGTGGGTCAATGCCCAGCTGTCCGTATAGTTAGCCGATATCCGGCTCCGGTTTGCGCTGGCGACGACGCAGCAGGCGCAACGCCGGCGGCACCACAATCACAATGACCGAGAGCGCTAACAGAACCTTCGCGACGCTGCTGTCCCACAGTATCGACACATTACCGTTGCTGATGGACAGGGCGCGGCGCAGGTTCTGCTCCAGCATCTCACCCAGCACAAAGCCCAAAATCAGCGGAGACATTGGGAAGTGCATTTTTCGCAAGATGTAGCCGAACACGCCGAGGACCACCATGAGCACCAGGTCAAACGTGGTGCTGTGCACCGCGTAAACCCCCACCGCAGAGACTGCGGCAATGGCGGGCACCAGGAACCACAGCGGAATCGTCAGCATGCGGGTGAACAGCCCAATCAGCGGGATATTCATCACCAGTAGCATGACGTTGGCGATCAGCAGCGCGGCAATCAGCCCCCAGACAATATCAGGCTGCTCGGTAAACATCGCCGGGCCGGGCGTGATGTTATAGAGCGTCAGCGCGCCCATCATCACCGCCGTGGTGCCGGATCCCGGCACGCCCAGGGTCAGCATCGGGATAAACGAGCCGCAGGCCGAGGCGTTATTGGCCGCCTCAG
The DNA here is from genome assembly GCF_014930775.1 of Enterobacter cloacae complex sp. P38RS. Taxonomy (NCBI): domain Bacteria; kingdom Pseudomonadati; phylum Pseudomonadota; class Gammaproteobacteria; order Enterobacterales; family Enterobacteriaceae; genus Enterobacter; species Enterobacter cloacae complex sp. P38RS. The sequence continues at coordinate 78,918 of NZ_JADBRS010000002.1, forward strand.
GCGCGGCGACGCCGCGAATATCGCCTTTACCAAAGCTGTCGCTATTGCCGCTGAGCTTCTTCTCGGTCATGTAGGTGATGGCGCTGGCGATAGTGGCCCCAGCACCCGGCAGGATGCCGACGAAGAAGCCAATCACCGACGAGCGCAGCGTGGCGCCGATGCACTGCGCGCCCTCTTTAGCGCTAAAGAGTATCCGGCCGGTTTTGCGCACCAGCGTCTGCCCGCTGCTGGTATGCTCCAGCATCAGTAAGATCTCAGAAACAGAGAACAGGCCGATCACGACGACAATGAACTGCACGCCATCGGACAGGTGAACGCTGTCGAAGGTAAAGCGATAGACCCCGGTGTTGGCATCCACGCCGACGGTGGCTAACCCTAAGCCAATCAGCGCGGATAAAAACGACTTCAGCGGATTTTGCGCCATCATGCTGCCGAGGCAGGCAATGGCGAACACCATCAGGGCAAAATATTCTGCCGGACCAAACGCCAGCGACCACTGGGCCAGCGCAGGAGCGAACAGAATGATGCCGCCAATGGCAATCAGTGAGCCAAAGAATGAACTGACCGCAGAGATGGAGAGCGCCACGCCGCCGCGTCCCTGCCGCGCCATTGGGTAGCCGTCCAGCGCGGTCATGATCGCCGCCGCATCCCCCGGCACGTTAAGCAGGATCGACGAAATGCGTCCGCCATATTCACAGCCGATGTAGACCGTTGCCAGCAGGATCAGCGCCGATTCCGCAGGCAGATGCAGGGCAAACGCCAGCGGGAGTAAAATCGCCACGCCGTTGATCGGCCCAAGGCCCGGCAGCAGGCCGACAATCGTGCCCACGAAACAGCCGATCAGGGCGATCACCAGGTTTTCCGGGGTCATCGCCACGGCGAACCCCTGCGAGAGGTAAATCCAGGTATCCATAGCGTGCTCCGTTAATTAAGCCAGGCGCCGAGCGGTAACGTCACGTCCAGCAGGCGGTCAAAGGCGTACCACAGTAAAATCCCCATCACCACGCCAGAGATCCCCGCCGCGGGGAGGGTGGCGTTAAACAGCATGCCGATGACCATCGTCAGAATGGCGGTCGCCACCGGGAAGCCGAGCCACTCAAAGCCCCAGGCATACATCAGCAGGACAATCACCATCACCAGCAGACGCTGCAGAATGCGACGCGGCGGCCACTCGACGGTATCCGGGTGGCGAAGCAGCAGCGCCACCGAGCAGAGCAGCATCAGGCCGACGATGCCCATCGGGAAGGGACGGGGTCCCACGGGTTCATAGCTGTATTCGCTGTGGATCTGCCAGGCGACAAACATCCCGCCAACGCAGAGCAGCAGCCATATCCCGGCAAAAATACGATCGCTCATAGCGCCTCCGGTTATTTCGCCAGGCCAAAGGCTTTCGCCTGTTCGCGGTAGTCATTCACCTGTTTTTTGACGTACTCATCCAGTGGCTTACCGGTCAGGTTAAACTCAAACAGTCCGCGCAGATCGCGCTGTTTCTTAAATTCTTCCGTCTGCTGGAGTTTGTTGAACGCGTCGACCCACCACTGGTACTCGGCGTCGGTCACTTTTGGCCCGACGAAGAAGCCGCGGATGATCGGCCAGACCAGGTTATAACCCTGCTCTTTGGCGGTCGGGATGTTCGCCAGCTGGCCCGGCAGACGGTTTTCCGAGAAGACCGCCAGCACGCGGATTTTATCCCCGCTCAGGTACGGCACCATCTCGCTGAGATCGCCGGAAACAGCCTGAACGTGGTTGCCCATCAGCGCCGTGACCGGTTCGCCGCCGCCCTCAAAGGCCACGTAGCGCATCTTGTGCGGGTCAACCTTCGCCTGCTGGGCGAGAAGGGCCGCTTTCATCCAGTCCTGGCTGCCGATAGACGCCCCTGCGCCAATCACCACGCTGTTCGGATCTTTTTCCATAGCGGTCAGCAGATCTTTCAGGGATTTCCACGGGGAATCGGCACGCACGGCAATCATTCCGTAGTCGGTGCCGACGGTCGCCAGCCAGCGCACGTCGTCCACACCGTAGCGGCCAAACTTGCCCTGCGACAGGTTCAGCAGCGAGCCGCCGGAGAAGGCCACCACCGTTCCCGCTTCCGCCGGACGTTGCGCGACTATCGCGTTATAGGCCACCGCGCCCACGCCGCCTGGCATGTAGGTGACGCGCATCGGTTTCTCAATGGCCTTCGTCTCCAGCAGGCTGACCTGAATAAGCTTGCAGGTGAGATCGAAACCGCCGCCCGGTTTGGCCGGGGCGATACATTCGGTACGGGACGGAGCGTCCTGGGCCTGAACGACAGAGGTACTCAACAGCAACACGCTTGCAGCAAGGGTAGAAAGTAATTGTTTTTTCATCGTTTATCCTCACGCCGGGGGTACGGGTCTTTTTTTCTGATTATGTGAACCACCTTGTAGCGGTTCCGTTGCGTGATTGTTAAAACAATAACCTTTCATTTCCCTTTCAACGGGACACCAACTTTACAGGATGTGACATGCGTCTCTTACTCGCAGAAGATAATCGTGAGCTGGCTCACTGGCTGGAGAAAGCGCTGGTGCAGGAAGGCTTTGCCGTGGACTGCGTCTCCGACGGACGTGCCGCCGACCATCTGCTGCAGGGTGAAAACTACGCGGTCGCTATTCTGGACATCGGCATGCCCGGTTTTGACGGCCTGGAAGTGGTCCACCGCCTCAGAAAACGGGGGCAAACGCTGCCGGTGCTGTTTCTTACCGCCCGCAGCAACGTGGCGGATCGGGTGAAGGGACTGAACGCCGGGGCAGATGACTATCTGCCAAAACCGTTTGAGCTGGAGGAGCTTGACGCGCGTCTGCGCGCCCTGTTGCGCCGAAGCGAGGGTCGAACGCAGGAGCGCCAGCGCCTTGGGGAGCTGGAGTATGACGACGAGGGCTTTTTCCTGCTGCGCGATGAACCGCTTTCCCTGACGCCGCGGGAGCTCTCCCTGCTGAAAGTGCTGATGCACCGCCGGACCCGTCCGGTTTCACGACAGCAGCTTTTCGACCAGGTGTTCAGCCTGAACGACGACGTCAGCCCTGAAAGCATCGATCTCTATATTCACCGGTTGCGTAAGAAGCTGACCGGCAGCGGCGTGCGGATCACCACCCTTCGGGGGCTTGGGTACGTGCTGGAGTGCGGCGATGAGGTGGGTTAAGCCGCAGTCGCTCTATCTGCAGCTGTTGCTTTTCCTGGGTCTGCCGCTGCTGCTGCTGTGGGGATTGTCGGCCTTTAACAGCTACGTTAGCGCGCTCCAGGCGGCCACGCAAGCCTACGATCGCACGCTGTTATCCTCTGCCCGCACCATCTCCGAGCGGCTGGAGGTGCGCAACGGCAGGCTGGCGGTCGACGTGCCCTGGGTGGTGCTCGACAGCTTTGAGCTCAACATGAACGACCGGCTCTACTATAAGGTGGTCGACCCCGACGGACGGGTGATCTCCGGCTATGACGATCTGCCGAAGATGCCGCCTGCGACGTCGCGCACCACGCTCTATCCGGCGCTGGCCTGGTTTTACCACACCGAATATCGCGGCCAGGCGATTCGGGTGGCGCGCCTGCTGCAGCCCGTCAATGAAGATAATGTTTTTGGCATGGCGGAGATTTACGTCGCCGAGACGCTCCAGTCCCGCCGCTATCTCGCCAGCCAGCTGCTCTTTTCATCCTGGGTTTCACAGGGGTTGCTGGTGCTGCTGACGCTGGTGCTGACCGCATGGCTGCTGCGCCGCGTGCTGCGCCCAATGCGCCAGCTTTCGTCACTGATGGTGCGGCGCGAGCCGGGCCTGCTCGCACCGCTGCCGGAGCTGCTGCCCTGGTCCGAGACCCGGCTGCTCATAGTCGCCTTTAACCGCTATATCGACCGGCTGCGCGGCGTGCTTTCGCGTCAGGAACGCTTTAACGCGGATGCGTCGCACCAGCTCAAAACGCCGCTGGCGGTGCTTAAAACCCAGGTCTCCGTGGCCCTCGCGCGTCAGGATCCCGCCCTGTGGCAGGAGAGCCTGCGGGCAATGAATGTCACCCTGGACGACACTATCGTACTCACCGAGCGGCTGCTGCAGCTTTCAGCGGTGAAGGGAAAAGAGCAGGGGGATCGTCATTTTACGCCTGTGGATCTGGTTCAGGTGGTGCAGAACTGCTGTTTTTCCCGGCTGGCGCAGGCGCGGAGCAAGGCGATCGATTTGGGATATGACGGTGTACAGCAGCCGGTCACGATCGAAGGCGATGACGTTCTGCTGGGCGAGCTGTGCGCCAACCTGCTGGAGAACGCGATTAAATATACGCCTGCAGGCGGGACCGTGACCGTTTTCCTGCGCGTGGATGGCGGCGCCGTTGAGCTGAGCGTTGAGGACAGCGGCCCCGGCATTGAAGAGGATCAGATCTACCAGGCGATGCAGCCTTTCCACCGTCTGGACAACGTCGGGAACGCCGCCGGTTCCGGGATTGGGCTGGCGCTGGCGGCGGATATCGCCCGGCTGCACCGCAGCCATTTGCAGCTGACTCGCAGCGAAACGCTGGGTGGCCTTTGCGTCAAAATGCGCTTTCTGCTGCTTACGTAAAAAAGCCGGGGGTTTCAAATCGTTACAATCTTCCTGTCCGCCGCACGCAGAGTGCTTGATCCCCCGGAGACTCAGGTTAAAATCTCGCGGTTTTGGGGACTTCTCTATAATTATGCAGGATCGCGACAATGAAAAAAGTGGCATTACTGGGCCTCGGCCTGATGGTTGTATCTGCGGCGGCTAACGCCATTAGCATTAATGGTTCGGCGGGTCAGGACTATACCCACCTCGGTTTTGGCATGGGTACTGACACCTCCGGTCTGGCAATGACCGGCGGCTGGACGCACAACGATGACGACGGCGACGCGGCAAGCCTCGGCCTCGGTCTGAATATTCCTCTTGGCCCATTCCTGGCCACCGTTGGCGGTAAAGGTATCTACACCAACCCAAATGACGGTGATGAAGGGTACGCAGCGGCAGTGGGCGGCGGCCTGCAGTGGAAAATTGGCGACAGCTTCGGCCTGTTTGGCGAGTACTACTACTCTCCGGATTCCCTCTCCAGCGGTATCGACAGCTATGAAGAAGCCAACGCCGGCGCGCGCTGGACCATCATGCGTCCGATTACCATCGAAGCGGGCTACCGTTATCTGAACCTGGCCGGTAAAGACGGCAACCGCGATAACGCGCTGGCTGACGGCCCGTACGTGGGCGTGAGCGCAGGCTTCTAATCGTTCCGGCGCGGCGTTCCGTCGCGCCAGTTTCTCTCATCTCCACCCCGCGTTTGCGCTATAGTGTTTTGACCAAATAAGCGGGAGAACACAATGATTAACGTGGAGATGTTATCCACCGGCGACGAAGTGCTGCACGGACAGATTATTGATACCAATGCTGCCTGGCTTGCCGATCTTTTCTTTGAGCAAGGATTACCGTTAACGCGCCGCAATACCGTGGGCGACAATCTGGAGTCACTGGTCGCTGTTCTGCGCGAGCGCAGTGAACAGTGCGACGTGCTGATCGTGAACGGCGGGCTCGGCCCCACCGGTGACGATCTCAGCGCGCTGGCCGCCGCGACCGCAAAAGGCGAAGGGCTGGTGCTGCACGAGGCGTGGCTTTCGCAGATGGAACGCTTCTTCTCCGAACGTGGCCGCGTCATGGCCCCCAGCAACCGCAAGCAGGCTGAAATTCCCGCCAGCGCCGAGCTGGTTGATAACCCGGTCGGTACCGCCTGCGGGTTTGCCATGCAGCTGAACCGCTGCCTGATGTTCTTCACGCCGGGCGTGCCTTCCGAATTTAAGGTGATGGTTGAGCAGCAGATCCTGCCGCGCCTTCGCCAGCGTTTTACTCTGCCTGAACCTCCGCTGTGCCTGCGCCTGACCACCTTTGGCCGCTCGGAAAGCGATCTGGCCCAGAGCCTTGACCACCTTCCGCTGCCGCCGGGCGTCTCCATGGGTTATCGCTCCTCTATGCCGATCATTGAACTCAAATTAACAGGACCGGCCACGCAGAAAGAGGCGATGCTGGCCCTGTGGCCTGAGGTGCAGCGCGTGGCGGGCGAAAGCCTGATTTTTGAAGGGACGGAAGGGTTGCCTGAGCAGATTGCAAAACATCTGCAGACTCGCCAGCTCAGCGTGACCTTAAGCGAGCAGTTCACCGGTGGCCTGCTGGCGCTGCAATTGTCGCGCGTCAACGCCCCGCTGCTCGCCAGCGAAGTTGTTCCGTTTCAGCAGGAGACCCTGGCGCAAACCGCCCGCTGGGCTTCCGAAAGAAGGGTGAAGCATTTTGCCGGTCTGGCGCTGTTTGTCGGCGGGCTGGATGAGGATTACCTCAACTTCGCGCTGGCGACGCCGGAAGGCACCTGGGCGCTGCGGGTAAAAATGAGCATCACCCGCCACAGCCTGGCGGTGCGTCAGGAGGTGTGCGCCATGATGGCGCTGAATATGCTGCGCCGCTGGCTCAACGGCAAAGAGGTCGCCAGCGAGCACGGCTGGATTAACGTTGTCGAGTCGCTGTTCGTTGAGTAATGCCTGTGCCGGGGTCTTTCGCCCCGGCAACGTTCAGCCCAGCGCTTTCGCCAGCAGGGTAATCGGATGTTCACAGCGCTTGCTGGTGGACATCTCAATCTGCCATTTACAGGTTTCGCAGTCCGTCACCACGATATCCGCGCCGCTCTCTTCAATCTGGCGGAACAGCGGGGCGCCAATTGCCTGCGAGGTTTCGTAGTTTTCACGCTTAAAGCCGTAGGTGCCTGCGATGCCGCAGCAGCGCGAATCCAGCACCGTCAGCTCCAGCCCCGGAATTAACCGCAGCAGCTCCAGCGTATAAAGCGACCAGCCCATTTTCTCCATATGACACGGGGTGTGATAGACCACCTTCAGCGGCAATGTTCCCAGCGGCAACGTCTTTCCGCTGTCCAGCTTGCGCCAGAGGAAGCGCGTCGCCAGCTCGATATGCTCGCGCAGTCCGGCGTTATCCACGTCCAGCAGGTGCGGATACTCATCGCGCAGGGTGAAGGTGCAGGTGGACGACGTCGCCAGCACCGGCATGCCTTTATCGACAATCGCTTCGCGCAGGGAGGTGACGTTGCTTTTGGCCTGCCTGCGCGCTTTATCGGTAAACCCGTTGGCAATCAGCGGCACGCCGCAGCACTTCTCTTTGCTAAGCAGCTGTACGCCGGTTCCCATGGCGTTGAGCACCTTCAGCAGGTCTTTTCCCAGCTGCGGGTGGTTGTAGTTCACATAGCAGCCGTGGAAAAAGGCTACCCGATCGTCGTACTGCGCCTGCTGCTCCGCGACGGTTTTATACCAGCGACGGAAGGTGCCGTGAGAATATTTTGGCAGGCTGCGGTGATGGTCTATTTTAAGCGTGGCATCCAGCAGCTGACGCACCGGCTTGAGTGAGGTTGCGGCATTCACCAGCGGGGCAAACGGCGTGGAGACGCTGCCCATCAGATCGGTATGGCTCAGGATCGCATCGCGCAGTGTCGGCTTTTGCGTGCTGTAGCGCGCCCGGGCGCGCTGGATGATGTCGCCGATTTTCACGTCCGACGGGCAGGCGACCTCGCAGCGCTTGCAGTTGATGCAGTATTTCAGCGCCTCGTCGTACAGCCTGCCGTCCTTCAGGCGCAGGCGCTCGCCGTCAGGCCCGGCCTGCTTTGGCCCCGGGTAGCGCGGGTTTACGCCGCTGACCGGGCAGACGGTGGTACAGACCGTGCATTTAATGCAGCTTTCGAAACGGGTGTCGTTCATTGTTCAGCCTCCACGCGCTGGATAATCTGCTCGGCTACATACAGCGCCGTGACGGCGCAAACCCCGCCGCCGCATCCCTGGGGGATCGGATCGTATCCGCCCAGCAGCGAGCCGATGGCAAAAAGATTACCGACGGGCATACCGGAAAGCTGCGGATGTAGCCGGTTATCGACAATTACGCCAAACTGCTGCCAGGGCTGCGGCGTGAAGAAATCACACTGATACCAGTCCGCGCGGGAAGCGGTTTGCCGCACATCCAGCCCCATAATCGCTTCCCGGATGCCCTCCCGGCTGCTCAGCAGCCCGTTGCTGAAGAAGCTCCCGCTCGCCAGCACCGTATAGCGGGCGCGAAGCGGAATATCCTCGTGGTTGCGCGTCCAGATTTCGTTCACCGCGCCGTCGGTCAGGGTGATTTTTTTCACCTCGTCACCCGCCATCCACACGCCGCCCTGCGCAACAAACTGGCGCTGAAGCTGGGTGTGCAGACGAATGCCGGGTACGGAAGGGGGAAGCGTCGGCAGTAAACCGAGAGTGCAGGGCAGACGATCTGAGAGCCAGCGCCAGAGCCGGTTGTCGTTTAAACCAAAGCAGGCGGTCATTAACAGGGCATCGCAGGTTTCACCGAGCGGCCTGAGCGCGTCATACAGCAGCGGCCATTTGTCCTCGTTATCCAGAAAACGGGCGATATTCACCGCGCGAAACTCGCTCGGGTTATCGCGCAGGATATCCAGCTCGGGCAGCTCTATTTCTGCCGTGTCGGCGTTGATGCCCTGGCGACAGAGCGAGGCCGCCGCGAGATGGGGTTGAAAATCCAGAAAGCCGCTGATACCCACCACCCGCACTCGTCCCGCGCTGACGGGGGCCACGGGGACTTCCTCCGGGCTGAGCCACGCGGAGCGCAGGGTGCCGAGCGGCGTGATGCGCTGGTGATTTTGCCTGGCGCTTCCCTTCAGACGCGCACCGCAGCCCGCCAGCAGCGCTTCGGCTTCCAGCGCAAAGCGGTCAATATGCTGCGCGCCAACCAGGTGATAGGGGTGCTCCGGCGGCAGCCTGTCGCGGTACGCTTCGTCCACCAGATCCAGCGATCCCGACGAGAAGTGCAGGGCGCTCTGGCCGCGGGTGATAATGGCGCAGCGCAGCCCCTGCTTCGTGAGTTTGATGCCGCAGAGCAAGCCTGCCAGCCCGCCGCCGACGATTACGGTATCAAATTTCATCGTGTTGCTCCTTCTCCAGGCCGCAAAGTCCCTGATAGACCCAGCGGGTAAATTCGCTTTCGCGCAGAGCATCGCCCCAGGCGACAGGCTGAATGCCTTTCCAGCGCTCGTTCAGAAACGCGCTGAGCTGATCGAGCGACTGGGTGGCGGTGGTGGTATGAAAACGCTGCAGCAGCCCGGCGGCACGGCAGGCGCACAGCTCGCCCTGACAGGTCCCCATTCCGACGCGGGTGCGGCGGCGGAGATCCAACAGGCTGTTGACCGTCAGGTTCTCTACCGCGTACTGCACTTCGCCTGCGGTAACGGCTTCGCACTCGCACACCAGGCTGCGGCTCAGTCGTCCTTCACCGAGCCACTGCGGCGTTCTGTCGCCGTGGCGGTAGATGGCCGAACCGCGCAGCGGCGCGGGCAGGGAGATGATTTTTTGCAGCGTTTTTTCGGTAGACTGGCGCGATCCCGGCAGCGGCTGTTCTGCGGTAACGCACGGTTCGGTATTTCCGAGCTTGCGGCAGACGGCATCGGTCGCCCACTCGGCCATCAGCCGGTAGGTCATCAGCTTGCCGCCGGTAATGGTGATAAACCCGTCCATGCCGTCGCGCTCGGCGTGATCGAGCAGCACGATGCCCCGGCTGACGTTACGTCCGCTCGGATCGTTATCGCTGGCGACAAGGGGACGCACGCCCGCGTAGGCGCGCAGAATACGCGTCTGCGCCATCACCGGCGCCAGCTTTTCCCCTTCGCGTAGCAGAATATCTACTTCTTCGGCGGTGACCCGGTTGACGTCAATGTCGCTGTAGTCAACGTGCGTTGACGTCGTACCGATGAGCGAAATGGTGTCACCCGGCACCAGAATGTCGGCGTCAGACGGTTTGCGGCAGCGGTTGATGACGTGGTTATTGATGCGGTGGTCAAGGATCAGCAGCGAACCTTTGGCCGGGAACATGCGGATGGATAAATCGGCGTATTCCGCGATGCGCTGACCCCAGATCCCCGCCGCGTTGACCACCACGGCGGCGTGCAGCTCGCTGTGCTCGTTGTACTGCGTATCAAACACCCGCACGCCGCAGATGCGATGACCCTCGCGGATAAGCCCGGTCACTTCATGTCCGGTCAGAATGCGCGCGCCATGCTCGCGGGCGTCCAGCATGTTGGCGGCGGTCAGGCGGAACGGATCGACGGTGCCGTCAGGCACCTTCACCGCGCCGATCAGCGCCGGGTTCACCGACGGCTCCAGCCGCCGGGCCAGCGCCGGATCCATGGCCTCCGCCTGAATACCCGCTGCAGTACAGGCGGTTATAAAGGTTGACTGAAAGGCGAGGTCATCTTCGGGAAGGGTAATAAAGAGGCCGTCGGTCGGCTCTATGCAGTGTCGGGCGATACGCTTGAGGATCTGGTTTTCAGCGATACATTCGCGCGCGGATTCACCGTCGGTGACCGCATACCGCGCGCCGCTGTGCAGCAGGCCGTGGTTACGTCCCGTCGCGCCGGTGGCGATATCGTGGCGCTCCAGAAGCGTGACGCTTAAGCCGCGGAGGGCGCAGTCGCGTGCGATGCCGGCGCCGGTTGCGCCACCGCCAATGATAATCACATCGCTGTAGCGTGGATCGTGAATTGTCATTGCCTTTCCTCTATGTTCGTTTTTTAGCATTTAGCCACATAGAACGTGTGGTTTGTTTGATTTCGAACATAAACGCGCGAAATTCGAAACTGAAACGTGATTTCATGCGCTTTTTTGCGCATTTTGTCATATTTCTGTAACAATCTGTGCGTTGATTCACAGTAACAAACCGCATGTTTTTTTAACATCCCCGCCTCTGTAACCGGGCGCGAGATGCCTGGTCATTTTTTGAAAGGCCACGGAGGCTGTTATGCTCAGTATCTTCAAACCTGCGCCGCATCGGGCGCGACTGCCAGAGGCAGAGATCGATCCTCTCTACCGCCGTCTGCGTTGGCAAATCTTCCTCGGGATCTTCTTCGGGTATGCGGCGTACTATCTTGTACGTAAAAACTTTGCGCTCGCCATGCCGTATCTGGTGGAGCAGGGCTTCTCTCGCGGCGACCTGGGCTTCGCGCTGTCGGGGATCTCCATCGCCTACGGTTTTTCCAAATTCATCATGGGTTCCGTGTCGGACCGCTCGAATCCGCGCGTGTTCCTGCCCGCCGGTCTGATCCTCGCGGCAGCGGTCATGCTGTTCATGGGCTTTGTGCCGTGGGCGACGTCCAGCATTGCCATCATGTTCGTGCTGCTGTTCCTCTGCGGCTGGTTCCAGGGGATGGGGTGGCCGCCGTGCGGACGTACCATGGTGCACTGGTGGTCGCAGAAGGAGCGTGGCGGCATTGTGTCAGTGTGGAACTGCGCGCATAACGTCGGGGGCGGGCTTCCACCTCTGCTGTTCCTGCTGGGGATGGCCTGGTTCAACGACTGGCACGCGGCGCTCTACATGCCTGCCTTTGGTGCTATTCTGGTGGCGATTATTGCCTTCGCCCTGATGCGCGACACGCCGCAGTCCTGCGGGCTGCCGCCAATCGAAGAGTACAAAAACGACTATCCGGATGACTACAGCGAGAAGCACGAAGAAGAGCTGACCGCGAAACAGATCTTCATGAAGTACGTGCTGCCGAACAAGCTGCTGTGGTACATCGCGGTGGCGAACGTGTTCGTATATCTGCTGCGCTACGGCATCCTCGACTGGTCCCCGACCTACCTGAAAGAGGTGAAGCATTTCGCGCTGGATAAATCCTCCTGGGCGTACTTCCTGTACGAATACGCCGGGATCCCGGGCACGCTGATTTGCGGCTGGATGTCGGACAAAGTGTTTAAAGGCAACCGCGGCGCAACGGGCGTGTTCTTTATGACCCTGGTGACCATCGCGACTGTCGTTTACTGGCTTAACCCGCCGGGTAACCCATCAGTAGACATGGCCTGTATGATCATTATCGGCTTCCTGATTTACGGCCCGGTGATGCTGATCGGTCTGCACGCGCTTGAGCTGGCGCCGAAAAAAGCGGCGGGCACGGCGGCAGGCTTTACCGGTCTGTTTGGCTACCTCGGTGGTTCCGTCGCGGCGAGCGCTATCGTGGGCTACACCGTTGACTTCTTCGGCTGGGACGGCGGCTTTATGGTGATGATCGGCGGCAGCGTGCTGGCGGTTCTGCTGCTGGTTGTTGTGATGATCGGCGAGAAACGTCACCACGCGGAAGTGCTGGCGCGTCGTCAATAAGGAGCATTGCGATGAAATTAACTCCATTAACCACCGGCCTGCTGCTGGCAGGCCTGATGACTGGCTCTGCCCTGGCGGCCGATAAAATCGTTATCGCCCACCGCGGTGCCAGCGGCTATCTGCCGGAGCATACGCTGCCGGCGAAAGCGATGGCCTATGCCCAGGGGGCGGATTACCTGGAGCAGGATCTGGTGATGACGAAGGACGACCAGCTGGTCGTCCTGCATGACCACTATCTTGACCGCGTCACGGACGTGGCGGAGCGTTTCCCGGACCGCGCGCGCAAAGACGGTCGTTACTACGCCATCGACTTTACCCTGGATGAAATTCGCTCTCTGAAGTTTACCGAAGGCTTTGAGATTGAAAACGGCAAGAAGGTGCAGGTCTACCCGGGACGCTTCCCGATGGGTAAATCTGACTTCCGGATCCATACTTTCCAGGAAGAGATTGAGTTTGTTCAGGGGCTGAACCACTCGACCGGTAAAAATATCGGTATCTACCCGGAAATCAAAGCGCCGTGGTTCCACCATCAGGAAGGGAAGGACATTGCCGCGAAGACGCTGGAGGTGCTGAAACAGTACGGCTACACCAGCAAGAAGGATAAAGTTTACCTGCAGTGTTTTGACGCCGCCGAGCTGAAGCGCATCAAAACCGAGCTGGAGCCGAAGATGGGGATGGATCTCAATCTGGTGCAGCTGATTGCCTACACCGACTGGAACGAAACCCAGGAGAAACAGCCGGACGGGAAGTGGGTGAACTACAGCTACGACTGGATGTTCAAGCCGGGCGCGATGAAGCAGATTGCGCAGTACGCCGACGGCATCGGGCCGGATTACCACATGCTGGTGGCGGAAGGCTCAACGCCTGGCCACGTGAAGCTGACGGCTATGGTTAAAGAGGCGCACGCCAGCAAGATGCAGGTGCATCCGTACACGGTGCGTGCCGACCAGCTGCCGCCATATGCCACCGATGTGAATCAGCTTTACGAGGTGTTGTATAAGCAGGCGGACGTGGACGGGCTGTTTACGGATTTCCCGGATAAAGCGGTGACGTTCTTAAAATAGAAAAAGGGCCGTAAGGCCCTTTTTTACATCTCAATCTCAATATCGCCTTTTGCCCGGCAGCAGCAGGGCAAAATTTCCCCTTCACTGATAAAGGCCAGCGGTTCGGTCAGCCAGTCCACCTGGCCTGCGACCAGACGGCAGCGGCAGGAGCCGCAATAGCCTTCACGACACTGGTACTCTACCTCCACCTGATGTGCTTCAAGCGCCACCAGCAGGGAAGGGTGCTCTTCCTGGCACAGCACTTCGGTGCCAGAAAGGCTCAGCGTTACGCGCGTCATCAGAGCTGGAAGTCGCTCAGGTCGTCGGTGTTGACTTCAGAATCAATCTGACCGACCAGATAAGAGCTCACTTCCACTTCCTGCGGCGCAACCTGCACGTTATCGGATACCAGCCAGGTGTTGATCCACGGAATCGGGTTAGAGCGCGTCTGGAACGGCAGGTCCAGACCAACCGCCTGCATGCGGATGTTGGTGATGTACTCCACGTACTGGCACAGAATATCTTTGTTCAGGCCAATCATGGAGCCGTCGCGGAACAGGTAGTCTGCCCACTCTTCCTCCTGCTGCGCCGCCAGCACGAACAGGTCGTAGCACTCCTGCTTGCACTCTTCAGCGATTTCCGCCATCTCCGGGTCGTCCGTACCGCTGCGCAGCAGGTTCAGCATGTGCTGGGTGCCGGTCAGGTGCAGGGCTTCGTCACGAGCGATCAGACGGATGATTTTGGCGTTGCCTTCCATCAGCTTGCGCTCGGCAAAGGCGAAGGAGCAGGCGAAGCTCACGTAGAAGCGGATCGCTTCCAGGGCGTTAACGCTCATCAGGCAGAGGTACAGCTGCTTTTTCAGCGCGCGCAGGTTCACGGTAACGGTTTTGCCGTTCACGCTGTGGGTGCCTTCGCCCAGCAGATGCCAGTAGCTGGTCATCTCGATCAGCTCGTCGTAGTAGTGCGCAATGCCTTCCGCGCGCTTCTGGATCTGCTCGTTAGTGACGATATCGTCAAACACCACCGCCGGATCGTTCACGATGTTGCGGATGATGTGGGTATAAGAGCGGGAGTGGATCGTCTCGGAGAATGCCCAGGTTTCCACCCAGGTTTCCAGCTCAGGAATCGAGATCAGCGGCAACAGCGCCACGTTCGGGCTACGGCCCTGAATGGAGTCCAGCAGCGTCTGGTACTTCAGATTGCTGATGAAAATATGCTTTTCGTGATCCGGCAGCGACTGGTAATCAATACGGTCGCGGGAAACGTCAACTTCTTCCGGACGCCAGAAGAAGGAGAGTTGCTTTTCAATCAGCTTTTCGAAGATGTCATATTTTTGCTGATCGTAGCGTGCCACGTTGACCGGCTGGCCGAAGAACATTGGCTCTTTGAGCTGGTCGTTTTTCGTCTGTGAAAAGGTGGTATATGCCATGAGTGTGTCCTGTCTTACGAAATAAAGGCGGGGATATCCCCGCCCTTCATTAGATCTTACATGCGCCGCTTTCGCAGCCATCGTCCTGAATTGACGGTACCAGGTCGTCCTGCGCGTCTTCTGCACCGTCACGGGTGTTGTGATAGTACAGCGTTTTCACGCCAAATTTGTAGGCGGTCAGCAGGTCTTTCAACAGCTGCTGCATTGGTACCTTGCCGGACGGGAAGCGCGTCGGGTCGTAGTTAGTATTGGCAGAGATCGACTGGTCGATAAACTTCTGCATGATACCCACCAGCTGCAGGTAGCCGTCGTTGTTTGGCATCTCCCACAGCAGTTCGTAGTTGTTGCCCAGCGTTTCGTAATCCGGCACCACCTGACGCAGCACGCCGTCTTTCGACGCTTTAATGCTGACGTGGCCGCGCGGTGGCTCGATGCCGTTGGTGGCGTTGGAGATCTGCGAAGAGGTCTCGGACGGCATCAGGGCAGAGAGCGTGGAGTTACGCAGGCCGTGCGTTTTGATGGACTCGCGCAGGCCTTCCCAGTCCAGGTGCAGCGGCTCGCTGACGATCGCATCCAGGTCTTTCTTATAGGTGTCGATCGGCAGAATGCCTTTTGCATAGGTGGTTTCGTTGAACCACGGGCACGCGCCTTGCTCTTTCGCCAGCTCGTTAGAGGCTTTCATCAGGTAGTACTGAATCGCTTCGAACGTCTGGTGCGTCAGGTTGTTAGCGCTGCCGTCGGAGTAACGCTTGCCGTTTTTTGCCAGCCAGTAGGCGAAGTTGATCACGCCGATACCCAGGGTACGACGGCCCATTGCGCCGCGTTTAGCGGCCGGGATTGGGTAATCCTGGTAGTCCAGCAGGGCATCCAGCGCACGTACCGCCAGCACGGCCAGCTCTTCCAGCTCGTCCAGGCTCTTAATCGCACCCAGGTTGAATGCGGAGAGCGTACACAGGGCGATTTCGCCGTTTTCGTCGTTCACGTCTTCCAGCGGTTTGGTTGGCAGGGCGATCTCCAGGCACAGGTTAGACTGGCGCACTGGCGCAACCGCCGGATCAAACGGGCTGTGGGTGTTGCAGTGGTCAACGTTCTGGATGTAGATACGGCCGGTAGAGGCGCGCTCCTGCATCATCAGGGAGAACAGGTCTACCGCCTTCAGGCGCTGTTTACGGATGCTGTCGTCTTTTTCATATTTGGTGTACAGACGCTCGAACTCGTCCTGATCGGCGAAGAACGCGTCATACAGGCCCGGGACGTCGGACGGGCTGAACAGGGTGATGTCTTCCCCTTTCAGCAGACGGGTGTACATCAGCTTGTTGATCTGCACGCCGTAGTCCATGTGACGCACGCGGTTGCCTTCCACGCCGCGGTTGTTTTTCAGTACCAGCAGGCTTTCCACTTCCAGGTGCCACATTGGGTAGAACAGGGTCGCTGCGCCGCCGCGCACGCCGCCCTGAGAGCAGGATTTTACCGCCGTCTGGAAGTGCTTGTAGAACGGGATACAGCCGGTGTGGAACGCTTCACCGCCGCGAATCGGGCTGCCCAGCGCGCGGATGCGACCGGCGTTGATGCCGATACCGGCACGCTGGGAGACGTATTTCACGATGGCGCTGGAGGTGGCGTTGATGGAATCCAGGCTGTCACCACACTCGATCAGTACGCAAGAGCTGAACTGACGGGTAGGGGTGCGCACGCCAGACATGATCGGCGTTGGCAGAGAAATTTTGAACGTCGATACCGCATCGTAGAAACGCTTCACGTAGTCCAGACGGGTGTCGCGCGGGTAGTTTGAGAACAGGCAGGCAGCCACCAGAATATAGAGGAACTGGGCGCTTTCGTAGATCTCACCGGTCACACGGTTCTGAACCAGGTATTTGCCTTCGAGCTGCTTCACCGCCGCGTAGGAGAAGTTCATGTCGCGCCAGTGATCGATAAACCCGTTCATCTGCTCGAACTCTTCTTCCGTATAGTCTTCCAGCAGATGCGTGTCGTATTTACCCAGCTCAACCATTTTCACCACGTGATCGTAAAGCTTCGGCGGCTCGAACTGGCCGTAGGCTTTCTTACGCAGGTGGAAAATCGCCAGACGCGCAGCGAGGTACTGATAATCCGGTGCGTCGCGGGAGATCAGATCCGCCGCTGCTTTGATAATGGTTTCGTGGATATCAGACGTTTTGATGCCGTCGTAGAACTGAATGTGAGAACGCAGTTCAACCTGGGATATAGATACGTTATTCAGTCCTTCTGCTGCCCAGTCGAGAACTCGATGGATTTTGTCCAGATTGATACGCTCGGTAGTACCGTCGCGCTTTGTCACCAGCAGACTCTGATTCATGTGGGTTTTACCTGTCCGTGAAATAAAAAATATCCCCCGCTTATCCACAGATCCGTCTTGTGACTAACTCTGTGGATAAATACTACATATAGGGGGTTTGCGATAAGAAAAACGCTATATGGTGAGTATTCTAGTATCGAATCTTTTCAGCACAAGGGTTGATTTTGAGGTTAAATTGAGGTTGTGAAAGGGTAAAAAAGCGTAAGTCCTCGTACCATAAGGCCTGGAAGAGATGTCAATAATTTAGAAAAAAAATTCAAAATTTGATCGAGTGCTGATTTCTTCAACGGGAGGTCAGAATTGCGCAACATGATGTCGCGCAATCATTATAAGAATAACGGATGACGTTAGTCGTTTTTGGCGGTTGTATGCAACATATAGTTAACATCCACGCCCGGGGCAAGTTTGAATTTATCCGTTAGCGGGTTGTAGTGCAGGCCCGTGATGTGCTGCTCCTTAAGCCACGTCTGGTCAACCCAGCCCAGCAGTTCGGCAGGCTTGATAAACTTCTTCACGTCGTGCGTCCCTTTCGGCACCATGCGCAGCACATATTCTGCGCCGACCACGGCCATCAGCCAGGCTTTACCGTTGCGGTTAATTGTCGAGAAGAAGACTTGGCCGCCCGGCTTCACCAGTTTTGCACAGGCGTTTACCACGGACTGCGGATCCGGAACGTGCTCCAGCATCTCCATGCAGGTCACCACATCATACTGGTGGGCATGTTTTGCCGCGTGCTCTTCCACGGTTTCCTGCACATATTCCACCTGTATACCGGACTCCAGCGCATGAAGACGGGCAACCTGTAGAGGCTCGAAGCCCATGTCCAGGCCGGTGACGGTGGCCCCTTCGCGCGCCATGCTCTCCGCCAGGATGCCGCCGCCGCAGCCGACGTCGAGCACTTTCTTACCGAACAGACCGCCGGAACGCTCCGCGATATAGCCCAGACGCAGCGGGTTAATACGATGCAGAGGTTTGAACTCACCTTCGAGATCCCACCAGCGGGACGCCACCGCTTCAAATTTGGCAATCTCTTCGTGGTCAACGTTGTGAGCCACCGGGGATTTTTCGGCATTCATGGGCGCTTTTACTCCTTATTTAGCAAGACAAATGAGTATATCAGGCAATCCCTGTGAATAAAGCGTATAGGTTTACCTGTATCACCGCGGCTGTGTTATAATTTGCGACCTTTGAATCCGGGATACAGTAGAGGGATAGCGGTTAGATGAGCGACCTTGCGAGAGAAATTACACCGGTTAACATCGAGGAAGAGCTGAAAAGCTCCTATCTGGACTATGCGATGTCGGTCATTGTTGGCCGTGCGCTGCCGGACGTCCGCGATGGCCTGAAGCCGGTACACCGTCGCGTACTATACGCCATGAACGTATTGGGCAATGACTGGAATAAAGCCTACAAAAAATCTGCCCGTGTCGTTGGTGACGTAATCGGTAAATACCATCCCCATGGTGATTCCGCGGTGTACGACACCATTGTCCGTATGGCGCAGCCTTTCTCGCTGCGTTACATGCTGGTAGATGGTCAGGGTAACTTTGGTTCTATCGACGGCGACTCCGCCGCGGCAATGCGTTATACGGAAATCCGTCTGGCGAAGATTGCCCATGAGCTGATGGCCGACCTGGAAAAAGAGACGGTTGATTTCGTTGATAACTACGACGGCACGGAAAAAATTCCTGACGTTATGCCAACGAAGATCCCTAACCTGCTGGTGAACGGCTCGTCCGGTATTGCCGTGGGTATGGCGACCAACATTCCGCCGCACAACATCACGGAAGTGATCAACGGCTGCCTGGCCTATATCGACGATGAAGACATCAGCATTGAAGGGCTGATGGAACACATCCCGGGCCCGGACTTCCCGACGGCGGCGATCATCAACGGTCGTCGCGGCATTGAAGAAGCGTACCGCACCGGTCGCGGCAAGATTTACATCCGTGCCCGCGCCGAAGTGGAAGCGGACGCCAAAACCGGCCGTGAAACTATCATTGTTCACGAGATCCCGTATCAGGTGAACAAAGCGCGTCTGATTGAAAAAATCGCCGAGCTGGTAAAAGAAAAACGCGTTGAAGGCATCAGCGCGCTGCGTGACGAGTCTGACAAAGACGGTATGCGCATCGTGATTGAAATCAAGCGCGACGCGGTGGGTGAGGTTGTCCTGAACAACCTGTACTCCCAGACTCAGCTTCAGGTCTCCTTCGGTATCAACATGGTTGCGCTGCACCATGGTCAGCCGAAGATCATGAACCTGAAAGAGATCCTGAGCGCGTTCGTGCGTCACCGCCGCGAAGTGGTGACCCGTCGTACCATCTTCGAACTGCGCAAAGCGCGCGATCGTGCTCATATCCTTGAAGCGCTGGCGGTTGCGCTGGCGAACATCGACCCGATCATCGAGCTGATCCGCCGTGCGCCGACGCCGGCAGAAGCGAAAGCGTCGCTGGTTGCGCGTCCGTGGGATCTGGGCAACGTGGCGGCGATGCTGGAACGTGCGGGCGACGACGCCGCGCGTCCTGAGTGGCTCGAGCCTGAATTCGGCGTGCGTGACGGTCAGTACTACCTGACTGAACAGCAGGCCCAGGCGATTCTGGATCTGCGCCTGCAGAAGCTGACCGGCCTTGAGCATGAAAAACTGCTCGACGAGTACAAAGAGCTGCTGGAGCAAATTGCTGAGCTGCTGCACATCCTGGGTAGCGCCGAGCGCCTGATGGAAGTGATCCGCGAAGAGCTGGAGCTGGTCCGCGATCAGTTCGGCGACGAGCGCCGCACCGAAATCACCGCCAACAGCTCTGATATCAACATTGAAGATCTGATCAACCGCGAAGACGTGGTAGTGACCCTGTCTCACCAGGGCTACGTGAAGTATCAGCCGTTGACCGACTACGAAGCACAGCGTCGTGGCGGTAAAGGTAAATCTGCGGCACGTATTAAAGAAGAAGACTTCATTGACCGTCTGCTGGTGGCCAACACCCACGACACGATCCTCTGCTTCTCCAGCCGTGGCCGTCTGTACTGGATGAAGGTCTATCAGCTGCCGGAAGCGAGCCGTGGCGCGCGCGGTCGTCCAATCGTCAACCTGCTGCCGCTGGAAGCGAACGAACGTATCACCGCCATCCTGCCGGTACGCGAGTACGAAGAGGGCGTGAACGTCTTTATGGCGACCGCCAGCGGTACCGTGAAGAAAACCGCACTGACCGAGTTCAGCCGTCCACGTTCCGCCGGGATTATCGCGGTGAACCTGAACGAAGGCGACGAGCTGATCGGTGTGGATCTGACCTCCGGTTCTGATGAAGTGATGCTGTTCTCTGCGGCCGGTAAAGTGGTGCGCTTCAAAGAGAACGCCGTGCGCGCAATGGGTCGTACGGCGACCGGCGTGCGCGGTATTAAGCTGGCGGGTGAAGACTCCGTTGTTTCCCTGATCGTTCCACGTGGCGAAGGCGCAATCCTGACCGTCACCCAGAACGGCTACGGTAAACGTACGGCGGAAAGCGAATACCCGACCAAGTCACGCGGCACGCAGGGCGTTATCTCCATCAAGGTCACCGAGCGCAACGGGTCCGTTGTGGGCGCGGTGCAGGTGGACGATGCCGACCAGATTATGATGATCACCGATGCCGGTACGCTGGTGCGTACGCGCGTATCCGAGATCAGCGTGGTGGGCCGTAACACCCAGGGCGTTATCCTCATCCGTACGGCGGAAGATGAAAACGTGGTCGGTCTGCAGCGCGTTGCTGAGCCGGTGGACGACGAAGAGCTCGATTCCATCGACGGCAGCGTCGCGGAAGGTGATGATGAAATCGCACCGGAAGCAGAGAGCGACGACGACGCAGCGGATGACGCTGACGAGTAATCTCTTCTGACGCATAAAGGGCCGGATTCCGGCCCTTTTCTTTTGCAGATGCAGATACGTGAACGTTGCGACAAGCCGCGTTTACCGCTACCTTAACCACATTCTTTTGACCCCGACGGCGGAGCCTCGCCCATTTGAAATACCTCGTCTCCTTTCGTACCACGCTGAAAGTTTCTCGCTATCTGTTCCGGGCGCTGGCGCTCCTGCTTTGGCTGCTGGTGGCCTTGCTGTCGGTGTTTTACATCGTCAATGCGCTGAACCAGAAAGAAGCGGAGATCCGCCAGGAGTTTAATTTAAGCTCCGATCAGGCCCAGCGCTACATTCAGCGAACGTCTGACGTGATGAAGGAGCTGAAGTATATTGCCGAAAATCGGCTGACGGCAGAAAACGGTATCCTTGCCCTGCGCGGGCGCAATGACAAAACCGAAGTGCCGGACTTCCAGCCGCTGTTCCCGGACTCTGATTGCTCCACCATGAGCAGCACCTGGCGCGGGTCGCTGGAATCTCTCGCCTGGTTTATGCGCTACTGGCGCGACAACTTCTCCGCCGCTTACGATCTCAACCGCGTATTCCTGATTGGCAGTGAAAACCTCTGCATGGCTGACTTTGGCCTGCGCGATGTGCCCGTCGAGCGCGATGATGCGCTGAAAAGCCTGCACGAGCGTATTGTGAAATATCGCAATGCGCCGCAGGACGAGCGCGGGAACAACATCTTCTGGATTAGCCAGGGGCCGCGCATGGGCGTGGGCTATTTCTACGCGCTGACGCCGGTCTACCTGGGCAATCGTCTGCAGGCGCTGCTGGGGATTGAGCAGACCATCCGCATGGAAAACTTCTTCACGCCGGGCAGCCTGCCGATGGGCGTGACCATTCTGGATGAAAACGGGCATCAGCTGATCTCTCTCGCCGGGCCGGATAAAAGTTTGAACGTCGATCCGCACTGGATGCAGGAACGCTCATGGTTTGGCTACACCTCCGGCTTCCGCGAGCTGGTGCTGAAAAAAAGCCTGCCGCCATCGTCGCTGAGCATTGTTTACTCGCTGCCGGTGGATATGGTCCTTGAGCGGATACGCATTCTTATTATGAATGCGATCCTGCTGAACCTGCTGGTGGGTGGGGCGCTGTTTACGCTGGCGCGGATGTATGAGCGGAGAATCTTTATTCCCGCCGAAAGTGACGCCCAGCGTCTGGAGGAGCACGAGCAGTTCAACCGCAAGATTGTCGCTTCGGCTCCGGTGGGGATCTGCATTCTTCGTACCCAGGACGGGACCAACATCCTGAGTAACGAGCTGGCGCACAACTACCTGAACATGCTGACGCACGAGGACCGGCAAAGGCTGACGCAAATCATCTGCGGCCAGCAGGTGAACTTTGTCGACGTACTCACCAGCACCCACACTAACCTGCAGATCAGCTTTGTTCATTCCCGCTATCGCAATGAAAACGTAGCGATTTGCGTGCTGGTGGATGTCTCCGCGCGCGTGAAGATGGAAGAGTCGCTGCAGGAGATGGCGCAGGCCGCGGAGCAGGCCAGCCAGTCGAAATCCATGTTCCTGGCTACCGTCAGTCACGAGCTGCGTACGCCGCTGTACGGGATTATCGGTAACCTCGATCTGCTGCAGACGAAGGAATTGCCGAAAGGCGTCGACCGGCTGGTAACGGCGATGAACAACTCCTCCAGCCTGCTGCTGAAGATCATCAGCGATATTCTCGACTTCTCTAAAATTGAGTCTGAGCAGCTGAAAATCGAGCCGCGTGAGTTTTCGCCGCGTGAGGTCATGAACCACATAAGCGCCAACTATCTGCCGCTGGTGGTGCGTAAACAGCTGGGGCTCTACTGCTTCATTGAACCGGACGTGCCGCTGACGCTGCACGGCGACCCGATGCGCCTGCAGCAGGTCATCTCTAACCTGCTCAGCAATGCCATCAAATTCACCGATATCGGCTGCATTGTGCTACACGTCTGCCGGGCGGGAGATTATCTCAGCATCCGCGTGCGCGACACGGGGGTGGGCATACCGGCCAAGGAGGTGGTGCGTCTGTTCGACCCGTTCTTCCAGGTCGGCACCGGCGTGCAGCGTAACTTCCAGGGCACCGGTCTGGGGCTGGCGATTTGCGAGAAGCTCGTCAGCATGATGGACGGCGACATTTCCGTGGATACCGAGCCCGGCATGGGCAGCCAGTTCACGATCCGCATTCCGCTCTATTCCGCGCAGTATCCGGCAAAAGCCACGGTTGACGGGCTGAACGATAAGCGCTGCTGGCTGGCGGTCAATAATGCCTCTCTGAATGACTATCTGACGGCGCTGCTCGCCCATAGCGGCGTGAGGGTCTGCCGCTATGAAGGCCAGACGCCGGACGTGGACGATGTGCTCATCGCCGACGAGATGCCGGAACAGCCGTGGCAGGGGAGAGGAACGGTGCTCTTCTGCCGTCGCCACATTGGCATACCGGTTGAACGTGCGCCGGGGGAATGGGTGCACAGCGTCGCAACGCCGCATGAGCTGTTGAGCCTGCTGGCCCGTATCTATAAAGTTGAGCTGGAAGAGAACGACGGTGCAGTCGCGCTGCCGTCACCGGAAGGTCTGGCGTCAGTGAATGACGATATGATGATTCTGGTGGTGGATGACCATCCGATTAACCGCCGCCTGCTGGCTGACCAGCTCGGATCGCTGGGCTATCAGTGCAAAACCGCCAATGACGGCGTGGATGCGCTGAATGTGCTGAGTAAAAATCATATTGATATCGTGCTGAGCGACGTCAACATGCCTAACATGGACGGCTACCGGCTGACGCAGCGCATCCGACAGCTTGGCCTGACGCTGCCGGTCGTGGGCGTAACGGCGAACGCGCTGGCGGAAGAGAAACAGCGCTGTCTGGAGTCAGGCATGGACAGCTGCCTGTCGAAACCGGTGACGCTGGACGTGCTCAAACAAACGCTGTCTGTTTATGCGGATCGCGTGAGAAAAACCAGAATATAAAAAAGGCCCGTAAGGGCCTTTTTTATTTGCCCGGCGGCGCTGCGCTTGCGAGTGCCTACGGGTTCTGTAGGCCGGGTAAGCGTGAGCGCCATCCGGCATTTACAGTGGGGGATCAATCCTTATCCGATGCGCTCAGCGTAACGGAGGAGAGATAGTTCAGCAGGGCAATATCGTTGTCCACGCCCAGCTTCATCATTGCTGATTTTTTCTGGCTGCTGATGGTTTTAATGCTGCGGTTCAGCTTCTTGGCAATCTCGGTCACCAGGAAACCTTCGGCGAACAGGCGCAGAACTTCGCTCTCTTTCGGCGACAGGCGTTTGTCACCGTAGCCACCCGCGCTGATTTTTTCCAGCAGACGAGAGACGCTCTCAGGCGTGAACTTCTTGCCTTTCTGCAGCGCAGCCAGCGCTTTTGGCAGATCGGTCGGGGCGCCTTGCTTCAGCACAATCCCTTCGATATCCAGATCCAGCACGGCGCTCAGGATCGCCGGGTTGTTGTTCATGGTCAGAACAATAATCGAGATGTCCGGGAAGTGACGTTTAATATATTTGATGAGCGTGATCCCATCACCGTATTTGTCTCCAGGCATAGAGAGATCGGTAATGAGCACGTGCGCATCAAGCTTTGGGAGGTTATTGATCAGTGCTGTAGAGTCTTCAAATTCACCGACTACATTCACCCACTCGATCTGTTCAAGTGATTTGCGAATACCGAACAGTACAATCGGATGGTCATCGGCAATAATTACGTTCATATTGTTCATGTATAAGGCTACCTTGCTACAGCAAGCTTTTGACGTAGGCGTCAATGTCGCTGATGTATTTTTCAATGCCAGAGGCATCTTTCTCACGAATTAGATGTTCCAGCGTTTCACATAACTGCTTGCCGGGAACCAGATTAAGCATGGCAAACACCCCTTTAAGCCGGTGTGCTGTCTGTGCCAGCGCTGCAAAATCATTCGCAGCGGACTCAGTATACAACCGCTTCACATCATCTGGTACTGTATCAACAAAGAGGGAATAGTATCCGCTGGCGTGAAGCTCGGCATTTTCATTACCGCCTAACGGGGATTCCGTTATCTCTTCCTGCGCCAGCTGCTCTTCTATTAGTTGTAGTACAGCTTCCTGCATCGCATTGCTTATATTAAAGTTGACGCGCAGCTGGCCAGGGCCGATTTTCCGCACGCGTGACTCATCATCGCTTAAAAGCAAGCCCGAGGCAGTAAGATTAGACGGATTATCAGTTAAAAACAGATCAAATTCTTGACTTGCCAGCCTTTCATCCGGCGTGATGCAGGCCGCGCCCCAGTTTTCGAGCTGACGAACCACAATATTGCGGATCTCGTTTGAGGTCACATCCACCATCACCACGACGTCATCCAGCAGGCGTTCTTCATCTTCTTCCTGCGGATTGGCGGCCATTTTCACGTGGAGAGAGTAACGGGTGCCGAGCGATTCACGGGCCTTGATATTCAGATGGCCGCCGAGCTTACGCGCCAGCTGATCGCACAGCCAGAAGGTCAGGGCGTTAGCCTTGCCGTAATGATCGCTTTGCGTGTCATTCAGGAACGGGAAGTGCAGATTATCAATTTCACTCGCCGTCACGCCTTCCCCGGTGTCCAGAATGCGGAACGTCAGGCGATCTTCCGCCGACTCGTCGGTGCTCACTTCAAGGGTGATCTTGCCGATTTGCGTGGTGGTCACGGCGTACTGAATAATCATCAGCAGAATACGACGCAGCGCCTCGCGGTCGCCGTGACGTTCGTCATTGGCGGGTAAATGGTTGTTGATTAGCAGCTGCAGCCCTTTGCGCTTAATTACGGGCAGGACTTCCGGAACCACTTCATCGATCAGATCCTGAATGGAGAAGAGAGAAGGGGTGCCTTTCCAGAAATCATTCTCCAGCATATTTGCCAGCTGGATCTCATCCACCATGCGGACCAGCGAGTCGGCCTGGCAGGCGAGCTGGTGGCTTTCAGACGTGTTTAACGCTGCCGCCTGGGTCGCCAGCGTTTTTAACGGCTGCTTGAAGGCATCGCCAATATTCTGCATGAATGCCGCGCGCCCCTGCTGGTTCTTCTCATACAGCCTTTGCGCCTGCTTGAGCTTTTTATTCACCAGCACTTCGCGATCCTGATCGCGAATGATGAAGATTTGCGTACGCGGTGCCACCTGGCTGCGGAACTGACGGATCTCGTACAGTTCATTGTTAATGGTGGCCTGAATAACCCCCTGGTGCTGATCCGCCATAGTGGTGATGTTTTGCAGGTTAAGGTGCGGCAGCAGATGGTCAGCAATTTTATTGCTCATCACCGTGCGATTCGCTTCCTGATCGTGAACTAACACCCCTAGCGGTAGCACGGAGACAATCTCTTCATTGAGCGCGCGCAATACGCGCAGCTCGTTGGTGTTGCCTGCGGAGACCGCAGACGCGTCGCTCTGGCGTCCCGGCTGGAAGCGGAATGTGCTGTAGCCAAACAGGGCCAGCGCCAGCAGACCAATATTCAGCAGCAGCGGCAGCAGAATATTTTGCAGGGTATCAAGCAGTAGCGTGCCGAACGGTACCTGCCACACCAGACGCATGCCGGTTGAGTTCAGCGACGAGGCAATTTCAATTTTCGAGCCGTTAAAGGAGATGGTGACGCTCTCTGCGGCCTCTTTGTCGGACGCCGCACGCATGTTCTGGGTGCTGCTGTCCGGCTCCAGACGGAAGCTGTCGAGCGGCATATCCGGCGGGATCAAATCATTAATGGGTAAATCGAAGGCCACGACCGTCGCCAGATGACCCGGCTGGTTAAAGGTGGTACGCAGGGTAAAATAGTGACCATTCTGCCAGGCCAGCCGGCGCAGCGATGAGAAGCTCTCACGTTCATCAAGGGCGTTGGCCTGCTGCAGCATTTCTGCCCGGCGGGAGTCGACAATGCTGCCGACCGTCGTCTCTTTAAATCCGGAAGAGAGATCTTTTAACGGCAGCGTCGAAATCAGGATCATGCTGTTGTCCTGACCGTTCAGATAGTACATCGACCACGGCACCGTTTCGGCGCCCCAGAGGGTATCCAGGTAGGTCGAAATACGCTGCGTCATCTCAAGGGTCGCGCTGTCGTGAGAGCCAAAGATAAGCGCTTCAGTCTTACGCTGCGGTTTTTCGAGATAGTAGACATCCTGCTTCAGCCGCGTCTCCTGAAGCCCATCTCCGGATGAGCTG
Organism: Enterobacter cloacae complex sp. P38RS; assembly: GCF_014930775.1. Lineage (NCBI taxonomy): Bacteria > Pseudomonadati > Pseudomonadota > Gammaproteobacteria > Enterobacterales > Enterobacteriaceae > Enterobacter > Enterobacter cloacae complex sp. P38RS. The sequence continues at coordinate 105,945 of NZ_JADBRS010000002.1, forward strand.
GCAGGCGCTGCCGCAATGTTGTCGTAAATCTGCCAGGTGGCGTAGCGCCAGGTATCAATGCGCTTGTGTACGGCGTGGGTAATATCCACCACCTGATAGCTCTTATCCTTCAGCCAGGCGTTAACCGCGCTCTGCACCATCACGCCCATTGTGACTAACAGCACCACGATCAAAAGAAGAAAGAATCGGGTGATGCTCCCGGGCAGAAGGGAGAATTTGCTTTGGGCGGTAGTTTCAGTCTGACTCATTGATATCTTTAACCCGTGATGGTCGTGCTCTGTGGCGATAGGGCAGTATAAAGGGTAATAACTGAATTTCCAGCGCCACTGTCCTTGAACAAGCGACTTTTTCGATGACCCATGCGAGAGAAAAAGTACGCCTTAAATGTGTACAAGTACATAATGCATGTACAAATAAAAAATGCATTTCGTCAGAAAATAGCACGAATTAACAAGAAATTAAGTTTTGAGCGAATTTTCCCGTTATGCACAGGGGTGAGCGTGAATTTAGTTAATAGTCGTTACAATTACGCGGCGGTAGCACAAAAAAGGAAAAGTTACGTAAAGAAGGGTAAAAAAAAACCGAATGCGACGCATCCGGTTGAATTAGGGATAAACAGACATTCAAAGCTGAATGACGGTAATAAATAAAGTTAATGATGATAGCGAGAGTTATTTTAGAGACTGGAGTCGATCTTGTTTTGTCATTCAGTGCGGTAACGTTTTTTATTTTAACTCTTTGATATTTATTGGGTCATTTTTCGTTTTGATTATAAGTGCTAAATTTCTAAGCTTTTTGTGCTTTGTAAAAGTTCCTTTTCATTTACATTTTGAAACATGTTGATGGGTAAATGAAACATCTTCAAAGTTTTCGTATCATATTCGCGTTGGATTATTCTGTAATTTTGCGGAGAATGAATTTGCCGACTGGTTAATGAGGGTTAACCAGTAAGCAGTGGCAATTATAAGGCATATAACAGAGGGTTAATAAAATGAAAGTTAAAGTACTGTCCCTCCTGGTACCAGCACTGCTGGTAGCAGGCGCAGCAAATGCGGCCGAAATTTATAACAAAGATGGCAACAAATTAGATCTGTACGGCAAAGTTGATGGTCTGCACTATTTCTCTGACGACAAGAGTGCTGACGGCGACCAGACCTACATGCGTCTTGGCTTCAAAGGCGAAACTCAGGTTAACGATCAGCTGACCGGTTACGGCCAGTGGGAATACCAGATCCAGGGCAACACGACTGAAAGCGACAACCAGTCCTGGACGCGTGTGGCGTTTGCTGGTCTGAAATTCGCTGAAGCGGGCTCTTTCGATTACGGTCGTAACTACGGCGTGATCTACGACGTAACTTCCTGGACTGACGTTCTGCCAGAATTTGGCGGCGATACCTACGGCTCAGACAACTTCCTGCAGTCTCGTGCTAACGGCGTGGCGACCTATCGTAACCAGGACTTCTTTGGTCTGGTGGATGGCCTGAACTTTGCGCTGCAGTATCAGGGTAAAAACGGTAGCGTAAGCGGCGAAAACGTCGGTGGACGCAGCCTGCTGAAACAGAACGGCGACGGCTACGGTGCATCCGTAACCTATAACCTGGGCGAAGGCTTCAGCGTGGGTGGTGCGATGTCCTCCTCCAAACGTACCGCTGACCAGAACGCACCGGGCGTTTACGGTAACGGCGATCACGCAGAAGTCTATTCTGGCGGCCTGAAATATGATGCCAACAACATCTACCTGGCTGCGCAGTACTCTCAGACCTACAACGCAACCCGCTTCGGTACCTCTAACGGCAGCAGCCCGACTACCGCTTACGGTTTTGCTAACAAAGCGCAGAACTTCGAAGTGGTTGCTCAGTACCAGTTCGACTTCGGCCTGCGTCCATCCGTGGCTTACCTGCAGTCCAAAGGTAAAGACATCGAAGGTTACGGCGATCAGGATCTGCTGAAATATGTTGATGTGGGTGCGACTTACTACTTCAACAAAAACATGTCCACCTACGTGGATTACAAAATCAACCTGGTTGATGAAAATGAGTTCACCCGTCAGGCCGGTATCGGCACTGATGATATCGTCGCGCTGGGTCTGGTTTACCAGTTCTAATCGCGTCATCGTGTGACTAAGGGGCCTGAAGGCCCCTTTTTTGTGCTTTTTTTTGGCCTCACAATGCAACCGTTTTGGTGTACTCTTGCCGCCCTGGCATGAGGATAATAATGAATGGACATGACTTTTTTACGCGCCAGCTTTCTGGCTATGCTTTTTTTCCTGACCGCGTGTGACGATTCCGCGCCCGTGGCGAAAACCGATGCACCCGCCGCGACGGTGCTCGAAGGCAAAACGATGGGCACCTTCTGGCGCGTCAGCGTGATGGGCCTGGATAAAACGCGCGCTGATGAACTTCGCGGTAAAATCCAGTCTCAGCTGGACGCCGACGACCAGCTGCTCTCAACCTATAAAAATGACTCGGCGCTGATGCGCTTTAATCTTTCTACCAGTACCTCCCTGTGGCCGGTGAGCGAAGCGATGGCCGATATCGTCACCGAATCAATGCGCGTGGGATATAAAACCAACGGCGCGATGGATGTCACCGTCGGGCCTCTGGTCAATCTCTGGGGGTTTGGCCCGAACAAACAGCCGGATACCACACCCGATCAGGCGGCCATTGATGATGCCCGCGCCCGGACAGGGCTAAAGCATCTGACGGTGATCAACCAGTACGGCCAGCAGTATCTGCAGAAAGATATCCCCGATCTGTTTGTCGATCTGTCGACGGTAGGTGAAGGTTACGCGGCGGATCACCTTGCCGCGCTGATGACGCAGGAAGGGATATCGCGCTACCTGGTCTCCGTGGGCGGCGCGTTAGTCAGCCGGGGCATGAACGCCAGCGGTAAACCGTGGCGCGTGGCGATTCAAAAACCGACCGATCGCCAAAACGCCGTACAGGCCATTGTGGATATTAACGGGCACGGCATCAGCACTTCCGGGAGCTACCGTAACTATTACGAGCTCGACGGGAAGCGTATTTCGCACGTGATCGATCCGCTGACCGGACGTCCCATCACGCATAACCTGGTCTCGGTGACCGTGATTGCGCCGACTGCGCTGGAAGCCGACGCCTGGGATACCGGATTAATGGTTCTCGGCCCGGAAAAAGCCAAAGAGGTGGTTCGTCAGGAAGGACTGGCGGTTTATATGATCACTAAAGAGGGCGACGGGTTCAAAACCTGGAGCTCGCCGCAGTTCAACAGCTTCCTGGTGAGCGACAAAAATTAAAAAGCAAGGTTGCGGGTTTTTTATCACTGGCACTCGGGCACGCTAAAGGTATGCTTGTAAGAGGAGCTGATGATGAAAAATCCAACCTATATGAATGATGAGGATCGCTGGCAGGCCGTTCTGGCTCGCGATCCGCGCGCTGACAATCGGTTTGTCTTTGCCGTGCAGACGACGGGGATTTTCTGCCGCCCGTCATGCCGCGCCCGTCACGCGCTGCGTAAAAACGTCTGCTTTTATCCCGATGTCCAGCATGCCGTTCAGGCAGGGTTTCGCCCGTGCAAGCGCTGCATGCCGGACAAACGCGATCCGAATCAGCAAAAGCTGGCGAAAGTGGAGCACGCCTGTCGCCTTCTGGAGCAGGATCCCGCGCTGACGCTTGAAGGCCTGGCGCAGCAGATCGCCATGAGTCCTTTCCATTTCCATCGGCTGTTTAAGTCCGTCACCGGGATGACCCCAAAATCCTGGCAGCAGGCGGCGCGGGGGCAGCGTCTGCGCGCGGCGCTTGCGCAGGGAAACAAAATTACCGATGCCGTGCTGGCGGCAGGGTTTCCCGACAGCAGCAGCTATTACCGCAAAGCTAACGATGCGCTGGGCATGACGGCGAAGCAGTACCGCAAAGGCGAGGTGGCGGTGCGTTACGCCATCGGCGACTGTTCGCTGGGACGCTGCCTGGTTGCGGAAAGCGAGCGGGGGATTTGCGCGATACTGCTGGGCGACAACGATACCAAACTGGCAGAAGAATTTGCGACGCTGTTTCCAAACGCGGAGCCTGCCCCGCAGGAAGATGCCTTTGCCCAGCGTATCAGACAGGTCATTGCCAGTATTGATAACCACGCGGTGCCGCTGGCGCTGCCGCTGGATATACGCGGCACCGCGTTCCAGCAGCGGGTCTGGCAGGCCCTTCGTGACATCCCCTGCGGGGAAACGGCCAGCTATCAGCAGGTGGCGAAGGCGATTGGCCAGCCCAACGCGGTGCGTGCCGTCGCGGGTGCCTGTGCGGCAAACAGGCTGGCGATTGTGATCCCCTGTCACCGCGTGGTCCGCACCGACGGCGCGCTGTCGGGCTATCGCTGGGGGGCGGCGCGAAAAGCGCTATTACTGAAACGTGAGGCGAAACGCCGGGAGGGATAATGCTCGATCTTTTTGCGGATGCTGAACCGTGGCAGGAGCCGCTTGCGCCCGGGGCAGCGATCCTGCGCCGCTTTGCACTCTCCCGTGCGGCGGCATTGCTTGCCGGTATTGAAGAAGTCACGGCGGTTTCACCGTTTCGCCATATGGTGACGCCGGGCGGCTACACCATGTCGGTGGCCATGGCCAACTGCGGCGAACTGGGGTGGGCGACGAACGAACGTGGGTATGTGTATGCCCCGAACGATCCCACGACCGGCCGGCCGTGGCCTCCCATGCCTGCGGTGTTTCAGGCGCTTTGTCACGAGGCTGCCGTTGCAGCAGATTACCCTGACTTCCGGCCGGATGCCTGCCTGATTAACCGCTACGCCATCGGCGCGAAGCTCTCCCTGCATCAGGACAAAGATGAGCCCGATCTGCGCGCGCCCATCGTCTCGGTATCGTTGGGTCTGCCCGCCGTCTTCCAGTTTGGCGGATTGCGCCGCAACGATCCGCTCAGGCGCATTATGCTGGAGCACGGCGACGTGGTGGTGTGGGGCAGGGAGTCACGGCTGTACTATCACGGCATTCAGCCCCTGAAGCCCGGGGTTCATCCCCTCACTGGCGAGTACCGCTATAATCTGACTTTCCGTCAGGCGGGATTGAACAAACAAAAATAAGAATTATTCTTGATGTCCGCTCAGGGCAGTTTACACTGCTGGCTGATTTTTATTGTCCGGATTGCCTGCATGCAACTACTTCTTCTTGTCTGGCGTCAGTACCGCTGGCCCTTCATTGCCGTAATGGCCTTAAGCCTTGCCAGCGCGGCGCTGGGTATTGGCCTGATCGCGTTTATAAACGTGCGGCTGATCGAAATGGTCGATACCTCACTCTCGGTTCTGCCGGAGTTTCTCGGCCTGCTGCTGCTGTTGATGGCGGTTACGCTCGGCTCTCAGCTGGCGCTGACCGCGCTTGGTCACCATTTCGTTTTCCGCCTGCGCAGCGAGTTCATCAAGCGGATCCTCGACACGCAGGTTGAGCGCGTGGAGCAGCTCGGCAGCGCCTCCCTGCTGGCGGGGCTGACCAGCGACGTGCGCGCGATTACCATCGCGTTTGTCCGCCTGCCGGAGCTGGTGCAGGGGATCATCCTGACCTTTGGCTCGGCGGCCTATCTCGCCTGGCTTTCGACCAAAATGCTGGCGGTGACCGCGGTGTGGATTGCCATCACCATCTGGGGCGGTTTCATGCTGGTGTCGCGCGTCTATAAACACATGGCGGTTCTGCGCGAAACGGAAGATAAGCTCTATAACGATTACCAGACGGTACTGGAAGGGCGCAAAGAGCTGACCCTCAACCGCGAGCGTGCCGAGCATATCTTCAATAACCTCTATATCCCGGACGCACGCGAATACCGGCACCACATTATTCGCGCCGATACCTTCCACCTGAGCGCGGTGAACTGGTCCAACATTATGATGCTGGGCGCCATTGGCCTGGTATTCTGGATGGCGAACAGCCTGGGCTGGGCGGACACCAACGTGGCGGCGACCTACTCGCTGACCCTGCTGTTCCTGCGTACGCCGCTGCTCTCGGCCGTCGGCGCATTGCCCACCTTGCTAAGCGCACAGGTGGCGTTTAACAAGCTTAAGAAGTTCGATCTGGCGCCATTTAAGGCTGAATTCCCGCGCCCGCAGGCCTTCCCGAACTGGCAGACCCTGGAGCTGCGCGACGTGACGTTCCGCTATCAGGACAACGCCTTCTCCGTGGGACCGGTCAATCTGACGATTCACCGCGGCGAACTGCTGTTCCTCATCGGCGGCAACGGTAGCGGAAAATCCACGCTGGCGATGTTGCTCACCGGACTTTACCAGCCGCAGTCGGGCGAGATCCTGCTGGACGGTAAGGCGCTGAGCGCGGAGAAACCCGAGGATTACCGCAAGCTTTTCTCAGCGGTATTCACCGATGTCTGGCTGTTTGACCAGCTGCTGGGGCCGGAAGGGCAGCAGGCCAATCCGGCGCTGGTTGAGAAATGGCTTGCGCAGCTGCAGATGTCGCACAAGCTGGAGCTCCAGGACGGCAAAATCCTGAACCTCAAGCTCTCTAAGGGGCAGAAGAAGCGCGTGGCGCTGCTGCTGGCGCTGGCGGAAGAGCGTGACATCATCCTGCTGGATGAATGGGCGGCGGATCAGGACCCGCACTTCCGTCGCGAGTTTTATCAGGTGCTGCTGCCGCTTATGCAGGAGATGGGCAAGACCATTTTCGCCATCAGCCACGACGATCATTACTTCATTCACGCCGACCGTCTGCTGGAGATGCGCGACGGCAGGCTGAGCGAGCTTACCGGCGACGAGCGCGATGCGGCGTCGCGTGACGCGGTGGCGCGCACGGCCTGATGCCCTCACCCTAACCCTCTCCCACAGGGAGAGGGGATAATCGTGGCCGTAATGCCGCTTTTTTCTCCATCCCGCCTCGCTGTTTATTCTTATTTACATATCCTCGCGCTATGCTTAGTCTCAACTCATTTAATGGATTTATGATTGATGTCGGTATTAAAGAAAAACAGCGCCAGGCAGCGTGACCAGGAACGTGCGCGACTCATCTGGCTTCTCACGACCGATAAAGCGGTCACGTCTACGCTATTAGGCAAACTGACCCTGGCTGAGCAATATGATGTCGGCACCTTAGCCGACGATATTGCTGAGGTAGGTGCGCTGGTTGCTCATTTACCGCCGCCGGATCTGGCGGATACCCTGGAAGCGCTTCCTTCGGAAGAGCGTCACGCCCTCTGGCGCCTGGTACAGGATCACGAGCGCGGCCAGGTTCTGCTTGAAGCCTCCGAAAACGTCTGGGATGACCTGATCGACGAGATGAGCGATCGGGATATCCTCGACGCCCTGCAAACCCTGGATATCGACGAGCAGATTTACCTTGTACAGCATCTGCCGCGTAACCTGACCGGCCGCCTGCTGGCCTCTCTGCCTGCCGATGAACGTGCGCGTGTGCGTCAGGTGATGCACTACGAGAAAAACAGCGTTGGCGCGATCATGGAGTTCGGCGTTATCACGGTACGTCCGGACGTCACGCTCGGTACCGTGCAGCGCTACCTGCGCCGCCTGGGCAAAATGCCGGACAACACCGATAAGCTGTTTGTCACCTCGCGGGATAAAACCCTGCTTGGCGAGCTGGAGCTGAAAACCATCCTGCTCAACAGCGCCCAGCAGCGGGTGAGCGAGGTGATGGAAAACGAGCCGATGGTCTTCTCCCCGGAAGACGATGCGGAAAAAGCGGCGCGTACCTTTGAACGTGATGACCTTGTGAGTGCGGCGGTCGTAGACTCCGTTGGCAAGCTGATGGGCCGTCTGACCATCGATGAAATCGTTGACGTGGTTTATGAAGAGACCGATAACGACCTGCGCGCGCTAGGCGGGATCAGCGCCGAAGATGACGTCCACGCCTCCGTCGGTAAGGCGGTGAAAACCCGCTGGGCCTGGCTGGCTATTAACCTGTGTACTGCCTTCATCGCTTCCCGTGTGATTGACGGCTTTGAACACACCATCTCGCAGCTGGTGGCGCTAGCCTCGCTGATGCCGATTGTGGCCGGAATTGGCGGCAACACCGGAAACCAGACCATCACCATGATCGTCCGCGCGCTGGCGCTGGAAAATATTCAGCCCGGTAACTTCGCCTTTCTGATCTTCAGGGAAATGGGCGTGGCGCTGATTAACGGCCTGGTATGGGGCGGCATTATGGGCGGCATCACGTGGTGGCTGTATGACGATATGGCCTTAGGCGGCGTGATGATGCTGGCGATGGTGCTGAATTTGCTGGTGGCATCGATGATGGGCGTCATTATCCCGCTGACGATGACCAAACTGGGGCGCGACCCCGCGGTGGGGTCGAGCGTGATGATCACCGCCATCACCGATACCGGCGGTTTCTTTATTTTTCTTGGGCTGGCAACGATTTTTCTGCTTTAACCCGACGCTTAATGCGGGCGGGGATCAGTGCCATGACGATAATCCCGCCCAGCACGCCAACCGCCAGGTTGCCGGTTGATACCGTGGCGGCTACCGTCACCAGCATCACCACCGTTTCGGCAACCGGGGCTTTTTTTATCGTGGCGGGCTTAAGGCTGTGCCAGCTGAAGGTTTTGACGGCAACAATCGCCATAATCCCCGCCAGCACCGCCATCGGGATTTTGGCCATCACTTCGCTGAGCGCCGTTACCAGGAGCAGCAGCACGATGCCCGCCGCAATGGTTGAAATGCGGCTTCGTCCTTTCCCCATCTCCACGTTAACGATGGTTTGTCCGATCATCGCGCAGCCCGCAATGCCACCGTAGAGCCCGGCCATGATATTCCCCACGCCCAGCCCGATGCTCTCGCGACGCTTGCTGGAGGGCGTAACCGTCAGTTCATCCACGAGTTTTGCCGTCAGCAGGGACTCCAGCAGACCAACGAAGGCAATACTCAACGCGCACGGCCAGATAATGTTCAGCGTCTGTAAATTAAGCGGCACCAGCAGCTCGGTAAATCCAGGCAGACCGCCAGTCATTGAGCCTTCATCACCGACAGTCGGCAGGATCTGACCGGTGGTGACGGTGAAAAGGGTTAACAGCACAATCGCAATCAGCGGGGAAGGGACGCTTTTAATATAGCGCGGCACCCACAGCACAATCAGCAGCGTCAGCACGAACAGGCCCACAATCAGCGGGCTTCGGCTCCAGAAATGCGGCACCTGAGCGAAGAAAATCAAAATGCCAAGGGCGTTAACAAATCCGGTCATCACCGACTGGGGAATAAAGCGCATCAGCCTTGCCATGCCCAGCACGCCAAACAGAATCTGGATCACGCCAGCCATCAGCACGGCGGGAAGAATGTATTGCACCCCGTGCTGATGCACCATCGGGCCAATCACCAGCGCTACGGAACCGGCCGCAGCCGTGACCATCGCCGGACGACCGCCCAGCACGGAGAGAGCAAGACACAGCACCACGGAGGCGATCAGGCTGACCTTAGGGTCAACGCCCGCCACCACGGAAAATGAGATCACTTCGGGGATCAGCGCCAGAGCGGTAATCACGCCCGCCAGCGTTTCACGCGCCAGTTGTTTAGGGGAGTGCAGCACGCTGGCTACACTGTCTTCAGGGGATACGGCAGAATGAGGTAAGGACATAACAGTTCGCTGGTTAGGGCAGGCTTCCGTGCGCGCGATCACAAAGTGCAGCATAGTAGCCATAAATTCCTCCTTATACCAGTTGCGCGCCGCAATCCCCTACAAACAATCCATCATTAAATTTCACAATTACAATAATTTCGTAACCTTTAAACAATATTTAAAAGTTGTTACCGTGCCCACGCAGCTTTTTTCACCTGCAATTTCCACGCATCAAGCACTTTTACACTAAGGCATAAATTATGAAAAAAATGACTGCCATGCTCTTTTCTCTGGCCGTCGGGCTCAACGCCGTCTCAATGGCAGCGAAAGCAGACGCACCAAAAGAGCAGGAAACGGACGTCCTTTTAATTGGTGGCGGCATCATGAGCGCCACGCTGGGAACCTATCTGCAAGAACTGCAGCCGGACTGGTCCATGACCATGGTCGAGCGCCTTGATGGCGTGGCGCAGGAGAGTTCGAACGGCTGGAATAACGCTGGTACGGGCCATTCGGCACTCATGGAACTGAACTATACGCCGCAGAAAAAGGACGGTTCCATTAGTATCGAGAAGGCGGTAGAGATCAATGAAGCGTTCCAGATCTCGCGTCAGTTCTGGTCTCACCAGGTCAACAGCGGCGTGATGCACGACCCGCACTCCTTCATCAATACCGTGCCGCACATGAGCTTTGTGTGGGGCGAGCAAAACGTGAATTTCCTGCGCGCGCGCTACGCTGCGCTGCAGCAGAGCACCCTGTTCCGTGGGATGAAATACTCCGAAGACCACGCGCAGATTAAAGAGTGGGCGCCGCTGGTCATGGAAGGCCGTGACCCGAACCAGAAAGTGGCGGCGACCCGTACCGAAATTGGCACCGACGTGAACTACGGCGAAATTACCCGTCAGCTGGTGGCGTCCCTGAAGAAGAAAGATAACTTCAATTTGCAGCTCAGCACCGAAGTGCGCGGCTTTAAGCGCAATGCGGACAACAGCTGGAGCGTGACGGTTGCCGATCTGAAAAACAATGAAGCCGAGCACGTCATTAAGGCGAAATTTGTCTTCATCGGTGCGGGCGGCGCGGCGCTGAAGCTGCTGCAGGAGTCCGGTATTCCTGAAGCTGACGACTACGCGGGCTTCCCGGTCGGCGGCCAGTTCCTGGTGTCCGAGAACCCGGAAGTGGTGAACCGTCACCTGGCAAAAGTGTACGGTCAGGCTTCCGTCGGTGCGCCACCGATGTCCGTCCCGCATATCGATACCCGTATGCTTGACGGTAAACGCGTGGTGCTGTTCGGACCGTTCGCGACCTTCTCAACCAAGTTCCTGAAAAACGGCTCCCTCTGGGATCTGCTGAGCGCGACCACCACCTCTAACGTCAAACCGATGATGGACGTGGGCCTGGATAATTTCGACCTGGTGAAATACCTGATTAGCCAGGTGATGCTTTCTGATGAAGAACGCTTCGAGGCGCTGAAAGAGTACTATCCGCAGGCGAAGAAAGAAGACTGGCGTCTGTGGCAGGCGGGTCAGCGCGTGCAGATCATCAAGCGCGATCCGAAAGAGGGCGGCGTGCTGCGTCTGGGTACCGAAGTGGTGAGCGATAAGGATGGCACGATTGCCGCGCTGCTGGGTGCGTCACCGGGTGCATCTACCGCTGCGCCAATCATGCTGCACCTGATGGAAAAAGTGTTTAAAGACAAAGTTGCCAGCCCGGAATGGCAGGCGAAGCTGAAAACCATTATTCCATCCTACGGCACGAAGCTGAACGGTAACGTGGATGCGACGGAACAAGAGCTGGAGTACACCAGCCGCGTGCTGCAGCTGCAGTACGTGAAGCCGCAGGCTGCGGATGCTGCGCCGAAGGCGGAGCTGAAGCCTCAGCCGGAAAACAAGCCGGTTGCGGATATCGCGCTGTAAGGTAAAAGCAAAACGGTAACATCTGTTACCGTTTTTAGTTTAGCAGGTCGGGTAAGGCGAAGCCGCCACCCGACTTGTTTTTAACGTACTACCGCTTGTCCGACCGTCTCTTCTGCCTTCCACACGCGATATTTTACTTCCACGTTTTCAGGCGTATATACCACGATCGGCAACTTGCTGTTGTAGCGCAGCAGGCTGTTGTCGCCCAGATAGGCCGTCACAAATTTCTTCTCTTTCTTGCCGTCCGGGCAGGCCATCATGGTAGAGACCGGAGAGGTCACTTTATCAAAGACGTAATAGTCATAACCCCAGCCTTCCAGGGTTTTGCTTTCCAGCTGGCCGCCCAGACGATGCTGATTGCAGTCCACTTCCAGCGTCTTGCCAATTAACAGTTCGACTTTGTAATTCGCTTCGTCCTGCTGAACCGGCAGTTGAATCACCTGACGCTTCATGCCTTTTTCCGCTTGCGGATAGGGTGCAACTTTTTCCAGCGGCTGCGCTTTTTGGGCGTCGCTGGCGAAAGCGCTGGTGCTGACGCACGCGGCGGCGAGAAGCGCGATGGCAAATTTAGGTGCGTTTTTCATTGTCATTCCTTTATGTCAAAACGGTCCTGAACAGACTAACATAACGAGTGTGAATGATTGGTGTGATTTACTTACATTTTCATTATATGCAGCGTAATAAACTTAGAATTAACCTTTTTGGCAGGTGTTTGTACTGGTGTGGAGTGTGACGGGCGTTCGTGTTATTTTAGTCCATCGATAATGTTATTCATCTGTGAAAGGGAAGAGAGATGGTTCGTGCAAAACTGAAAACACCTGAAGGCCGCAAGTTCCTCCTGGCGCTACTCGTCGTGTTTATGATTGCTGCCGCGTGCGTCGGGCGGGCCACCATTGTTGGCGTCATTGAACAGTACAACATTCCTCTCTCCGCCTGGACTACCAGCATGTATGTGCTGCAGTCGGCGATGATCTTCGTTTACAGCCTTGTCTTCACCGTTCTGCTGGCCATCCCGCTGGGCATTTTCTTCCTGGGCGGACGTGAAAAACACTGAGCATTCACCTGCTATAAGAAGCCAGCCTGCGGGCTGGCTTTTTTATATGTGATGATATTTATTCGCATTTCCAGGGTATTCTGTGTCGAACAAGGTCGTTCGACATAAAGCAGGAGATGTTCAATGTTATCCCGGTTTGCAACGCTCAGCCGGATCCCGAAAGGCGTCTGGGTTGTGGGTGGGGTCAGTATGCTGATGGATATCTCCTCGGAGATCATTCACAGCCTGCTGCCGCTGTTTATGGTCACGACACTGGGAGCCAGCGTGATTTTCATTGGCTTGATTGAAGGCCTGGCTGAAGCCACCGCGCTGTTTATCAAAGTTTTTTCCGGTGCCATCAGTGACTACCTGGGTAAACGTAAAGGACTGGCGGTGCTGGGCTACGGTCTTGGCGCGCTGAGTAAGCCGCTGTTCGCTATCGCCTCTTCGTCGGGCATGATTCTGGGGGCACGCTTAATCGACCGGGTAGGGAAGGGGATCCGGGGCGCACCGCGCGATGCGCTGGTCGCTGACGTTACGCCGCCGGAACTTCGCGGCGCGGCCTTTGGGCTGCGTCAGTCGATGGATACCGTCGGCGCATTTCTCGGGCCGCTGCTGGCCGTAGGCTTAATGCTGCTGTGGAACGATGATTTCCGTACTATCTTCTGGATCGCAGTGATCCCCGGCGTCTTCGCCGTGGCGCTGCTTTTCTTCGGCCTGCATGAGCCGAAAACGCCCGTCGAACATAAACGCAAGAACCCCATCAAAAAAGAGAACCTCAGGCGCCTCGGGAAAGGCTGCTGGTGGGTTATTGGCCTGGGCGCCATCTTCACGCTCGCACGTTTCAGTGAAGCCTTTCTTGTCCTGCGCGCACAGCAGTCGGGGGTGCCGCTGGCGCTGATCCCGCTGGTGATGGTGGCCATGAATTTGCTCTATTTTCTGTCAGCCTATCCGTTTGGCAAGTTATCGGACGGGATGAGCCACACCCGACTACTGCAGTGGGGCCTGGTGATGCTGATTGGGGCAGATATTGTGCTGGCGCTAAGCACCCACTGGGCTGGAATGCTTCTGGGCGTTGCGCTTTGGGGAGTGCATATGGGGATGACGCAGGGGCTGCTGGCGGCAATGATCGCAAAAACGGCACCTGCGGATCTGCGCGGTACCGCCTACGGCATTTTTAGTCTGGTCAGCGGCGTGGGATTGTTAGTCGCCAGCCTGGGCGCCGGGGCCATCTGGGAAAGGTTTGGCGCGGAATATACGTTTTATGCCGGAGCCGTGATTTGTCTGGTTACACTGATGTACCTGCGCAAAACACCGGACGAGGCAAAATAAAAAACCAGCCGTAATAGGCTGGTTTTCAATGTGTTTTTGGTCGGCACGAGAGGATTTGAACCTCCGACCCCCGACACCCCATGACGGTGCGCTACCAGGCTGCGCTACGTGCCGACGCATAGAAAGAATACTACTCGATTCCGTTTCGAATGCAAGGGAATCCGTCGCTAACTGGTTTATTATTAATCAGTTAGCGATGAAGCGCTTCTCATCCGTCAGAACCTGTAACAGCAGGCTAAGCTGTGGTTTCTGGTCCTTCAGCCGTTCACCCTGCAGATTATAGGTCTGATAGTTCCCGTTGCTGTTCAGCACCAGCGTCAGCTTCGGCGTGGTCACCACCAGCGTGTTGCCGTCAGCTGCAGTCACCCAGTTATGGCGGCGCGTGGCGCTGAAGAGATCCTGCCCCTGCGAATACTCGTTTGCTGGCGTACTGACGTGCAGCAGGCGCTGCATCAGGGTCGTCATGACATCTTTATGTTCTGTGAGCATATTGATGCGCTGCGCCGGCGTTCCCGGCCAGTGGATCACCAGCGGAACATGCAGGTTTGGACGTGACCAGCTCATGCTCTTCGTCTCGTCGCCTAACGGTACGCCATGCCCCGCGGTCACGATCACGACCGTGTTATCAAGCTTGCCTGATTCACGTAGCGCGTCAAGCACGCGGCCAATCTGTGCGTCAACATCGCTGGCCGCGCGGCCGTAGCGGCGCGCAAAGCTAGCCTGGTTGCTGTCGTTAAGCGTTGTGCCGTTAAAGGCCACCCACGAGAACCAGCGGTTATCTTCCTGCGCGTAGCGCTGCAGCCAGTTTATCCACTGGTTTGCGGTCTGGGCATCAGACTGGCTCTGCGCGGCAGGCAGTGAGAAATCAGAGAGCAGCGCCTGGCGGTACAGTGGACTGTTGAAGCCGTCCGATGAGAACAACCCTAACTGATAGCCCTGCTGATTAAGCCCGGTGATCAGCGCCGCAGGAATGCGCGCAGACAGCACGCCGTCCATGTATCCGGCAGAAATGCCATAGAACAGGCCAAAGATACCTGCATCGGTTGAGTTACCTGAACTCATATGTTGGGTAAACGATACGTTCTGACTCGCGAAATCGGCCAGCGCAGGCATCTGCTTCTCGTAACGAGAATAGTTGAGGCCATCGACGGTAATCAGCAGGACGTTTTGCCCGCGACCCATATCGCGATAGCGCAGATCGCTCAGTGGATACTGCACGCTAACCGCCTCCGGATTACCCTGTTCGACCAGACGGCGCTGGTACTCCTGGGCATCAAGCAGGCCGTGTTTCTCAAGGAAACGACGGGCCGTCATCGGATAAGAGAGCGGCAGGTTAGCGCGCTGCATGGTAATAGGGCGATAGAAGTTCGCATCCGCCCAGATATACATGAGATGCGAACTGATAAATGAGACGAAAAAGAGCGCGGCGACGGGCTTCGCGTAATGGCGGCGTCGGGTCAGGCTGCGGAGCTTTTGCCAGCTCCAGGTGGCAAACAGCATCTCAATCAACAGGATCACCGGAACGCTGATGAACATCAGCTGCCAGTCGCGGGCCGTTTCGTTCTGGTCGGGGTTGATCACCAGTTCCCAGACGATAGGGTTGAGATGCAGGTGGAAGCGGGTGAACACTTCACTGTCGATAAGCAGCAGCGTCATCCCCACCGTCGCAAGGATTGCGGACAAGAACCGCATCAAACGCTGCGACATGACGATAAACGTCAGAGGAAACAGGATCAGCAGATAGGTGGCGAATACCAAAAAGCTAAAGTGACCAACAACGCTTATCCAGGAGTAGATACGCCCGGTTAGCGTTGTGGGCCAGTCTGCGACAAACAGATAACGACAGCCAATTACCGTCGCTAGCAGAATGTTGAACAGGGCAAACCAGTGTCCCCAGCTGACCATCTGGGAGACTTTTTCACGGTAGCGCTGACGATTCGTCACCATAAACTGTTGTTCGTTTCCCTTAATGGGCCTGGTCGTTGCTGACGGATGACTGTAACGCCTGGGCGAAAGATTTGGCGATCGCCTGACGCTGAGCCGGAGCAACGCTGGTGTTGATAAGGTTGGTGACCATATTTCCCAAAACCATCAGGGAGAGATCGGTCGGCGTTTTATGTTTTTCCAGTACGTTGACCAGCTCACTGAGCAGTTGTTCAACGTGTTCATCACTGTAGCGGGAATGTTGTGGCATAAATCAAAATCAGTTTGTTGATGAAAGGGCAACATATTACCGTAGCAACAGCTTTTTTTCCCCTTTTTTATCTGTTGTTGCACACATGTCCTGGTGGTGGTTGAATACCGCCCGGTCTAAAAGGAGAGTTTATCATGAGTCTGGAAATCAACCAGATTGCCTTGCACCAGCTTATCAAGCGTGATGAGCAAACCCTTGAAGTGGTGCTACGCGATTCGTTACTGGAACCCACGGCAACCGTTGTGGAAATGATGGCAGAGCTGCATCGCGTCTACAGCGCTAAAAATAAAGCCTATGGTCTGTTCAGCGAAGAGAGTGAGCTGGCCGATAGCCTGCGCCTGCAGCGTCAGGGCGAGGAGGATTTCCTGGCGTTTAGCCGCGCGGCAACCGGGCGTCTGCGCGACGAGCTGGCGAAATATCCGTTCGCCGACGGCGGTATTGTCCTGTTCTGCCACTATCGTTACCTGGCGGTCGAGTACCTGCTGGTTACCGTGCTGAATAACTTAAGCAGCATGCGCGTGAACGAGCAGCTGGACATCAGCTCAACGCACTATCTGGATATCAACCATGCGGATATTGTGGCGCGTATTGATTTGACCGAGTGGGAAACTAACCCGGAGTCGACCCGCTACCTCACCTTCCTGAAGGGGCGGGTGGGCCGCAAAGTGGCGGATTTCTTTATGGACTTCCTCGGTGCCAGCGAAGGCCTGAACGCCAAAGCGCAGAACAAAGGGCTGCTGCAGGCCGTTGATGACTTCACGGCGGAAGCGCAACTCGATAAATCTGAACGCCAGACCGTGCGTCAGCAGGTTTACAGCTACTGCAACGAGCAGCTGCAGGCGGGGGAAGAGATTGAACTGGAGTCCCTGTCAAAAGAGCTGGCGGGCGTCAGCGAAGTGAGCTTCCAGGAATTCACCGCGGAGAAGGGCTATGAGCTTGAGGAGAGCTTCCCGGCGGATCGCAGCACGCTGCGTCAGTTAACCAAATTTGCCGGCAGCGGCGGTGGGTTAACCATCAACTTTGACGCCATGCTGTTAGGGGAACGCATTTTCTGGGATCCAGCCACCGATACCCTGACCATCAAAGGCACGCCGCCGAATCTGCGCGATCAGCTTCAGCGCCGCACGTCTGGCGGTAAATAGCAGCCATAAAAAAACCCCGCCGAAGCGGGGTTTTCTCGACAGGTTTGCGATTACGCGCGAACGAAGTCGATGTGAGTCAGTTTTGGCTTGAACGCGTGACGCTGAACAGCCTGAACCTTCACTTTTTCTTCTTTACCGCCAACAACGATGGTCAGAACTTCGCTGTAGAACTCAGCTTTGGTCTGCATGTTCCACACTTTGTCGTGATCCAGTTCGATAGCAACTGGAGCAGCTTCGCCACCGTAAACGATAGCCGGGAACTTGTTAGCGTTACGCAGGCGGCGGCTCGCACCCTTACCCTGCACGTTACGTACTTCTGCTTCGATAGTGAACATTGATTTCTCTCTGTATTTAAAACCCTACTACAGGCGACCCAGCAGCAGGTGAGTGTTCTGCCCCACGGATGTGAAGCGGGCGGCATTTTATACTCAAATGCCCCGCACATCAATGAAAAGTCCCGTTAGCCGCGCAATTCATTTGCCCGACGGAAGCGACCTTCATAGTCAAAGACCTTCTCGCGAACCTGCCAGAACTGGCCTTTCTTACGGGCGACCACGAAGTCGGGGTGGCGCAGCTGCGCCTGCTGATGCACGATATCCGCCACGGTTATCCAGCGCAGCGGCACGCCAGGCGTACGGGTATGCGGCCGGATAAACAGCTGCTCAAATGCCGTACGCTGGGCAGGCGTCTGAACCCTGAACCGTTCGCTGACGTCAGCGCCATCCTCATCGTAATAGGTGATTTTCAGCCATTCGCCTTTTTCATCCGCGCCGGGCTGCAGCGCCATGCCGGAGCAGCGCAACACCAGCGCATCTTTCAGCTTCAGCGCCGCTTTCAGCATGTCGTCCGGGTCCACCAGCACCGTGTCGCACTCGCGGCAACGGCGGGCGGCGATGTCATTTTCGGCGTTGCACTGCGGGCAGTTTTTGAAGCGGAAGCGGAAATCGCACTGCTCGCGATGCCCCTCATCATCCTCAAACCAGCCCTGACAGCGGCGGCCAAAGTGTTCAATCAGCGTGCCGTCGGCGGTGGTTTTTCCCCAGAAGGTGTTGGCAAAGCCGCAGGCCGGGCAAAACACCTGTACCGGCACGTTGTCGCTTTTGCCTTTTGGCGCGCCCACTTCCGGGGAGTACAGATCGTGCGGGTTGCCGGCGTAATCCAGTATCAGGCAGTCGGTTTTGCCCGGCGCCAGGCGCAGGCCACGGCCGACAATCTGCTGATACAGGCTGACGGATTCCGTCGGGCGCAGAATCGCAATCAGGTCGACGTGCGGGGCGTCAAACCCGGTGGTTAATACGGAGACATTCACCAGGTAGCGGAACTGCTGGGCTTTGAAAGCCTCAATCAGCCTGTCGCGCTCCGGGCCGGGCGTTTCGCCAGTGATCAGCGCTGCGTCGTCAGCGGGTAGCAGTCCCGTGATTTCGCGCGCGTGTTCGACAGTGGCAGCAAAAATCATCACCCCTTTACGCGTTTGCGCGAACTCTTCAATCTGGCTGATGATATGCGGCGTGATCCGCTTCTGTTTTTTCAGCTCATGGTTAAGATCCGCCTCGCTGAACAGCCCGTTGCTCTGCGCCTGTAAGCGGCTGAAATCGTACTGCACGACCGGCATATCCAGCCGCTCGGGCGGCGTCAGGTAGCCGTGCTTAATCATGTAGCGCAGCGGAAGTTCATAGATACAGTCGCTGAACAGCGCTTTCTCGTCGCCGCGCACCATGCCATGATAATGAAAGCGGTAGATCCAGCCTTTGCCCAGACGAAACGGGGTTGCCGTCAGGCCGAGCAGGCGTAAGTGAGGGTTCACCTCTTTAAGGTGAGTGAGGATTTGCTGATACTGGCTGTCGTCGTCATCGCTGATGCGGTGACATTCGTCGACAATCAGCAGCGAAAACTCGCTGCGGAACAGATCCAGGTTACGGGCCACCGACTGTACGCTGCCGAAAACCACTTTGCCGTGGCTCTCTTTGCGCTTCAGCCCGGCGGCGAAAATGTCGGCTTCCAGCCCCAGCGCACAATATTTGGCATGGTTTTGCGCCACCAGCTCTTTGACGTGGGCCAATACCAGCACGCGACCGCGCGCCAGGCGCGCCAGTTCGGCAATGACCAGGCTCTTGCCTGCACCGGTCGGGAGGACAATGGCCGCCGGTTCCCGGTGTTTACGGAACCAGGCGAGCGTCGCGTCAACGGCTTCCTGCTGATAGGGACGAAGTGTAAAAGTCATGGGGTCTCTGTTTCGTTAATCCGCATATAGTATGCCACGAAACTTTTTCCCTTGAGTGGCGCAACCAGACCATTATACTGAACCGTTCCTGACTGCTTCTTTTTTCGGACGCACGGTCCGACTTCCAGCACCATTAAGGCTAAAAAGATTTCATGCGACTTGATAAGTTTATCGCTCAGCAACTCGGCGTAAGCCGCGCTATTGCCGGGCGCGAAATTCGCGCCAACCGCGTTACCGTGGATGGCGACATTGTGCGAGACAGCGCGTTCAAACTGCAGCCTGACCATCAGGTTGAGTACGACGGCAATCCGCTGACCCAGCAGCACGGTCCCCGCTATTTCATGCTCAATAAGCCGGAAGGCTATGTCTGCTCAACGGACGATCCGGATCACCCGACGGTGCTCTATTTCCTCGACGAACCGGTGGCGCATAAGCTGCACGCCGCGGGCCGCCTCGACATCGACACCACCGGTCTGGTGCTGATGACCGACGACGGTCAGTGGTCGCATCGCATCACTTCCCCGCGCCACCACTGTGAGAAAACCTATCTGGTCACGCTGGAGTCACCGGTTGCGGATGACACGGCAGAGCAATTCGCGAAAGGCGTTCAGCTGCATAATGAAAAGGATCTGACCAAACCCGCCGTGCTTGAGGTCATCACCCCGACGGAGGTCCGTTTGACCATCAGCGAAGGACGCTACCATCAGGTGAAACGCATGTTTGCCGCCGTGGGTAACCACGTTGTGGGCCTGCACCGTGAACGCATCGGTGCGATTGCGCTCGATCCCGACCTGGCGCCCGGTGAATATCGTCCGCTGACGGAAGAAGAGATTGCCAGCGTCGGTCTGCCTTCTCACTAATTTCAGGAGAACCCTGTGACCACCAGGCCACACTCGTCGTTCAAAATTGTCTTCATTCTTGGCCTGCTGGCGATGCTGATGCCACTGTCTATCGACATGTATCTGCCTGCGCTGCCGGTGATTTCCGCCCAGTTTGGCGTACCGGCAGGCAGCGCGCAGATGACGCTCAGCACCTATATTCTCGGTTTCGCGCTCGGACAGCTGCTGTATGGCCCAATGGCCGACAGCCTGGGGCGTAAGCCGGTTATTCTTGGCGGGACGCTGGTCTTTGCGGCCGCAGCGGTCGCCTGTGCGCTGGCGCAGAGTATCGATCAGCTGATTATCATGCGCTTCCTGCACGGGTTGGCCGCCGCTGCCGCGAGCGTGGTGATCAACGCCCTGATGCGTGATATCTACCCGAAAGAAGAGTTCTCCCGCATGATGTCGTTCGTCATGCTGGTGACGACGATTGCGCCGCTGGTGGCACCGATGGCCGGTGGTGCGGTGCTGGTGTGGTTTAGCTGGCACGCGATTTTCTGGATCCTGGCGCTGGCCGCGCTGCTGGCCTCGGCGATGATTTTCTTCTTTATTGATGAAACGCTGCCCGTCGAGCGCCGCCAGAAATTTCATATTCGAACCACGATAGGCAACTTTGCCTCGCTGTTTCGCCACAAGCGGGTGCTGAGCTACATGCTGGCGAGCGGGTTCAGCTTCGCCGGAATGTTCTCCTTCCTGAGCGCCGGGCCGTTTGTCTATATCGAACTGAACCACGTTTCGCCGCAGCACTTTGGCTATTATTTTGCGCTCAATATCGTCTTCCTGTTTGTCCTGACCATAATTAACAGCCGCTTTGTCCGGCGGGTGGGCGCGCTGAACATGTTCCGCGCCGGGCTGTGGATCCAGTTTGTGATGGCGGTCTGGCTGGTGGTGAGCGCGTTTCTGGACGTGGGCTTCTGGGCGCTGGTGATCGGCGTGGCGGCCTTTGTCGGCTGCGTGTCGATGATCTCATCCAATGCGATGGCGGTGATCCTCGACGAATTCCCGCACATGGCGGGAACCGCATCGTCACTAGCGGGAACCTTCCGCTTCGGGATTGGTGCCATCGTCGGGGCGTTACTCTCTATGGCGACCTTTACTACGGCCTGGCCTATGCTGTGGGCGATGGCTTTTTGCGCAACCAGCTCTGTGCTTTTCTGTCTTTATGCCAGCCGGCCGCGAAAAGCGGCGCACTAACGCGCAGATAAGGCCCGAAAGGGCCTTTTTTGTTGACGCATATCAACCAAACTCGCGTTCGTTTATCCCGTGTTTGTTTATTTTATGTAAAATCTATTTATGTAAAAAGTCACATCATTGTATTCAAAAAGGTTGAGTTAGATCGCAGAAACGGGTACATATAGCGCCGACGCGAGCCTCGATACCGATAAAAAAGCGCTGAATAGTGCAGGTTGGCGATGATGTGTTACTATAAATGTAAATAAATTGTGAAGTAAATTTTGCTTCCGGGGAACGAACGTGAATACATTACAACTCTCCATTGTCCATCGCTTGCCCCAGAGCTATCGCTGGTCGGCGGGTTTTGCAGGTTCGAAAGTTGAACCGATTCCGCAAAGCGTCGCGGGCTGTGAGAATTGCCTGGTGGCGCTCAAGCTGCTGAGCCCGAGCGACGAAAATGCGTGGCGGGTGATGGAGCGTCTCAGCCAGGCCCTGACGGATATCGAAGTGGACAGCTCCGTACTGGAGTGCGAAGGGGAGCCGTGCCTTTTTGTCAAAAGCCAGGACGAATTCGCCGCGACCTGCCGCCTGAAAAACTTTGGCGTTGCGATTGCTGAACCTTTCTCCGGCCAGTATCCGTTTTAAGCGCTAGTCTGCCGCGAGCAGCTGGCGCGTGTAGCTCTGCGTTGGCGCAGCAAATACGCGCTGGCAATCACCCTGTTCGACCACCTCACCCTGTCGTAGCACAATCACCTGATGGCATAGCGCCCGAACCACCTGTAGATCATGGCTGATAAAGATATAGGCCAGCCGGTGCTTTTGCTGTAGCCCTTTGAGTAGCGCCAGGATCTGCGCCTGTACGGTTCTGTCCAGAGACGAGGTCGGTTCATCCAGAATAATCAGCTCCGGTTTCAGGATCAGCGCGCGGGCGATGGCGATACGCTGGCGCTGTCCGCCGGAAAATTCCGCAGGGTAGCGGTGGCGAGTGTCGGGATCTAAGCCCACTTCCGCCATCACCCGCATGACCTCCTGTTCCCGCTGTTGCGCACTCAGGCCAGGCTGGTGAACGCGCAGGCCCTCTTCGATAATCTGCAACACGCTGAGGCGCGGGTTAAGCGAGGAGTTGGGATCCTGAAATACCACCTGCATGCGGGGCCGCACGGGCAGCATCTGGCGGCGGTTCCAGCGGTGCAGCGGCATATCGTCAAACAGGATCTCGCCCTGAGAGGCAATTAAGCGCAGCAGCGCCAGACCGGTAGTGCTTTTCCCCGAACCGGATTCGCCCACCAGCCCCAGGGATTCACCCGGTCGCAGCGAGAAGCGGATATTTTTCAGCACCGGGTTCTGGTCAACGATGCGCCGCAGAACGCCTTTGCGGATCGGGAATGAGACGGATAAATCATCGACGCGTAGCAGCGGTGTGCTGTCTGCCGTGAGAGGCACCGGGTCGCCGGAAGGTTCGCTGTCGAGCAGGCGCTGCGTATAGGGATGCTGCGGCGCGTTCAGCAGTTTGGACGCGGTATTCTGTTCAACGCAGCGCCCGTTTTGCATGACCGCGACGCTGTCGGCCAGCTTTTTCACGATGCTCAGGTTGTGCGTGATAAACAGCAGGCTCATGTCCAGCTCGTCACGCAGCTCCCTCAAGAGCGTCAGAATTTGCGCCTGCACCGTGACGTCCAGCGCCGTCGTCGGCTCGTCGGCAATCAACAGTTCGGGGCGCGTGAGCAGGGCCATGGCAATCATTACCCGCTGGCGTTCGCCGCCGGAGAGCTGATGCGGAAAATCATTCAGCCGTTTGGCCGCGTTGCGTATGCCTGTACGTTCCAGACAATCCAGAATTTCGCCCCGCGCGGCCTCTTTGCGCATCCCCCGATGAAGTGACAGCACTTCATAGAGCTGTTTTTCCAGCGTATGCAGTGGGTTGAGCGACACCATCGGCTCCTGGAAGATCATGGCAATCTTATTGCCGCGAATACCGCGCAGGGTATGTTCATCAGCGTGCAGCAGCGAACTGCCGTGGAACAGAATATCCCCTTGCGGATAGCTCACGGGCGGGGAGGGCAGCAGACGCAGGATGGAGAGCGCCGAGACGCTCTTGCCCGAACCGGATTCACCCACCAGCGCCAGCGTTTCACCGCGCTGGATCTGCAGCGACAGGTCGGTGACCACGGTACGGGTCTCGCCCTGCTTCGAGAAGGCAATCGACAGGCGATCAATACTGAGAAGTGGCTGCGTCATCTTATACCGCCTTGTTGGGATCGAAGGCATCGCGCACGGCTTCGCCAATAAAAATCAGCAGCGAAAGCAGCACGGCCACGGAAAGAAAGGCGGTGATGCCCAGCCACGGCGCCTGCAGGTTGTTCTTGCCCTGCAGCAGCAGTTCGCCGAGCGACGGCGACCCCAGCGGCAGGCCGAAGCCCAGAAAGTCCAGCGAGGTGAGGGTGGTGATGGAGCTGCACAGAATAAAGGGCAGGAAGGTGAGGGTCGCCACTACCGCATTGGGAAGCATATGGCGGAAGATGATTGCGCGATCGCTCACGCCTAACGCCTGAGCGGCGCGAATATAGTCGAAATTACGGGTGCGCAGAAACTCTGCCCGCACCACGCCCACCAGCGCCATCCAGCCAAACAGAACGGTGATGCCCAGCAGCCACCAGAAGCCCGGCTGTACCACGCTGGAAAGCAGAATGATCAGAAACAGCGTTGGCATACCGGACCAGACTTCGATGATACGCTGCCCCCACAGGTCAATTTTTCCGCCGTAGTAGCCCTGAACGGCGCCGGCCACTACGCCCATTACGCTGGAGAAGACGGTCAGCATTAATCCAAAGAGAATAGAAATCCGCGTACCGTAGAGGATGCGCGCCAGCACGTCGCCGCCGTTGGCGTCTGTTCCCAGCCAGTTTTGCGCAGAGGGCGGAGAAGGGAAGGGGGTTGTGGTCGCGAAGTTAATGCTGTTGGCGCCAAAGCGTACCGGAGCCCAGAGGGCCCAGCCGTGCTGTTCGATCTGCTGGCGCAGCCACGGATCCTGGTACTCCGCCGGGGTGGCAAACGGGCCGCCGAAGTCGCTTTCACTGTAGTTAGCCAGTACCGGCACGTACCAGCGGTCGTTAAAGTGCACCAGCAACGGTTTGTCGTTGGCGATCAGCTCCGAACACATGCTCAGGACAAACAGGACAGCAAAAATCCACAGCGACCAGTAGCCGCGGCGGTTATGGCGAAAACGGGCCCAGCGGGCCTGGTTAACGGGGCTTAAACGCGGCATCAGCGGCCCTCAAAATCAATTCGGGGATCGACTAGCGTATAGCTGATATCGCTGATGATATTCAGCAGCAGGCCAATCAGGGTGAAAATATAGAGCGTGCCAAACATTACCGGATAATCGCGCGATACGGTGGCTTCGTAGCCCAGCAGGCCGAGACCGTTGAGCGAGAACATCACCTCAATCAGCAGCGAGCCGGTAAAAAACATGCTGATGAACGTGGCTGGAAATCCGGCAATCACCAGCAGCATGGCGTTGCGGAAAACGTGTTTCCACATAATCTGCTTCTCGCTGACCCCTTTGGCGCGGGCGGTCACGACATACTGCTTGCGGATTTCATCGAGAAAGGCATTTTTCGTTAACATGGTCAGGGCGGCAAACCCGCCGATCACCGTCGCCAGCACCGGCAGCGTGATATGCCAGAGATAGTCGGTGATTTTCTGGTACCACGGCAGCGTGCTGAAATCGGCGGAGACCAGCCCCCGCAGCGGGAAGATGTCGAAATAGCTGCCTCCGGCAAAGAAGACAATCAGCAGAACGGCAAACAGAAACGCCGGAATAGCATAGCCGATGATGATGAAGGTGCTGCTCCAGATATCGAAGCGGCTGCCGTTATGCACCGCTTTTCGGATCCCGAGCGGTATAGAGACCAGATAGATAATCAGCGTCCCCCACAGCCCCAGCGTGACCGAAACCGGCAGGCTTTGCTTGATCAACGTTAATACGGACGCACTGCGGAACAGGCTATCGCCAAAATCAAAGCGGATATAATCCCAGAGCATCTTGAAATAGCGCTCGTGTATCGGCTTATCAAAGCCGTAGCGATGGGTGATCTCGGCGATCACTTCAGGATCCAGCCCGCGCCCGCCGCGGTAGTGGCTTTCGCTGATATTCCCCACGCCGGTTCGCGCATGGCTGGCGCCCATGCCTTCTCCGCCGCCGCCGGGCATGCCGCCGCTGTTGCCAAACTCAATGGCGGCAATGGCCTGGTCGACCGGCCCGCCCGGGGCAATTTGCACGATAAAAAAGTTAATGGTGATAATGGCCCACAGCGTGGGAATGACCAGCAGAAGACGGCGTATTAAATAGGCACCCATGATAATTCCTTATCGCCGCTCGGCGGGCAGTCTGGCGGCTTTATTCACGTCATACCACCAGGTGTCAAAGCCCAGAGAATAGACAGGGCGCACGGCAGGCACGGAGAACTTGTCCCAGCGCGCAAGGCGGTCTTCGCCCATATACCACATGGGCAGCATGTAGTAGTTCCAGGTTAACACCCTGTCGAGGGCGCGACCAAGCGGCAAGAGCTTATCTTTATCGCCCTGCGCCGCCACAATTTTCGCAATCAGGGCATCAATCGCCGGGCTTTTTACGCCTGGCGCATTGTACGAGGAGTCGATGTAGCTGGAGGCCCAGGAGATTTGCAGATCCGAGCTAGGCCACGGCTGTGCGGGCCACAGGCGTTGCATCATGTCGTAATCGCGGCTGCGCATGCGGTTGGTGATCTGCGCGTTATCGACCTGGCGAATGTTCATGGTGATCCCCAGCCGCGCAAGGTTGTGCTTAAACGGCAGCACCCACTGATCGTTGCCGCCGGAGGAGAGCAGCAGTTCAAAGCTTAAAGGCTTGCCGGTTTTCGCATTGACGCGTTTCTGGTTCTTCAGCTGCCAGCCTGCCTCATCCAGCAGCTTGCTGGCCTTCAGCAGGTTGTCGCGGTCGTAGCCGTCACCCTTTGAAGCGGGCGGCTGAAACACCGTGGTAAACACCTCCGGCGGCACTTCCGCTTTCAGCGGCGCCAGCAGGAGCAGTTCGTCGGCTTTGGGGTAGTCGCGCGCGGCATATTCGGTGTTCTGGAAATAGCTGTTCGCGCGGCTGTACGCCCCGTAAAACAGGGCTTTGTTCATCCATTCAAAATCGAAGGCCAGGGAAATGGCTTCCCGAACGCGGCGGTCGGTAAATACCGGGCGCTGAATATTAAACGCCAACCAGCGCGTGTCCTGGGCGGATTCGTTTTTGTGCTCGTCTTTGACGATGTAGCCTTTCGTGAAGTTTTTGCCGATATAGCGGGTCGCCCAGTTTTTGGCGCTGTTCTCCACGCGTAAATCGAAGGCACCGGCCTTGAACGCTTCAAACGCCACGTTATCGTCGAGGTAGTAGTCATAGCGAAGGGTGTCGAAATTCCAGCGCCCGCGGTTTACCGGCAGGTTAGCCGCCCAGTAATCTTTCACGCGGGAATAGACCACGTACTGCCCCATGCGCCAGTCGGTAATGCGGTAAGGGCCACCGGCCAGCGGCGGCGTGGAGAGCGGGTCGCTTAACTTATGGTTTTTCCAGAACGATTCAGGCATCACCGGCAACGAGAACAGGCTAAGCATATTCTCTTTGTTCGGTTCGCTCAGCTCAATGCGTACGGTGAGGGGCGCAATGGCGCGCACCGTTGCGCCTTTATACACAATGCGGAACTGGGGAACGCCTTCGGTCATAAATTTATGAAACGTAAAAGCGACGTCGCTGGCCTTGACCGGCGTGCCGTCGTGAAAGCGGGCCCGGGGGTTTAGGGTAATTTCGGCCCAGGCGAAGTTATCCGCATAGCGCACGTTATCGGCAATCAGCGGGTAATAGCTGCCGGGTTCATCATCCGACGTGACAAAAAGCGTGTCATAGAGCGATTCCGTTCGCGCCGCGGCCACGCCGCGCAGGGCGAAGCGGTTAAAGTTGTCGAACGTTCCCGTAGCCGAGAGCGTGACCTTTCCACCCTTAGGGGCGGCAGGATTGACGTAATCGAAGTGCGTAAAATTGACCGCGTATTTGGGCTCGCCAATCACGGCGAACGCGATGTTCTCTTTGATGGTTTGCGCCTGGCTGGACAGGCTCACGACTGCCAACCAAAGCAACATAAAGCGCATAAACATCTCGCGGCGGCTCCCTCTTTTACAGACCGGCTCAGTTAAGCTGAATAATAAGTGACGCCACGGGCAATGTGAAATTATTCCCCGTCAGGCGACACCGTATTTTGCCACGTGCGGAACTGCTCCAGCGGCATCGGGCGGCTAATCCAGTAACCCTGCAGATAATTAACCCCATGCTCGCGCAGCCAGGCCGCCTGTTCCGGTGTTTCCACCCCTTCCGCAACGGTCGACATATTCAGTCGTCTTGCCAGCGTCAGTACGGCATCCAGCACCGGGGAGGTCACGGTTTCTGTGCCAATGGCGTTGACAAAACCACGGTCGATTTTCAGGTAGTCCATGGTGAAATGTTCAAGATAAATCAGCGCGCTGTGGCCGGTGCCGAAATCGTCGATGGCAATTTCAAACCCTTCGTTATGAAGCCATTCGAAGAGGCTGTTAGCTTCCCGATGGTTCAGCATGTCGCGCTCGGTAATTTCCAGTACGATCTGGAAGTAATCAGGCGGCAGCAGGGCTTTGAAGGTGCGCATATCGTCTTTGAAGCTTTCCGCATGCAGATGCCCCGGCGCGATATTAATGCCCACTTTGGCACCCGGCGGCAGCACGGTCTGTAGCACTGGCGCATCGTGAATAATCAGGTCAAAAAGATGCAGCGTGAGCGGAACAATCAGCTTCTGCGCTTCGGCAAAATTGATAAAGGCGTCCGGCGGGATCTCACCCATGGTCGGGTGCTTCCAGCGCATCAGCACTTCAAGCCCGGTCATCCTGAGCGATTTGGCGTCGACAACGGGCTGATAAACCACATAAAACTGGCCGCGCTTGATGGCGCTCAGAATCTCTTTGCCCGGATTGAGACGCGTCGTGAGGATGTAGAAGTTAAGCGACCCTGCCGCAATCCCGCACACCAGCCCGAAGAACAGGGCGTAAAGTATCTCATCGGTCGTCCACTCCTCGGCGTACAGGTTGATGGTCAGAGGAACGTCTTTGAGCGTCGCGGTGCGCGCCGGCGTTTCATGTAAATCCTTCGCTTTGACGAGGGCGCTTGAGGCAGTGGATAACGCATTTTCGCCGATGACGATCGCGATGCCCGCAAACTCGTCCTGGCGCGCGGTGTAAAGCAGGTACGGCGTCAGGTTGAGATTCACCGAGGTGAATACGCCGCCGTCCTTCACAAGCGGATTACGGTACCAGATGGCAATCGCGGGCTTATTGGGCAGCATGGGCGTGCCGGGGAGCAGTGCGATATCAACCTGCTTGTTGATGTGCAGCTCGGGTATCAGCTCCTCCATCGGGGAATTCATTGGCCCTGTGGCTGACGAGCAGAACGCCATTTTGTCTCTGACCAGCAGGAAGGCGCGTACGTTGAGGCTGAAGGCCGCGCGCGAGGTCAGCTCCGCGTTAACGTCCTGGCAATTATTGAGCGTCAGCGGCTGGAGCACGTCGATGGAGGCTTTCAGCTCGTCAAAATAGCTCTCCATGTAGATGCGCACATCCATGATCAACGTATCGAATCGGATTTCCCGCTTGTGGTAGCTCCAGAAAAATTGCAATGAACCCAGGAGCAGGGCGGCGATCAGGCCGGTAATGATACTGAGGAACAGTATCTTTCGATGACTGGAGAAGTAGCGGGTGAGCATAAACGTCGTGGTTCCTGAATTGCCGCTGATTGTATTCATTGTAACGGGCAAAAAAAAACACCGCCGAAGCAGTGCTTTTTTTTTATTGTATCGCCAGCCAAGGGATAACCAACGATACAATTATCATATTAACTGCGGGTCAGTACGCGGCGCGCTTCGTTGTAGCGCTTCTTCCAGTACGGTTCATTCATGCTGGAAATGGTCACACCGCTGCTGGTGGAGGCATGTACAAACTGGTCATTACCAATGTAGATGCCCACATGTCGACCGGTAGAACCTGCACGGAACAGCACTAAATCGCCGGTGCGCAGTTTGGTACGTGAAATCGACTTGCCCATCTCCTGCTGTTCGTAGGTCGAACGCGGAAGATCTAACCCAAATTGCTCGCGGAAGGTACGCTGTACAAAGCCGGAACAATCAATGCCTTTTTTAGTGCTGCCGCCAAGACGGTAACGCACGCCTTTCCAGTCAGCATACTGGTCCATAATGCGGGACTTCACGTCCAGATTACGTACCATATTTTCAAATTCATCCTGAGAGGCTTGCAGTGAAGAGGAATCTTCCATTCCCACAACACGCGTCTCAGGATGCATATTCTTTGCGGTGTTCGATGTACTACATGCAGATAACAGTACCGCGACTGCTATCGCCGGGATCCCCCGTAAGATATATCTCAGAAACGGTTGAGATTTGACCATTTTGTTTATTTTCCCTTGAAGTCCTTAACGACAAATATCGTTATAAAAATGCCAAACGTGACGAGACTAATTATCTGTTCACATTGAGACAATTGTTTCTGGTGACATTTGTGGTGCAGCGCACAAAATTATTCACCATCGAAATAATTATCTCCATGGGGCAAAACGAGTTCGAGATTAACCGATTGCCAGGGCTATTGCGAGTAAAAAGAGCCTTTTTTTTATAAGAAATTGTGATACAGAAAGTAAAAATTTGTCATTGCACAAAATAGCGGCAGATCCGCCGCGTAATCGTGCAATTGCTTCATTTTTATCACGAATGCGATGACAAGAATATGACAGCGCAGAAAGATCGCGGGAAGGGCATTATCAGGGATCGTGATGATCCCCGATAGTTTACGTTAAAAAACGGTAATTATTTGTTCAATTTTTGTTGCTTTCTACGCGGAAGATAGCGATCGAAAAGGGTAATTAGGCGATCGCTCAAAGGCGTCATCAGAACCCACGGCAGACCAATCAGCACCGCGGAAAGGGAACCCACGACAATATCCGTCAGCCAGTGCGCGCCAATCATCACGCGCGGGAAGGCAAATATCACCACAATAAGCAGGGCGATTGCGAACGCCTTCTTACCGAAATAGCGCAGCATGAAGCCAGAAAAAATAAGCAGCATCATGCCGTGATCGCCCGGGAAACTGTCCTTCGAGGCATCTTTTGTTGGAATATGCAGCAGTTCACTCACGCGATAAATATTCGGGAAAGAGAGCGAAGGACTTGCACGTTTTACCGGCATCAGATGTTGCGCCAGCTGATTAATGATCACCGCAGCCAGAAGCATCACCAGTCCGATAATCAGGATGCGGCGACGCCCCGAGTCATCCTCTTTGAGCCAGAAAGAGAGCATCAGGCAGCCCATGGCCAGCAGGGAAAAGCCGTCAAAGGCGCGGTTATTGGTAATTGCCACCAGCCACAGAAAGGCGTCACTCTTCACCAGCCCCTGGTTGAAGAAATGAAACAGGGATGAATCCAGCGGGAACCAGAAACCGTGATTCACCGGGATATACCAGGAGAAAAAGAGCGCCAGACCGGCAACATTAAGCAGTAGTATCTGGGGAATTCGAGTCGTCATAACGTTCTGCATTGAGTGAAAACTGGGGCAACGTTAGCCGCCCGAACTTAAACGAAGCTTCAACAGGCTGGACTGCAGGGCATTCCAGTCGGCGTTAACCGCACTAATTAACTCTATTCTGCTGTCAGGTGGCGCGACGTTTTGCGTTTCGATAAAGAAATCGTCGCCCTGGCGGTTGATCCGCACCAGCCCATCTGGCGTGCGCATGATCCCTTTCACGCGGTCGACCGGCGCAAGTCTGGCCCACTCCAGGATCCCGATGGTGTCGAAAACGGTGTCGGCATCGAAAATCCATCCGCAGGCCTGATACCCCTGACCGCTGTTAAGGTTACGACGCCAGCGCTGGTGTTCCGGCAGGCTAAGCGCGGCCAGACCCTGCTTTGCAGAATGGTGATGCGCATGCTCTGCGCTGGCCGGGAGTTGCGCCAGGTTCTGGCGGGGAAGATCCAGCAGGGCGCTATCAATATTCCCCTGCGTGGCCTGCACCCGCGTCCGATTGCCGCCGAAATGCTGCCACCACGCGTCCAGCGCGGCCCGGCTTTCCGCCGTGGCGCGATCTTCTTTATTGGCGACAATAACGTCTGCTGCGGCGAGCTGATCGCGAAAGTTCTCATTGGCCACCGCTTTTTCATCCAGAAGCTGACGCGGATCGAGCAGGCACAGCGTGGCGCGAAGATCGATCCACGGCTCGTAAACCGGGGCGGTCAGTAAATCGAGGATCTGCTTCGGGTGGCCCAGACCGGTAGGTTCAATCAGCAGGCGGTCCGGTTTGCCCTGACGCAGCAGCGTATTGAGGCCTACCTGCATCGGTAAGCCGTTAACGCAGCACATGCATCCGCCGGGGATCTCTTTAATCATTGCGCCGCTGGATGACAGCAACGCGCCATCAATGCCCACTTCGCCGAATTCATTGACCAGCACGGCCCATTTCTCGGCGGGATCTTTATTCGCCAGCAGATGAAGAATAGAGGTGGTTTTACCGCTGCCGAGAAAACCGGTGATGAGGTTGGTTTTGGTCACGTGCGCTCCGCAAGAGAATTGTGATGCTATAACACTATGCTCTTATCCTGGCGAAAAACGGGCGCAATGAGAAGGGGGAGGGCGAACGGAGGCAATGTCCGTTCGCATTAAGCGCAATAATCGCTAAAGATTTAACGTTTCAATAACAGCCTGGCGTGCGCCACGGCGGATGATGCGCTGGTAGGCCTGGCTGACAGCCTCAGCGAAAACGCTATTTTGCGCGAGATCGTGACCGAAGACCTCGCTCAGCCCCAGCAGCGCATCTACGCGGTCGGCGTCGCTGCTGGCCTCGACAATCGTGCGGATTTTATCGCTGAGGGGATCGCGAACGTCAATCGCGTTGCCGCGTTCGTCGAACCCGCTGACGTAGCGTATCCAGCCAGCGACGCCCAGCGCCAGCAGCGGCCATTCTGTTTTACGCTCAAGGTGGACGCGGATGCCATCCAGCATTCGCTGCGGCAGCTTCTGGCTACCGTCCATCGCGATTTGCCAGGTACGGTGCTGCAGCGCCGGGTTAGCAAAGCGATCGATCAGACTGTCGGCATAAGCAGTCAGGTCGACATCCTTTATACGCAGCGTAGGCGCCTGTTCATCCAGCATTAGCCGCCGGGCGGCTTCGCGGAAGGTGGCGTCCTCCATGCATTCATTAATATGCGCGTACCCGGCGAGATACCCCAGATACGCCAGGAAAGAGTGGCTGCCGTTAAGCATGCGTAATTTCATCTGCTCCCACGGCAGAACGTCCTGCACCATCTGAACGCCCGCCACTTCCCACTCCGGACGCCCGGCGACAAAATTATCTTCCACTACCCACTGAATAAACGGCTCGCAGCTTATGGCGCACGGATCGTCAACGCCGAGCGCGTCGGCGATCTCCGCAAGCGAGGCCTCCGTCGCGGCGGGAACAATTCTGTCGACCATCGTTCCTGGAAAGCTTACGTGGCTCTCGATCCACTCCGCCAATGCCGGGGAGCGCTTTTGCGCCATGCCAAGCACCGCATTTTTCACTACGTGTCCGTTGTCCGGAATGTTGTCGCAGGAAAGCACGGTAAACGCAGGCAAGCCGCGCTCACGGCGGCGATTAAGGGCTTCGACCAGGATCCCCGGCGCGGAATGCGGCTCAGCGGGATTTTCCAGATCGTGGACGATCCGGGCGTTTTGTAAATCCAGCTTACCGGTCGCGGGATCGATGCAGTAGCCTTTCTCCGTAATGGTGAGCGACACAATCGCCACCTGCGGCTCGCAAAACTTCTCTATTATCGCGGGCAGAGAGTCCAGCTTTGCATTCAGGCATTCATGCACGGCCCCGACAATAATCGGCTGATTTCCTTCAGCACCTTTCTCCAGCACGGTAAACAGGTGATCCTGCGCGCGCAGCTGGCTCATCAGCACGTCGCCGCTGAACAGGCTAATCTCACAAATTCCCCAGTCGCCGCCTTTTTCATTCAGCACCCGGTTTGTTAACAATGCCTGATGCGCGCGGTGAAACGCACCGAAGCCGAAATGGACGATGCGGGAGCGCAGTTGATGACGATCGTAGCGCGGTTGTTGAACCTGGGCTGGAAGGGCGGTTGAGGCAATTGTCTTCATGAAATACACACCTGATTAACCATTAATTAACAATGCCAGTCTAAAGTTATATGACAGCAAATAAAATTGGTAAGCCGTAAATATCCCCGTTCTGTGAGTTTGATCAATCAATGTGTGGCGGCGTGTTGACCCTTCACGGCAAACATGTATGGTAGTCGTCATTGCAGTAACCGATATTGGTATAACAACTTGAGAGGATGAGGCAATGGAACAAACCTGGCGTTGGTACGGGCCGAACGATCCGGTTTCTCTTGATGATGTGCGTCAGGCTGGCGCAACGGGTGTCGTCACGGCGCTGCATCACATTCCTAACGGCCAGGTATGGCCGGTTGAGGAGATTCAACAGCGTCAGGCGCTGCTGGCGGAGAAGGGGTTAACCTGGTCTGTGGTAGAAAGCATTCCGGTTCACGAAGATATCAAAACCCATTCCGGGGAATACCGGACCTGGATTGCAAACTATCAGCAGAGCATTCGCAACCTGGCGGCCTGCGGCATCGATACGGTTTGCTATAACTTCATGCCGATTCTGGACTGGACGCGTACCGACCTGGAATATCAGATGCCGGACGGCTCGAAAGCGCTTCGTTTTGACCAGATTGCCTTTGCGGCGTTTGAGCTGCACATTCTGAAACGCCCGGGCGCCGAAGCGGATTACACCGCTGAAGAGCAGCAGCAGGCCCTTGAATGGTTCAATGCCGCCAGTGAAGCGGACGTTGAGAAGCTGACCCGCAATATCATTGCTGGCCTGCCGGGTGCGGAAGAGGGGTACACGCTGGATCAGTTCCGCGCGCGTCTGGCGGAATACGGCAATATTGATAAGCAGCAGCTGCGTGAAAACATGGCGTATTTCCTGCGCGCTATCGTTCCGGTTGCGGAAGAAGCCGGCGTGCGTCTGGCGGTACACCCGGACGATCCGCCGCGTCCTATCCTCGGCCTGCCGCGTATCGTTTCCACGATTGAAGATATGCAATGGCTGAAAGAGACGGTCGACAGCATCCACAACGGCTTTACCATGTGTACCGGCTCCTACGGCGTGCGTGCTGATAACGATCTGGTGCGGATGATAGAAACCTTTGGCGATCGCATTCACTTTACGCACCTGCGTGCGACCTGCCGGGAGGAGAATCCAAAGACCTTCCACGAGGCCGCGCATCTGGGTGGCGACGTAAATATGGTGGCGGTGGTCGACGCTATTCTGGCTGAAGAGGCGCGTCGCAAGCAGGCGGGCGATGTGCGTCCTATTCCGTTCCGTCCGGATCACGGACACCAGATGCTGGACGATCTGCGTAAGAAAACCAACCCGGGCTATTCGGCGATTGGCCGCCTGAAGGGGATGGCGGAAGTGCGAGGGGTCGAGCTGGCGCTGAAGATGACGAAGTATCCGGAGCTTCTGTAACCGGAATTGTCGGGTGGCGAAGCCGCCACCCGACAAATGCCATAATCAGTCAGCACGACCCATATAGCGTTTTTCTTCAATATGGATGCGGATCTTCTCGCCAGCGGAGAGATATTCCGGCACCTGCACAACCAGCCCGGTAGTCAGGGTCGCTGGTTTGTTGCGCGCACTTGCTGACGCGCCTTTGATGCCCGGCGCGGTTTCAACGATTTCCAGATCCACGGTCTGCGGCAGTTCAAGCGCCAGCAGCACGCCGTCCCAGGTCAGTACCTGCATGTCTGGCATACCGCCTTCAGGAATGAACAGCAGCTCTTCTTCGATCTGATCTTTGGTGAAGATGTACGGGGTGTAATCTTCTTTATCCATGAACACGTATTCGTTGCCGTCGATGTAGGAGAAATCAACGTAGCGGCGGGTCAGGGTCACGGTATCAACGATATCGTCACCTTTAAAACGTTCTTCCACCTTCAGGCCGGTACGCACATCGGCGAAACGCATTTTGTACAGCGTCGCTGCACCACGGGCGCTTGGTGCCTGAATGTCGATGTCTTTCACAATCAGCAATTTGCCGTTGTAATTCAGTACCATACCTTTCTTAATTTCGTTCGCTCTTGGCATTGCAGTAATCCTGTCTACGGGAGGTAAAAAATATCGCGCCAAATTACTCGCGCGCGGCCTTTCAGGCAAGTGGAATTCGTGGCTTTTGCTATCAATACGCAAAAGGTGTTACTGTGCGCCCGATGCCCGACTGTACGGGTGTTCGCCACCGAGAGAGCATGTATGGATTGTCGTCCAGATTGCGGCGCGTGCTGTACCGCTCCGTCCATTTCAAGCCCCATTCCAGGCATGCCTGAAGGCAAGCCCGCCAATACCCGCTGCGTTCAGCTCTCTGAATCCAACCTGTGTATGATCTTTGAGTCTCCCCTGCGCCCGAAGGTCTGTTCCGGGCTTCAGCCATCAGCTGAAATGTGCGGCAGCACGCGCGCGCAGGCAATGACATGGCTGCTGGAGCTGGAAGCGCTCACCGCGCCTTAAACGTCTTTGATCCTCGCCAGACAGCCAATCGTCAGCGTACACATCACCAGCGCAATCCAGAACACCGTGTGGTAGTTCCAGATCTCGGCAACGATACCGGCCATCGAGCCCGCGATAATCCAGCCCACGCGGGTGGTATTAGTATAAAGGGTGGTGGCGGCACCTGCCTGCCCCGGCATCAGATCCTGGAAGTAGAGCATGCCAATCCCCGCCAGGATGCCGATATACACGGCGTTCAGCAGCTGTAAAGCAAGAAGCAGGGCTGGCGTATGGACCGTCAGCATGCCAACGTAGAATAGCAGCCCGGCGACGGCCGCAATGCGCATTAAAAAACGCTTTCCAAAACGCTTCGCATAATAGCCTGCAATCAGCATGGTTGGGATCTCAAGACCCGCGGCGGTGCCCATCATAATGCCGGCCAGCTTCTCCGGCAGGTGTAGCTCATCAATAATAAACAGCGGCATGTTAATGATATACAGGCTGTTGGTGCCCCACATCAGCGTGCAGATAACAAACAGGAGCAGGGCATCGCGGCGGTTACGACGCGGCGCTTCCAGCACGCCCGTTGCCACTTTGGGCTCTTTGCGCATTGACGGCAGAAAAAACCATACCATTGCGCCGCACGCCACAAACGCGACCGCCGCGCTCAGGTACATCACCGTAAAGCCAAACCCCATCGCCAGCGCGTAGGCCAGCGGCGGGCCAATTACCCATGCCAGCGACACCTGAGCGCGCAATATCGAGCTGAACATCACCGCTTCCCGCCCGGTATGGTCGGCATGTTCGCGGGCAAGGGCAAACAGCTGCGGGTTGGCGGTTGAGCCAAAGCTGCTCAGAAAAACGCCGATGAACAGCAGAATGAAATAGTTACGGTTCCAGGCAAACAGGACGCAGGCCAGCACCCCCAGCAGACAGCAGAAAACGATCAGGCTTTTACGATCGCCTTTGCGGTCGGAACGACCGGCGAGAAACTGGCTGACGAGAATGCCGATGATGGCGCTTCCGGTAAAAAAGAAGCCAACCATCGCCGGACGAGCGTGAACTTCGTTAGTCAGGAACAGGCTCAGCGTCGGGGTTTGCAACGCACCGGCGATGCCCGTGAAGAAGGCAACAATCAGGAACGCCGTTGACGTCAAATCAAAGGGCTTCGGCGCGGTGGCCGCAGGGGTGTTATGCATGTTTTATAATTAGCGAGTAACAGAGAGGGGCGGAGTTTACGCCGTCAGTTAAAAAATAAACAGTGGGTGAAGTCAATTACCCCACGAAAAATCAAAATGGCATTTCAACTTACTCCCCACCTGGCTGAACTTAGCTGAAACTGGTTTGCTGAAGTTCAGCAAAATTCAGCTGAACGCAGAAGAAATGTGCAGTATCTCTAAATTCTGATATCGGAAATACGACATTTCTTGCAAGCCATTGCAGAAAGCGCAAGACTTTTTGAAACGTTTCAGCGCTATCTTGTTTTAACAAACGGAGCAGGCTAGCGCATTTTTTCTCATGTAAGCTGAAACGATTCACTTTCAGCAGGAGAGGAGAACCATGTTCCAGTTATCTGTTCAGGATATTCACCCGGGCGCTCAGGCCGGGGATAAAGAAGAGGCTATTCGTCAGGTTGCCGCTGCCCTTGTGCAGGCGGGTAACGTCGCGGACGGCTACGTAAACGGTATGCTGGCGCGCGAGCAGCAGACCTCCACCTTCCTCGGCAATGGCATTGCCATTCCGCACGGCACAACCGACACCCGCGACCAGGTGCTGAAAACCGGCGTTAAGGTTTATCAGTTCCCGCAGGGCGTGCTCTGGGGCGACGGCCAGGTGGCTTATGTTGCTATCGGTATCGCGGCGAGCAGCGACGAACACTTAGGCCTGCTGCGTCAGCTGACGCATGTCCTGAGCGATGACTCCGTGGCGGAACAGCTGAAGTCTGCAACAACCGCTGAAGAGCTGCGGGCGTTGCTGATGGGCGAAAAACAGAGTGAAGCGCTGAAGCTGGATAACGACACGCTGACGCTGGATGTTGTGGCCTCCGACCTGGTCACGCTGCAGGCGCTGAACGCGGGTCGCCTGAAAGAAGCGGGTGTCGCTGATGCCACCTTTGTGACGCGCGTGATTAACGATAAACCGCTGAATCTCGGCCAGGGCATCTGGCTGAACGACAGCGCTGAAGGCAACCTGCGCAGCGCAATTGCAGTGAGCCGCGCCGCCACCGCGTTCGACGTTGAGGGCGAGACAGCAGCCATGCTGGTGACTGTGGCGATGAACGATGAGCAGCCGGTTTCGGTGCTGAAGCGTCTGGGCGATCTGCTGCTGAACAATAAAGCTGAAAAACTGCTGAACGCCGATGCGGCGACCGTGCTGGCGCTGCTGACCAGCGACGACGCGCTAACGGACGACGTGCTGAACGCCGAGTTCGTGGTGCGTAACGAACACGGCCTGCATGCCCGTCCGGGCACCATGCTGGTCAACACCATTAAACAATTTGAAAGCGAGATTACCGTGACCAACCTGG
Organism: Enterobacter cloacae complex sp. P38RS; assembly: GCF_014930775.1. NCBI lineage: Bacteria > Pseudomonadati > Pseudomonadota > Gammaproteobacteria > Enterobacterales > Enterobacteriaceae > Enterobacter > Enterobacter cloacae complex sp. P38RS. The sequence continues at coordinate 144,545 of NZ_JADBRS010000002.1, forward strand.
ATGGTTCGGGCAAACCGGCCAACGGCCGCAGCCTGATGAAAGTCGTCGCGCTGGGCGTGAAGAAAGGCCATCGCCTGCGCTTCACCGCGCAGGGCGCAGATGCTGAACAGGCGCTGAAAGCAATTGGCGACGCCATCGCGGCAGGTCTGGGGGAGGGCGCATAATGAGCAGACGTGTTGCGACTATTACGCTGAACCCGGCTTATGACCTGGTGGGGTTTTGCCCGGAAATTGAGCGCGGCGAAGTTAACCTCGTGCGTACCACTGGCCTGCATGCTGCGGGCAAAGGGATTAACGTCGCGAAGGTGCTCAAGGATCTCGGTATCGACGTCACCGTAGGCGGATTCCTCGGTAAAGATAACCAGGATGGCTTCCAGCAGCTGTTCAGCGAGCTGGGCATTGCCAACCGTTTCCAGGTTGTGCAGGGCCGTACCCGCATCAACGTTAAGCTGACGGAAAAAGACGGCGAAGTGACCGATCTTAACTTCTCAGGTTTCGAAGTGACGCCAGCTGACTGGGAGCGCTTTGTTACCGACTCCCTGACCTGGCTGGGCCAGTTCGACATGGTGTGCGTCAGCGGCAGCCTGCCGTCCGGCGTCAGCCCGGAAGCGTTTACCGACTGGATGACGCGCCTGCGCAGCCAGTGCCCGTGCATTATCTTCGACAGCAGCCGCGATGCGCTGGTGGCGGGGCTGAAAGCGTCTCCATGGCTGGTGAAGCCAAACCGCCGCGAGCTGGAGATCTGGGCAGGCCGCAAGCTGCCGGAATTAAAAGATGTGATTGAGGCCGCCCATGCGCTGCGCGAGCAGGGTATTGCTCACGTGGTAATCTCGCTGGGTGCAGAAGGGGCGTTGTGGGTTAACGCTTCAGGTGAATGGATTGCCAAACCGCCGTCAATGGAAGTAGTGAGCACCGTTGGCGCAGGGGATTCTATGGTTGGCGGCCTGATTTACGGCCTGCTGATGCGTGAATCCAGTGAACATACGTTACGTCTTGCCACCGCCGTTGCAGCCCTGGCCGTGAGCCAGAGCAATGTCGGTATTACCGATCGTACCCAGTTAGCCGCGATGATGGCGCGCGTTGACTTAAAACCTTTTAACTAACAGCAGGAGAGGAATAATGAAAACGCTGCTGATCATTGACTCCGGTCTCGGACAGGCTCGCGCCTACATGGCGAAGACCCTGCTGGGCGCGGCGGCACAAAAAGCACACCTGGACATCATTGATAACCCAGGCGATGCCGAACTGGCGATTGTCCTGGGCGATAAAATTCCCGCTGACAGCGCGCTGAACGGCAAAAAAGTGTGGCTGGGCGATATTAATCGCGCGGTGGCACACCCGGAACTGTTCCTGAGCGAAGCGAAAGGTCACGCGACCGTCTACAGCGCGCCTGTCGCGGCGGCTCCTGCTGCGGCCTCGGGTCCGAAACGCGTTGTCGCGGTCACGGCCTGCCCGACGGGCGTGGCGCACACCTTTATGGCGGCTGAAGCCATTGAAACCGAAGCGAAAAAACGCGGCTGGTGGGTGAAGGTTGAAACCCGTGGCTCCGTGGGGGCGGGCAATGCCATTACGCCGGAAGAGGTCGCTGAGGCCGATCTGGTGATTGTGGCGGCAGATATCGAAGTGGATCTGGCGAAATTTGCCGGCAAACCGATGTACCGCACCTCTACCGGCCTGGCGCTGAAAAAGACCGCGCAGGAGTTTGATAAGGCCCTGGCAGAAGCCAAACCGTATCAGGCCACCGGCGCAGTAAAAACGCCGACCGAAGGCAAAAAAGAGTCTGCGGGCGCATACCGTCACCTGCTGACCGGCGTGTCCTACATGCTGCCGATGGTGGTTGCGGGCGGCCTGTGTATCGCACTGTCGTTCGCGTTTGGTATTACGGCATTTAAAGAAGAAGGGACGCTTGCGGCTGCGCTGATGCAGATCGGCGGCGGTTCAGCGTTCGCGCTGATGGTGCCGGTGCTGGCGGGCTTTATCGCCTTCTCCATTGCTGACCGTCCGGGTCTGACCCCGGGTCTTATCGGCGGTATGCTGGCGGTGAGCACCGGCTCCGGCTTTATTGGCGGTATCATCGCCGGTTTCCTCGCAGGTTACGTCGCGAAGCTGATTAGCTCGAAGCTGAAGCTGCCGCAGAGTATGGAGGCGCTGAAGCCAATCCTGATCATTCCGCTCATCTCCAGCCTGGTGGTCGGTCTGGCGATGATCTACCTGATTGGTAAGCCGGTTGCGGGTATCCTGGCGGGCCTGACCCACTGGCTGCAAACCATGGGCACGGCGAACGCGGTGCTGCTGGGCGCAATCCTCGGCGGCATGATGTGTACCGACATGGGTGGCCCGGTGAACAAAGCGGCATACGCCTTTGGCGTTGGCCTGCTGAGTACCCAGACTTACGCGCCGATGGCGGCGATCATGGCGGCCGGTATGGTGCCACCGCTGGCGCTTGGCCTGGCGACGATTATTGCCCGTCGTAAGTTCGACAAAGCGCAGCAGGAAGGCGGTAAAGCGGCGCTGGTGCTGGGCCTGTGCTTCATCACCGAAGGTGCGATTCCGTTCGCGGCGCGTGACCCAATGCGTGTTCTGCCGTGCTGTATCGTCGGCGGCGCGGTAACGGGTGCCATCTCCATGGCGATTGGCGCGAAGCTGATGGCACCGCACGGCGGTCTGTTCGTCCTGCTGATCCCTGGCGCCATCACCCCGGTACTGGGTTATCTGCTGGCGATTGTTGCCGGTACGCTGGTGGCAGGCCTGTCTTACGCGGTGCTGAAACGTCCGGAAGCGGAAGTTGTGGCAAAAGCAGCGTAAGCAGTAAGCAATAAAAAAGCCGGGTGCTAATGCAACCCGGCTTTTTTTATGCCGCCTGTTCTGCGGTTTGCTGTGCCTTCAGCCAGGCAATCTCCTCCGCCCAGATATCCGGATTGATGGTTTCCAGCACCATCGGAATACCGTCGAAGCGGGCGTCCTGCATAATAAAGCGGAAGGCATCGTGACCGATATTGCCTTCGCCCAGGCTGTGGTGGCGGTCAACGCGGCTGCCGAACGCGCTTTTCGCATCGTTCAGGTGCATACCGCGAAGATATTTAAAGCCAACAACGCGCTCGAACTCCTCGAAAGTATTTTTCGTGGCCTCGGTGGTGCGCAGGTCATACCCGGCGGCAAACGCGTGGCAGGTATCAATGCATACGCCCACGCGAGACTTATCTTCCACGCCGTCAATGATTGCCGCCAGATGTTCAAACCTAAAGCCGAGGTTGCTGCCCTGACCAGCGGTGTTTTCAATCACTGCGGTGACGCCTTTGGTCTTATCCAGCGTCATGTTGATGGATTCGGCAATGCGCGCCAGACAGGCATCTTCATCAATCTGCATCAGATGACTACCCGGATGGAAGTTCAGCAGCGTCAGCCCGAGCTGTTCGCAGCGCTGCACTTCATCAAGGAACGCCTCGCGGGACTTATCCAGCGCTTCCTGCACCGGATGCCCGAGGTTAATCAGATAGCTGTCGTGGGGAAGGATCTGGCCCGGCCCGTAATGGTATTTTTCACAGGCGGCTTTGAAATCATCAATCACGTCGGCGGTGAGCGGCGCGGCGCGCCACTGGCGCTGGTTTTTGGTGAACAGGGCGAAAGCGGTCGCCTCAATTTCGGCGGCGCGAATGGCGGCATTCGCCAGGCCACCTGCAGCGCTGACGTGCGCTCCAACGTATTTCATAAAAAAACTCCTGTTAACCCGAAACGCTTATGATAGCGGGTTAACAGGAGAAGGACGAGATGGTTTATGCCATCAGGCTGTGCACGGCGAGGTTAATCGCACCGCCGCCGACAATCAGCCAGATGAAGAGCACCAGCGCCATCAGCAGCGGCTTCGCACCGGCTTTTTTCAGCGCGCTGACGTGCGTGGTCACCCCCAGCGCCGCCATCGCCATCGCCAGCAGCACCGTATCCAGCGTCACCAGCATCTCCACTACCGCTTTTGGCAGCAGGTGGAAGGAGTTAAAGATAGCGACCACGATGAACAGGATCGCAAACCACGGAATGGTAATTTTGCTCTTCTCGCTGCCGCCAGCCGGTGCCAGCTGTTTAACACGGGCCGCGAGGAAAATCAGGAACGGGGCCAGCATCATCACGCGCAGCATTTTGGCAATGACCGCCGCGTTTTCCGCTTCCGGGTTAATGGCGTGACCTGCCGCCACCACCTGCGCCACTTCGTGCATGGTTGAGCCAATATAAATGCCGTAGGTTTCCGGGCTAAACCAGTGCGCCACCAGCGGGTACATGGCCGGATACAGGAAGATTGCCAGCGTACCGAAGATAACCACCGTCGCGACCGCCACCGTCACTTTACTGGCTTCGGCTTTAACGACGGGTTCTGTTGCCAGCACTGCCGCCGCGCCGCAGATGCTGCTGCCTGCGCCGATTAACCAGCTGGTTTGCTTATCCAGGCCAAACACTTTCTGACCGATAAAGCACGCCAGTAAAAAGGTGCTGGTCAGCGTCAGGACGTCAATGGCAATCCCGCTGACGCCCACGTCCGCAATCTGCGAAAAGGTGAGACGGAAGCCGTAAAGGATAATCCCGAGACGTAATAAATGCTGCTTGGCGAAAATCACGCCGCCGTCGCAGGATTTACAGATGTGGGGGTAAACGGTGTTCCCGACCACCATGCCGAGCAAAATGGCCAGCGTCAACGCGCTGAACCCTGCACCGGCCACTGCCGGAATACTGCCGCCCCATAAGGCCACGCCGGTGACGACGGCGCTGAGCGCAAGGCCGGGCACGAAGTGCCACACTGTACGATGATGTTGTAAGGTGATTTCTGACATAACCTTCTCCTTTGTCTGGCTAAAGGTTACGGCGCGCTGGCTTAAAAATAAAATTGATTATATATTTATAATCAATCTTTATAAGTGGTAAGCAACCATGCACATTACATTGCGTCAGCTGGAAGTGTTTGCCGAGGTGCTGAAAAGCGGCTCGACGACCCAGGCGTCACAAATGCTGGCGCTCTCGCAGTCTGCCGTCAGCGCGGCGTTGACCGATCTCGAAGGCCAGCTGGGCGTCCAGCTGTTTGACAGGGTAGGGAAGCGACTGGTGGTCAACGAACATGGCCGCCTGCTTTACCCGCGCGCGCTGGCGCTGCTGGAGCAGGCTATTGAAATCGAGCAACTGTTCCGCGAGGACAACGGCGCGATCCGCGTATTTGCCAGCAGCACCATCGGCAACTACATCCTGCCGGAAGTGATTGCCCGCTACCGCCGGGACTTCCCGACCCTGCCGCTGGAAATGAGCGTGGGTAACAGCCAGGACGTGATCAACGCGGTGATTGATTTCCGCGTGGATATCGGTCTTATCGAAGGTCCTTGCCACAACGTCGATATCATTGCCGAGCCCTGGCTGGAGGATGAGCTGGTGGTGTTTGCGTCTCCGGCCTCGTCGTTATTGCAGGGCGAGGTGACGCTGGAGCGGCTGGCGCAGGCGCAGTGGATCCTCCGCGAGCAGGGTTCCGGCACGCGCGAGATTGTCGACTACCTGCTGCTGTCGCATCTGCCGCATTTCCAGCTGGGAATGGAGCTGGGAAACTCAGAGGCGATTAAGCACGCGGTGCGTCATGGCCTGGGCATCAGCTGTCTTTCCCGGCGGGTGATTGCCGAACAGCTGGAGACCGGATCGCTGGTGGAAATCCCCGTTCCGCTGCCAAAACTGGTGCGCACGCTGTGGTGCATCCACCATCGTCAGAAACACCTGTCCAGTTCACTGCAGCGTTTTCTGCGCTACTGCGAGATGTAAAAGCGCCCCTCACCCCAAAGGGGAGAGGGAAAAATAATGCGTTACTTATAATCCTGGACGCGTCATGAAGCTCTCTTATAACAGGGTATTTCTGCCGGAAGGAACGCAGATCGTCTGCTACAATCGCGCCTCATTTATTAAATGGACAGCATTTTCACATGGTTTCAGAAACTAAAACCACAGAAGCGCCCACGCTACGTCGTGAACTCAAGGCGCGTCACCTGACGATGATCGCCATTGGCGGCTCAATCGGTACAGGTCTTTTCGTTGCCTCTGGCGCAACGATTTCGGCAGCCGGCCCGGGTGGGGCATTATTCTCTTATATCCTGATTGGCCTGATGGTTTATTTCCTGATGACCAGCCTGGGCGAACTGGCGGCATACATGCCGGTGTCAGGTTCGTTTTCGACCTACGGACAAAAATACGTTGAGGAAGGCTTCGGCTTCGCGCTGGGCTGGAACTACTGGTACAACTGGGCCGTCACCATCGCCGTGGACCTCGTCGCCGCGCAGCTGGTGATGACCTGGTGGTTCCCGGACACGCCGGGCTGGATCTGGAGCGCCCTGTTCCTCGCCGTCATCTTCCTGCTGAACTACATCTCCGTGCGCGGCTTTGGCGAAGCGGAATACTGGTTCTCTTTGATCAAAGTGGCAACCGTCATCATCTTTATCGTCGTCGGCGTGGCGATGATCGTGGGTATTTTCAAAGGGGCTGAACCTGCGGGCTGGAGTAACTGGACCATCGGCGACGCGCCGTTTGCCGGGGGCTTCTCGGCGATGATTGGCGTGGCGATGATTGTCGGCTTCTCCTTCCAGGGAACGGAGCTGATTGGTATCGCGGCCGGTGAATCCGAAAACCCGGAGAAGAACATTCCGCGCGCGGTGCGTCAGGTGTTCTGGCGTATCCTGCTGTTCTACGTGTTCGCTATTTTGATTATCAGCCTGATCATTCCGTATACCGATCCAAGCCTGCTGCGTAACGACGTGAAAGACATCAGCGTCAGCCCGTTCACCCTGGTCTTCCAGCACGCGGGCCTGCTCTCAGCGGCGGCGGTAATGAATGCGGTGATCCTGACGGCGGTGCTGTCGGCGGGTAACTCCGGCATGTACGCCTCCACCCGTATGCTTTATACCCTGGCCTGCGACGGCAAAGCGCCGCGCATTTTCTCGAAACTGTCCCGCGGCGGCGTACCGCGCAACGCGCTGTATGCCACCACGGTGATTGCCGGCCTGTGCTTCCTGACCTCCATGTTCGGCAACCAGACGGTGTACCTGTGGCTGCTTAACACCTCCGGGATGACGGGCTTTATCGCCTGGCTGGGCATTGCCATCAGCCACTACCGTTTCCGTCGCGGCTACGTCATGCAGGGTCATGACCTGAATAACCTGCCGTACCGTTCAGGGTTCTTCCCGCTGGGGCCGATTTTCGCCTTCGTTCTGTGCCTGATCATTACTCTGGGTCAGAACTATGAGGCCTTCCTTGCGGACACCATTGACTGGGGTGCCGTCACGGCGACCTACATTGGTATTCCGCTGTTCCTGGTCATCTGGTTTGGCTACAAACTGACGAAAGGAACCCGCTTCGTTCGCTACAGTGAAATGGATTTCCCGGAACGATTTAAACAATAACCGCGCTTCCTCTCTTTCAGCCCGCTCACTCGAGCGGGCTTTTTTTATGGGCAGATCAGAAGCTGTAGGTCATGCCAACCGTATAGCGACGCCCGTCCAGCACGGTGTCATATGTGTCGTAGTCAATCTGCTTATCCAGCACGTTATACACACCGGCGGTAACCAGCAGGTTTTTGTTCGCGTTGTAGCGCAGACCGACATCAACCTGAGTGTAGGACGGTGTGCCCTGGGTCATTGACGTGCGGCTCAGGTACTCAGACGTTTTACCGCGAAGGTTCAGACGGCTCCAGAAACCTACGTCGGGCGTCGCCTGCCAGTCCAGGGTGGTGTTGAACATGTGCTTCGGCATCTTGTTCAGCGGCTTGCCTGAGAACTGACCGCTCTTCTGCTCAGATTCGGTATAGGTATAGTTTGCGGTCCAGTTTACATCGCGCGAGATTTTCCAGCCGAAGGAGGACTCCACGCCGCGCATGTTGGCTTTGTCCACGTTAACGCGGTCGCTCACGAAATCATAGCTGTGATCGCCAATCGTACAGGCGGGATCGGCGCTGCTGTTACAGCGGCGAACTTCCGTAATCTTGTCCTTGAAGTCGGTATTAAACAGCGTCACGCCGGCATTCAGGTTATCGTTGTTATCCCAGAGCAGGGCGAGCTCTTCGCTCAGGCTCTTCTCTGGTTTCAGATCCGGGTTGCCAACGATGATACCGTCAAGACGGCCGCCACCCGTTACCTGGCCCCAACTGGCAGACGACTGCCGCAGATCCGGCGCACGATAGCCAGCCGAAACCCCGCCTTTCAACGTCCAGTGATCGGCCAGGTGCCATACGCCGTAACCGCGCGGCGTCCAGTTCGTCCCGTAGTTTTGGTCTTTGTCCATACGCAGGCCGCCGGTCAATGTAAAGCTTTCCGTCATTGACCATTCATCTTCGGCAAACAGGGCCCAGCTCCAGCGCGTCAGTTTGTTCAGGCCGTCCGCAGCTTCCAGCTGATTGCCCTCGTCGCGCAGTTTCTCATACCGATACTGCCCGCCGAGGGTCAACGTATGATCGCCGAGGAAAATCTGGTTCTGGTTGTTGAAGGTGGTGTTATACGAGCGCATTTTGCGACCTGGATTATTGGTCTCTTCCTGCTGGATATAGCTGGTGGTATTGAAGTCGTCGTAATACCCGCTGTGGGTTAAGGAGTAAGTTGTGTGCTCATAGCGTGAGTCGCTTTTAGTATTTGGCTTACAGGTCGTTCCCCGGCAGGTTTCAGCCGCTTTCGACATCCCTGGCGTGCTGTTTCTGTCCTGAAGCTCGCGAGCAAAATCAAGATCGAAATCGTTCTTCTCATCCGGGGTGAAGTTCAGGGTAATGCCACCGTTACGCATTTTCTGCTCGTTATACCCGTTCACGATTTTATCTTCGGCGCGGCGTGACAACAGCCCCGTCACTTTTGCGCCAAGCAGACCGTCAATCAGGGGACCAGAAGCGTAGGCGTTGGTCTGGAAGATATCGCCGGAATCATGGTTTTCCTGGAAGGTTGCATCGCCGTGCAACGAACCGGTCCAGGCTTTAGTGTTTGAGACTTTTTTGGTAATGACGTTGATGACGCCACCCATCGCATCGGAGCCGTAAAGTGAGGACATCGGGCCGCGGATAACCTCAATGCGCTCAATGGACTCCAGCGGCGGCAGCCAGCCTTGTTCAATACCCGAGTTGTCGCTGTTTGGGCGGGTGCTTCGCGTACTGACGCGTTTGCCGTTCACGAGGAACAAGGTGTACTGAGATGCCATGCCGCGAATGCTGATATCACTGCTACTCCCGCCGCCGGTGACGACCACGCCCGGGACGTCTCTCAGGGCATCGGTAACATCACGGTAGGCTTTATCTTCAATCTGCTGTTTCGAAATAACAGAGATGGAGGCGGGGGCATTCTGGATCTTTTGTTCAAAACCCGTCGCGGTGACGACAACGGTGTCCTGATCGGCTGCGTGAACGAGAGGGGTGAATGTGGCAGCGCCAACGGCGACGGCCAGGAGCTTAAAGCGGGGTATTGTCATTTGTACATTCCGTATAAAAATGAATAAAACTCCATCGGGATAACCCTGAGAACTGTATGTTTTTGTCTTTTAAGAACTCTTTAAGATGGAGAAGAGCCTGGAATTGTACAAAAGAATGAAGAATTGTAAACACAAATGATAATTGAAATCATTTGTGTTTGAGGGGAGTGAAAGGAAACCAGCCTGGATTCAAGCGGATAGAACTATGTAAATGAGGGGGAGGGGAAAGGCCCGGTATGCAGGAGGCTACCGGGCAAAAAGGCTGAACTTACCTGAACAGATGTTCCGCATGGAAGCGGAGATGATCTTCAATAAAGGACGCCATAAAGTAATAGCTGTGATCGTATCCCGCCTGAATGCGCAGCGTCAGCGGCCAGTCCTTCTGGCGCGCCGCCTCAGCCAATATCGCAGGCTGTAGCTGTCCGGCGAGGAACTGATCCGCATCGCCCTGATCGATAAGCATCGGGAGCGCGCTCGCCGAATCGCTTGCCAGCATCAGCGCGCAGCTGTCCCATTCCTGCCATTTCTCTTCATCTTTACCCAGATAGTTTGTGAAAGCTTTTTGTCCCCACGGCACCTGCGTTGGGTTCACAATCGGCGCGAACGCAGAGACGCTGGTGTATTTCCCCGGGTTTTTCAGCGCCATGATTAACGCCCCGTGCCCGCCCATGGAGTGCCCGCTGATGGCGCAGCGGTCGCTCACCGTAAATTCGGCCTTAATCAGCGCTGGCAGCTCGTCGCGAATGTAGTCATACATGCGGTAATGGCTCGCCCACGGCTGCTCGGTGGCGTTGAGATAAAATCCGGCACCTTTGCCCAGGTCGTACCCGGCATCGTCCGCCACATCATCGCCGCGCGGGCTGGTGTCGGGCATCATCAGCGCAATGCCCAGCTCGGCCGCAATACGCTGCGCGCCCGCTTTGGTAGTGAAGTTTTCGTCATTACACGTCAGGCCTGAAAGCCAGAACAGAACCGGCGGGTTTTCCGTCGGGGGCAGGAAAATGCTGAACGTCATGGCGCAGTTCAGCGTGGTGGAGTCGTGCCGCCAGCGCTGCTGTCGACCTTCAAAACAACGGTGCTCTTCGAGCAGTTCCATGCAGGGCTCCTTAATGAGAATAGCTATTCATTAGAGCCATAATACAGCGTTTTCATTTACCTGTGAGCAACTTTCACTTTCGCGGAGCGGCGAGATGCTGCATCATAAATTTACTTTTCTTTAACAATTGGAGCGGTCATGGCGCTGCGTATTGCGCTTAGTGGGTTTGTCGTTCTGGTGGTGGCGATGGGGATAGGGCGCTTCGCCTTTACGCCTCAGGTGCCGCTGATGATTGCCGCCGGGCAACTCACGCTCACCAGCGCAGGTCTGGTGGCGGCGATGAATTATCTGGGCTATCTGGTGGGCGCATGGGATGCCATGCGGGCCCACCGCTTTGTTGAAACGCGACTCTGGCTTGGCATCACCGGTGCGGTTGCGCTGACCCTGCTCTCCGCCGCCGCGGATAACGCCGTTGTGCACGGCCTGCTGCGCTTTGTGATTGGCTGCATGAGCGGCTGGTCAATGGTGCTGATTGCCGCCTGGAGCAACGAGCGGCTGGGGCAGTTGGGTAAACCGGGGCTCAGTGCCGCCGTGTTTGCCGGTCCTGGCGCGGGCATCGCCCTGAGCGGCCTGCTCGCGGTCTATATTCAGGCTAAATCCCTTTCGGCCGGTGCGGCGTGGCAAATCTACGGCGTGCTGGCGCTGGTATTGGTCGCGCTGGTGGCGCGCTATCTGCCGCGTTCCGGACAGCTTCATCGACCCGGCAGCGCGCCAGAGCCGCTGTTGCTGACGACGGATCTCAAGCGCCTGGTCTGGAGCTACAGCCTGGCGGGATTTGGCTATATCCTTCCGGCGACCTTCCTTTCGCAAATGGCGGCGGTGCGTTTTCCCGGCAGCCTGTTTGCCCAGTTTGTCTGGCCGATTTTTGGTGCCGCGGCCGTGGTGGGGATTGCGCTCAGCATTCTTTTGCGCCACACCTCAACGGCTAACCGCAGGCTGGCGATAGTGCTGTGGTTACAGGGGGCGGGCGTGCTGGCGGCCTGGCTGCTGCCGGGCATTGGCGGCTTGCTGACGGGCGGGCTGCTGGTCGGCGGCGGGTTCCTCTGCGCGGTGCAGCTCTCTCTTTTATACGGCCGCGAACTGGCACCGAACCACACGCGCTATATGGCGGGGCTGCTCACCACCGGGTATGCCATCGGGCAATTGGTGGGGCCGGTGACCTCGGCGTTATCAACCTGGCTAACCCACCGGCTGGAGCCTGCGCTGGGGCTGGCTGGCGTTGCGCTGTTTGTCGCGGGTGCCCTGGTCTGGAATCGCCACGCTGAAAGGCAACAGCAATTGCAATAATTATCGTCGTGAATACTGGATTATGTGCGTCGCCTCACGCACAATGAGCGCATACTTTTGCCACAACGAGGGCGAAAGACGCCACACCTGCAGGAGAACAAAATGTCATCACTCAGTAAAGAAGCTGCCCTGGTCCACGAAGCCCTGCTCGCGCGCGGTCTTGAAACGCCACTGCGTCCGCCCGTTCAGGATATGGACAATGAAACCCGTAAAAGTCTGATTTCCGGGCATATGACCGAGATCATGCAACTGCTGAATCTCGATCTGAGCGATGACAGCCTGATGGAGACGCCCAAGCGTATCGCGAAAATGTACGTTGACGAAATTTTCTCCGGACTGGATTACGCCAACTTCCCGAAAATTACCGTCATCGAAAACAAGATGAAGGTGGATGAGATGGTGACGGTACGAGATATCACCCTGACCAGCACCTGCGAGCACCATTTCGTGACCATCGACGGCAAAGCGACCGTGGCGTATATCCCGAAAGACACGGTGATTGGCCTGTCGAAGATCAACCGTATTGTGCAGTTCTTCGCGCAGCGCCCTCAGGTGCAGGAGCGTCTGACGCAGCAGATCCTGATCGCGCTGCAAACGCTGCTGGGTACCAATAACGTGGCGGTCTCTATTGATGCGGTGCACTACTGCGTGAAAGCGCGCGGCGTGCGTGATGCGACCAGTGCGACCACTACCACCTCGCTGGGCGGCCTGTTTAAATCGAGCCAGAACACCCGCCAGGAGTTCCTGCGCGCTGTGCGTCACCACAATTAATCAAACAGGGCAGGGACCATGGAGCGAAACGTCACGCTCGATTTTGTTCGCGGCGTCGCCATTCTGGGTATCCTGCTGCTGAATATCAGCGCCTTCGGTCTGCCGAAGGCCGCTTACCTCAATCCCGCCTGGTACGGCGACATCACCCGAAGCGATGCCTGGACGTGGGCGATCCTCGACCTGTTTGCCCAGGTTAAATTCCTCACGCTGTTTGCGCTGCTGTTCGGCGCGGGCCTGCAGCTTCTGCTCAAACGCGGCACGCGCTGGATCCAGTCGCGCTTAACGCTACTGGCAATTCTCGGCTTTATCCACGGCCTGTTCTTCTGGGACGGTGATATTCTTCTCGCTTATGGGTTAGTCGGGCTGATCTGCTGGCGGCTGATTCGCGACGCGCACAGCGTGAAAAGCCTGTTTAACACCGGCGTGATGCTCTATCTCATGGGGCTCGGCGTCCTGCTTTTGCTGGGGCTGATCTCCGGTGACGCGACAAACCGTTCCTGGATCCCGGACGCCGCTAACCTCCAGTACGAGCAGTACTGGAAGCTGAAGGGCGGTACGGAAGCGATAAGCAACCGTGCGGATATGCTGGGCGACAATCTGCTTGCCCTGGGGGCGCAATACGGCTGGCAGCTGGCGGGCATGATGCTGATGGGCGCGTCACTGATGCGCACCGGCTGGCTGAAAGGGGAATTCAGCCTGCGACACTACCGCCGCACCGGCGCGGGGCTGGTCCTGCTGGGCGTGCTGATTAACCTTCCGGCGGTGATGGCGCAGTGGCACCTTCACTGGGATTACCGCTGGTGCGCGTTCCTGCTGCAGGCGCCGCGTGAATTGAGCTCGCCGTTCCAGACCATCGGCTATGCGGCGCTGATCTATGGTTTCTGGCCGCAGCTTTCTCGCCTGTGGATCGTCAGCGCCGTAGCCTGCGTTGGGCGGATGGCGTTAAGCAATTACCTCCTGCAGACGCTGATCTGCACCACGCTTTTCTATCGCTTTGGCCTGTTTATGAAATTCGACCGCCTCGGACTACTGGCGTTTGTTATTCCGGTCTGGATAGTAAACCTGGCGTTTTCTGTCATCTGGCTGCGTTATTTCCGCCAGGGACCGCTGGAGTGGGTGTGGCGTCAGTTAACCGCACATGCTTCGGGGGTATCATTGAGTAATACATCCAGATAACGATCTGGATCACAATCATTAACAAAACGGATGTAAGCGTTTTCATGAGTGTGAGCTTCTTCACGTAGTCCCCTTTCTCTCGCTGCCAAAATAGCCACCTTGCTAAACACAGGGGGTGTCTGTGAGTTGCTGCAATTCTTTGAAGGATGGTGAATATGATCACCATTCGTGACGTCGCCCGTCTGGCGGGCGTTTCTGTGGCTACCGTCTCCCGCGTGCTGAACAACAGCGCGCTGGTCAGCCCTGAAACCCGTGAAACCGTAATGAAAGCCGTGACTCAACTCGGGTACCGGCCAAATGCCAACGCCCAGGCGCTGGCAACACAGGTCAGCGATACCATCGGCGTGGTGGTAATGGATGTCTCGGACGCCTTTTTCGGTGCGCTGGTGAAAGCGGTCGATGTGGTCGCCCAGCAGCATCAGAAATACGTGCTGATTGGCAACAGCTATCACGAGGCGGAAAAGGAGCGTTATGCCATTGAAGTGCTGATCCGCCAGCGCTGCAACGCCCTGATTGTTCACTCAAAAGCCTTAAGCGATGAAGAGCTGGTCGGGTTTATGGAACAGATCCCGGGCATGGTGTTAATCAACCGCATCGTCCCGGGCTATGCCCACCGCTGTGTCGGGCTGGATAACGTCAGCGGCGCCATGATGGCCACCAAAATGCTCATCAATAACGGCCATCAGCGGATCGGCTATCTGGCCTCCAGCCATCACATTGAAGATGACGAGCTGCGGCGTGAGGGGTGGCAAAACGCCCTGAAAGAGCACGGTATTACGCCATCAGAAAGCTGGATTGGCACCGGCACGCCGGATATGCAGGGCGGTGAGGCGGCAATGGTGGAACTGCTGGGCCGCAATCTGCAGCTTTCTGCCGTGTTTGCCTATAACGACAGCATGGCGGCAGGCGCGCTGACTGCGCTGAAGGATAACGGCATTGCGGTGCCACAGCATTTGTCATTGATTGGTTTCGATGATATTCCGATTGCCCGTTACACCGACCCGCAGCTGACAACGGTGCGCTATCCCATTGCTTCTATGGCAAAACTGGCGACCGAGCTGGCGCTACAGGGAGCGGCAGGGCTGCTGGATCCGGGGGCAACTCACTGCTTCATGCCGACGCTGGTGCGTCGTCATTCCGTCGCCGCCCGGCAAATTGTGGTTCCGATCACTAACTGATTACACCAGGTGATGTAACCGTTTTCAATCTGTGAGTAAATTCACAGTATCTTAACAAGGCGCTGACTATGATGTCAGCGTTTTAGGGGCTGAAACGCTATGTAACGGTGATTATTCGCTTTCACCATAGCCAATGTGCCGCAAACAACGAATAAAACGCATTTCTGGAGCGTTACCGACCACGGAAGATAGAAATTTTATAAGTGAACGTCGGCTGTCAGTAACGTTTTATTAACACCTGCCTGCCGATCGTTATTCACAAGAACTACCCTGCATAAAAAAACCGGAGATACCATGAATAAGAAGGTGTTGACCCTGTCTGCTGTAATGGCAAGCATGCTTTTTGGTGCAGCAGCGCACGCTGCGGATACCCGTATTGGTGTGACCATCTATAAATACGACGACAACTTCATGTCTGTTGTGCGTAAAGCAATTGAGAAAGATGCGAAAGCAGCGCCAGACGTACAGCTGCTGATGAATGACTCCCAGAACGACCAGTCCAAACAGAACGATCAGATCGACGTTCTGCTGGCTAAAGGCGTTAAGGCCCTGGCGATCAACCTGGTTGACCCGGCTGCAGCAGGCACGGTTATTGAGAAAGCGCGCGGCCAGAACGTGCCAATCGTCTTCTTCAACAAAGAACCTTCCCGTAAAGCGCTGGACAGCTATGACAAAGCGTATTACGTCGGTACTGACTCTAAAGAGTCCGGCATTATTCAGGGCGATCTGATCGCGAAGCACTGGGCGGCGAACCCGAACTGGGACCTGAACAAAGACGGTCAGATCCAGTTCGTGCTGCTGAAAGGCGAACCCGGCCACCCGGATGCTGAAGCGCGTACCACCTATGTTATCAAAGAGCTGAACGACAAGGGCCTGAAAACCCAGCAGCTGGCGTTAGATACCGCGATGTGGGACACCGCTCAGGCGAAAGATAAGATGGACGCGTGGCTGTCTGGCCCGAACGCGAACAAAATCGAAGTGGTCATTGCCAACAACGATGCGATGGCAATGGGTGCGGTTGAAGCGCTGAAAGCTCACAACAAATCGTCCATCCCGGTATTTGGCGTGGATGCCCTGCCGGAAGCGCTGGCGCTGGTTAAATCTGGCGCAATGGCTGGTACCGTTCTGAACGATGCCAACAACCAGGCGAAAGCGACCTTCGATCTGGCGAAAAACCTCGCCGACGGTAAAGGCGCGGCGGATGGCACCAACTGGAAAATTGACAACAAAATCGTTCGCGTGCCTTACGTGGGCGTAGACCAGTCCAACCTGGCTGAGTTTATCGGTAAATAAGATCTTCGTTTTGTCTTCACTGGGCGCAATTCGTTGCGCCCTTTTATAACGCGATATGCGAGGCCAACAAGGTATAATTATGGTCAGCACAACTACTCAGTCGTCCGGTGAATACTTGTTGGAAATGACAGGCGTCAACAAGTCCTTCCCCGGTGTTAAGGCACTCGATAATGTTAATTTAAAAGTCCGTCCTCACTCTATTCATGCATTAATGGGGGAGAACGGTGCGGGTAAATCAACGTTATTAAAATGTCTTTTTGGGATCTATCAAAAAGATTCTGGCAGCATTCTTTTTCAGGGGAAAGAGATCGATTTCCATTCAGCGAAAGAAGCGCTGGAAAACGGTATCTCGATGGTTCACCAGGAATTAAACCTGGTACTGCAACGCTCGGTAATGGATAACATGTGGTTGGGACGTTACCCAACTAAAGGTGTGTTTGTCGATCAGGATAAAATGTATCGCGACACCAAAGCGATTTTCGATGAGCTGGATATTGATATCGATCCGCGCGCCCGCGTGGGGACATTATCCGTTTCCCAGATGCAGATGATCGAAATTGCCAAAGCGTTCTCCTATGATGCGAAAATCGTCATCATGGATGAACCTACCTCGTCATTAACGGAAAAAGAGGTTAATCACCTTTTTACCATTATTCGTAAGCTGAAAGAACGCGGCTGCGGCATTGTGTACATCTCGCACAAAATGGAAGAGATCTTCCAGCTGTGCGATGAAATTACCATCCTGCGCGACGGCCAGTGGATTGCCACGCAGCCGCTTGAAGGGCTGGACATGGACAAGATCATCGCCATGATGGTCGGCCGTTCCCTGAACCAGCGCTTCCCGGACAAAGAGAACAAGCCAGGTGAAGTAATCCTCGAAGTGCGCAATCTGACCTCGCTGCGCCAGCCGTCCATCCGCGATGTTTCTTTCGACCTTCACAAAGGCGAAATTCTTGGCATTGCTGGCCTGGTAGGGGCAAAGCGTACCGACATCGTGGAAACCCTGTTTGGCATCCGCGAGAAGGCCGACGGCACCATCACGCTGCACGGGAAGAAAATTAACAACCATAATGCCAACGAAGCCATTAATAACGGTTTTGCGCTGGTGACGGAAGAACGTCGTTCGACCGGTATTTATGCTTATCTGGATATTAACTTTAACTCGTTAATCTCTAATATTCGCAATTACAAAAACAAAGTCGGGCTGCTGGATAACTCCCGCATGAAGAGCGATACCCAGTGGGTAATTGACTCCATGCGCGTGAAAACGCCTGGCCACCGTACCCAAATCGGTTCGCTTTCCGGTGGTAACCAGCAAAAAGTTATTATTGGCCGTTGGTTATTAACCCAGCCAGAAATTCTGATGCTGGATGAACCGACCCGCGGTATTGACGTCGGCGCGAAGTTTGAAATTTATCAGCTGATTGCCGAGCTGGCGAAAAAGAATAAAGGGATCATTATTATTTCTTCCGAAATGCCGGAACTGTTAGGGATCACGGATCGTATTCTGGTTATGAGCAATGGTCTCGTTGCCGGTATTGTTGACACCAAAACGACAACGCAAAACGAAATTTTGCGTCTTGCGTCTTTGCACCTTTAAGATCAGGGGCTCCTCATGAGTGCGTTAAATAAAAAAAGTTTTCTCACTTACCTGAAAGAAGGCGGTATTTACGTTGTTCTTTTAGTCCTGCTGGCCATTATTATTTTCCAGGACCCTACGTTCTTAAGCCTGCTGAACCTGAGTAATATTCTGACCCAGTCCTCCGTGCGTATCATCATTGCGCTGGGCGTGGCGGGCCTTATCGTCACCCAGGGGACGGACCTTTCTGCCGGTCGTCAGGTCGGCCTGGCGGCGGTTATTGCGGCAACCCTGCTGCAGTCGATGGAAAACGCCAACAAGGTGTTCCCGGAGATGGCGACTATGCCGATTTTCGTGGTGATCCTGATTGTCTGCGCCATCGGGGCGGTGATTGGCCTGATCAACGGTATTATCATCGCTTACCTGAACGTGACGCCATTTATCACCACGCTGGGTACGATGATCATCGTTTATGGTATCAACTCCCTGTACTACGACTTTGTGGGCGCGTCGCCGATTTCGGGCTTTGACAGCGGCTTCTCCACCTTCACGCAGGGGTTTATCGCGCTGGGCAGCTTCCGCCTGTCGTACATTACCTTCTATGCGCTGATTGCGGTGGCGTTCGTCTGGATCCTGTGGAACAAAACGCGCTTCGGTAAAAACATCTTCGCTATCGGTGGTAACCCGGAAGCGGCGAAAGTGTCCGGGGTAAACGTTGCCCTGAACCTGCTGATGATTTACGCGCTGTCCGGTGTGTTCTACGCCTTCGGCGGGATGCTGGAAGCAGGCCGTATCGGCTCCGCAACGAACAACCTTGGCTTCATGTACGAGCTGGATGCGATTGCGGCCTGCGTGGTCGGCGGCGTCTCCTTCAGCGGCGGGGTGGGGACCGTGCTCGGCGTGGTCACCGGTGTGATCATCTTTACCGTCATCAACTACGGGTTGACCTACATTGGCGTGAACCCGTACTGGCAGTACATCATCAAGGGCGCCATCATCATCTTCGCGGTGGCGCTGGATTCACTGAAGTACGCCCGTAAGAAGTAATCGTCACTCGCCATACCCGGCCCGCTCACCGAGCGGGCTTTTTTATGGCCTATGCCAGATGGGACTCTTCTTGCGTCACAATGCGCTCAAACCACTCGAGTTCAGAAAGCTTGCAGGCGACCCACTGTTCGGAAAAGGCGTCGCCCAGGCTGTCGGTGAGATACTGACAGCGGGCGAAGGCCTCAATTGCCTCCTGCTGGAACAGCGGGAGTTCCGGTTGGTCCTGCTGCGGTTCCGGGAGTTCCCCCTCGTCGATATGTTCCAGCCCGAACAGCATGCCGGTCAGGATTGTGGCCGCCACCAGATACGGATTCGCATCGACTCCGGCCAGTCGGTACTCGATACGACGGTTGCTCTCTTCCGAGCAGGGAATGCGCAGGGCAGCGGAGCGGGTGTTATACCCCCACGAGTTAAAGACGGGTTCCGTCAGGTTTTTTCGCAGGCGACGAAACGCGTTGACCCCCGGCGCAAGAATGGCGACGGAGGCGGGCATCAGCGCCAGCTGGCCCGCGATGCACAAGCGCATCATGCTGCTCAGCGCGTTCACCGGCGAGGCAAAAACGTTCTCGCCACGGCTGTTGTTCAGGCTGAAATGGATGTGCAAACCGCTGCCGGAGAGCTGGCTGAAGGGCTTAGCCATAAAGTTAGCCTGAAGACCGTGCTTTTCAGCGACATAGCGGGTCAGGCGGCGCAGGGCCAGCACGTTATCACAGACCTCTACGACGCGCTGGCTGTGCTTCAGGTTTAATTCGTACTGTCCGGACTCGGCTTCCGCTACCACCCCTGACAGCGGGATGCGCTGAAGGTGCGCCAGCTGTTCCAGTTCGTCAAAAAGCGCCGCGTGCGCCGACGAGGTGTCCATGTGAAAACAGCCCTGATTTTGCGGATCGCGATCGCCCTGTCCCGTCAGGTAAAACTCGATTTCCGGGGCAATGACCGGGAAAAGGCCGTGCTGGTGGAAGCGGGCCACGACGTTCTGCAGTATCGCGCGTGGCTCAAGCGGGCAGGGGTTACCGTCGCCGTCCTTCATCGTCAGCAGGATCTGCGCGGTATGCTCCGGATCCTGCGGACAGGGACGCAGAGAACCGGCGACCGGGACGCACAGCCGGTCGGGTTCATCATAAAGCGGGGCGGCGATTTTTCCCTTCTGATCCATGGAGTAAACGGAAAGCGGAAAATAACAGCCTTTTTCCAGACTCAGCATGCTCTCCACCGTGAGGCGCTTGCCGCGCATCGTGCCGTTGATATCGTTCAGGTAAACGTCAACGTGTTTCGTCTGCGGGTAGCGTTCCAGATAGTCGGCCACTTCCACGGCAATATTGTGCTGGAGGGCGTCAATTTTTTCATCCAGCCAGAGACCAGAATTAAGTGCGCCGGGGAGTGATAATCCGGGAAAGTTAAAGTAAGGGCGGAGACTTTTGAGGAAAAACGCATTCATTATCGAGTTCATAGTCATTCTTCAATGAAGCCGTAGCGGCAGTGAACTCAGGTTAAAAGAGCTGGCGTAAAGGGGGGATAAAAAGCGTCAGTGCCGGCGTAAAGAAAGTATAAAGGCAGGCCTACTTTTTCTCTTTTTTCTGCATATCCAGCAGCTGCTCCGGCGTCACCGCCGGGTAACCCTGCGCGTCTTCCGGCACTTCATGCATTGCCGGGATCGGCACCAGCGGGCCTAAAAAACGCGGTTCGCGTTTGAAGATATACAGATCGGCCAGGGCGCCAAAGCGGGCGCCAAACTCGCGGACGCGCACGCTCAGCATATCTTTTGGCGACGGCACCGCATAGCACTGCGCCTGAATGCCCATATGCAGGGCGATAAACAGCGCGCGCTCGCAGTGGAAGCGCTGGGTGATGATGATGAAGTCGTTGGTGTCGAAGACCTTACGGGTCCTCACGATGGAGTCCAGGGTGCGGAAGCCCGCGTAGTCGAGCACGATGTCGGCCGGATCGACGCCTGCGGCAATCAAATCCTTCCGCATCGTCACCGGCTCGTTATAGCTTTGCAGCGCGTTATCACCGCTCAGCAGCAGGTAGTTTACCTTGCCGCTGTTGTAGGCGTTCAGCGCGCCCTGAATGCGGTAGCGGTAATACTGGTTGATAACGCCGGTGCGGTAATACTTGGCGGTGCCGAGCACCACGCCCACCTGACGATAGGGCAGGTCCTGCAGGTCATCAAAGATGTAGGGAGCGGTTTTCCAGCTCATCCAGCGGTCAAGACCCAGCACGATAAACAGCAGTATGCCGACCAGGACAGACAGGCTGTAAAAAACGCGCTTTAACATGAAGATGGCTCGTTCGTGGATGAAATTTAACTCAGGCTACTTTACCCGCCTGGTTAGCGCAAGAAACAGCGACTCAACTGAGGGGTTTTTCAGCAACGTGGCGGACATTTCTGTCCGCCGGAAGGTTTACGCCAGCAGGACGCGGTCGATCGTCGTGCAGCCTAACGCCTTGAGCGTTGCGGCGGTGGCATCCCACTGAATCAGCGGCGCATCGGCCTTTTCGGCCAGAACGGCACGCTGAATGTCCGGATAATCGTAGCCGTTCAGGCTCAGCAGGTTGAGTGCGCCCTGCAGCGGCGGCAGCGTTGGGTTAAACGCGGCGTTTTCCGCATAGCTGCCGGTGAAGATACGGCCATCGCGGCACTGCAGTGCCACGCCGCTCGGGGAGTTGCTGTACGGGGTGTGGCTCTTGTTCGCCGCGCGTATGGCCGCCTGGTTCAGGTCATCGCCGGACAGGGCGAAACCGTGATCCTGCTCGTCCATCAGCAGCGTTTTAATCTCAAGATCTTTCGGACCGAAGGCGTCAGGCAGGTAGTCCCCCAGCGTGTGCGGCGCGCGACCCGGCAGGTTAATGCGCAGCTGCAGCCCGCTGTTCAGCTCGTTCATAAACTGGCGGCAGTGGCCGCATGGGGTGTAGTTTACGGTGATGGCGCTCAGGGCTTTCTCACCGCGCAGCCAGGCGTGGCTGATGGCGCTCTGCTCGGCGTGAACGGTCTGCTGCATGGTTGCGCCGAGGAACTCCATGTTCCCGCCGAAGTACCAGGTTCCGCTGACGCCGCGCGCGATGGCGCCGACGTTGAAGTGGGAAAGATCGGCCCGGGCGCAGGCGGCAGCCAGGGGCAGCAGTGCGAAAGCCAGCGCGTCTTCATCCAGCCCGGTTGTCTGTTTAAGCACCGTGACCTGCTCCGCCGTCAGCAGGGCGGGGAAATGTGCATCTGCCAGAACGGGAGCCAGGGCTGACTGCAAATTCTCTGCAAGCTGAGCGAAGGCAGCTTGAAAACGTGGGTGCATGGCGTTTGCCTCATAAAGGTTAATGGATCGGTAGTTTACGGAGCCGCAAGGCCTTTATATGTGATCCACATCTCATTATGTATGCAACTTATGAAATCAAAATGAAATTTGCGGGACGCATCGCAAATTTTAGCCCATCACCGCCAGAATCAGCGGGAAAATGAACGGGGCGAGCAGGGAGGTGATAATCCCGCAGATCACCAGCGCAAGCGAGCTAAACGCCCCTTCCTGATAGTCCAGCTCCGCGCAGCGGGCGGTACCCAGCGCGTGCGAGGCGGTGCCCATCGACAGCCCGCGCGCTGCTTTGGTGTGAATACGCATCCCGTTCAGCAGAGTGTGGCCAAACACCGCGCCGAGAATACCGACGAAAATCACGCACATCGCGCTGATGGCTGGAATACCGCCGAGGCTGCCGCCTACCGCCATCGCGATAGGCGTGGTCACTGATTTAGGCAGGATAGAGGCGGCAATTTGCGGGGAGGCCCCCATCAACAGCGCCACCGACGTGCCGGTGATCATCGCCACCAGGCTTCCCACAAAACAGATAGTAATGATGGACTTCCACCGTGCGCGGATCTGGTGCAGCTGCTCGTATAAAGGAAAGGCAAGCGCGACAACGGCGGGCTGCAGGAGGTCGTTTAAAATTTTGCTGCCTGCAAAGTAACGCTCATAAGGAATGCCGGTGAGCAGCAGGAAGGGAATAATCACCACCATCGCCACCAGCAGGGGGTTCAGCAAGGGCATTTTAAATCGTGCGGCAAGCTTGCGCGCGGCGAAGAATACCAGCAGGGTTAACGGCAGTGACCACCAGATATTAGCCATCATTTTTTTGTTTTCTCCCCGACCACGTTACGTTCTCCATGTACCAGATGAGAACTCCAGCTCACCACCAGGAAAACCACCAGCGTACTGATCGCGCAGGAAACGACAATCGGGCCGAACTGCGCCTTGAGCAAATCAAAATACTGCATGACGCCCACGCCGATAGGCACGAAAAGCAGCGCCATATAGCGAATGAGGACGAAGCAGCCTGGATTGACCCACTTTGCAGGCAGAATTTGCAGCGCCAGTAAAACGAAGAGGATCAGCATACCGATAATGCTGCCGGGAATGGTGATGGGCAGCAGCGACGCGATGAAAATGCCGGCATACAGGCAGGCGTAAATCAGGACGAATGCGCGCAGATATTGCCAGATAATGTTCAATGGTTTGCTCATGGTGATAGTCCTTGCTGAAACGCATTCATCATACAATTAAACCTAAAAATGTGCCACGGATCACATCATGAATTTTGAGCATACCAGACATTCCGGAATGGAACGTCCGGTATCACCTTACTGGTGCAGGCTACAGTTTAGAGGAAAGGGATTGCGCTGGCGAAGTAACGCGCCAGAGAAGGCATCAGCGTCAGGCGGTCAGTTTATCGAGAAAAGAAAACAGCACCTGGTTCATTTCGCGATAATCATGCGAGCGGATTTTTTCCGCCGTTTCGACAAAACGGAATTCACCCGCACGGCGGAGGTCATTCTGCGAATGCTCAATCAGCAACTCTACCACCTCCGGCGTCAGCTCCATATGGCACTGGAAACCGTAAACCCGTTCGCTGTATTGCACGATCTGGCGGGGACAGCCCTCGCTGTAAGCCAGAACCTTAGCCTGCGGCGTCAACCCAGGCATATCGTTATGCCAGTGACCGACGTTCAGCACGCTGCCAAAGTCCTCAAACAGCGGGTTCGCCTTGCCTGCATCTGTGAGCCTGACGGGAAATTTGCCGATCTCTTTTTCCGGGCTGTGGCAAAACGCTGCGCCCAGCGCTTCGCCGATAAGCTGTGAGCCCAGACAAACGCCTATCACCGTTTTACCTGCCTCTATCGCGCGGCTGATGAGTGCCTTTTCCGCCTGCGCATCAAACCAGGGGCATTCCTCAAGCGTGGTGGCGGGGGATTGCGGGCCTCCCATGATGATAAGCAGGTCTGTGCCCCCCAGTTCCTCAGGTAAAGGTTCGCCCTGATACACTCTGGTGTAGCTCAGACTGCAGCCGCGGCTTTTCCCCCAGATTTCATAGGCGCCTGGCGCCTCGAAATGTTCATGAATAATAAAATGGATGTGCATTGCGTCTCTCTCTGGTTACGTGTACAAGCAGCATCATAAGAGGAAGGGGGGAATGTGAAATGCCAACCGTTATCGATAAAACGCCAATTCACGACGATGCTATCGGATGGTCAAGAGGGGCAATTCGCTATACGCGCGGCGAAGTCGATCCGCCTCACCAGCATTCGCAGGGACAACTTTTGTTTGCCATTAAGGGGGTTATGCTGGTTGAAACCGGCAGCAAACGCTGGGTCATACCGCCGCAGCGCGCGCTGTGGATCCCTCCCTTACAGGAGCATACCTACAGCGTGTTATCCGCAACGGAGCTTCGCGCGGTCTGGTTTAGCCCGGCACTGATTTCGCAATGCGAACCTTTTAAGCGGAAAGACGAGGTTCACGTGATTATGGCCACAGCGTTGTTCAAAGAGCTGATTGCCGGGCTGTTCAGCGCGGAATACCGGCCGGCAAGCCAGCGCAGCATGGCCGTTTTGCTGCTCGACATCCTCAGCGAGACGCAGCAGATTTCTGCCGAACTGCCGATGCCCGTGGATGAGCGCTTACATCGCGTGGCCTGTGACATCATTGCCAACAATCTCTGGGATCTCTCTCTGGAAAGGCTGGCGGAACGGGCCGCGATGTCTGAACGCACATTTTCACGTGCGTTTATCAACGATACCGGCTTTAGCTTTCGGGCCTGGCGACAGCGCGCAAGGATTTGTGCCTCGCTGGATCTCCTCGCCAACGGATACCCGGTTAAGCAGGTGGCCTGGATGCTGGGGTTTTCCGGCCCGGCGGCATTTGCGGCGGCGTTTCGCGCTATTGTTGGGGCAACGCCGGGTGATTTTCTGCCTGAACAGAAGCGCTTCCCAGCGATATAGAGAGCGGCTACTATAGCGCGTCTTTTTTCACAGGTACTGTTATGCGTGTTTTACTGGCCCCAATGGAAGGCGTGCTCGACTCCCTCGTGCGCGAGCTTCTGACCGAGGTGAACGACTACGATCTCTGCGTGACGGAGTTTTTGCGCGTGGTCGATACGTTGCTGCCAGAAAAGTCATTCTATCGTCTCTGCCCTGAACTGCATCGCCAGAGCCGGACCCCTTCCGGCACGCTGGTGCGGATTCAACTGCTCGGCCAGTATCCTGAATGGCTGGCGGAAAATGCCGCCCGCGCGGTAGCGCTTGGCTCTTACGGGGTGGATCTTAACTGCGGCTGCCCGTCGAAGCTGGTAAACGGCAGCGGCGGTGGAGCGACGTTGCTGAAAGATCCTGAGCTGATTTACCGCGGCGCGAAAGCCATGCGTGAGGCCGTGCCCTCGCATTTGCCGGTGACGGTTAAGGTGCGCCTGGGGTGGGACAGCGATGCCCGACAGTTTGAAATTGCCGATGCGGTGCAGCAGGCCGGGGCCACCGAGCTGGTGGTGCATGGCCGCACTAAAGAAGACGGCTACAAAGCCGAGCGCATTAACTGGCAGGCGATTGGTGAGATCCGCAAACGACTTACTATTCCGGTGATCGCCAACGGCGAAATCTGGGATTACGAGAGCGCGCAGGCGTGCCTGAAAGCCACCGGCTGCGATGCGGTGATGATTGGCCGCGGCGCGCTGAACGTGCCGAACCTCAGCCGGGTGGTGAAATATAACGAACCGCGGATGCCGTGGGCAGATGTCGTCACGCTGCTGCAAAAATACAGCCGTCTGGAGAAGCAGGGCGACACCGGTTTGTATCACGTCGCGCGAATTAAACAGTGGCTGAGTTATTTACGCAAAGAGTACAGCGAAGCGCTGGGATTATTTCAGGAGATCCGCACGCTGCAAACGTCGGCTGATATTGCGCGAGTTATACAGTCAAAATAAACGGCAATTATATTTAAAAATAAATAATTCACTCGGTGAATATTTTGCCGAGTATGTAAGTGTATGACAATTTGCGGATTGCCACGCGTTACTAAAAAATAGCGCGTCATCAAGCGTAAGTTGCGCCTTTATTTTTTTGAGTGCATGGCGTAATGAAACGTTTTCTTATTTTATCTCTGAGTGCTTCCCTTGTTTTTATGCTGGCTGCCTGCGCACCGGAACATTCCACGGTGTCGCCAATTCAAACGCAAACGACAGCCGCGTCCGTTAATGCCCAACTTCGTCATGCGGATTGGCCGAAAAATGAATGGTGGAAAGAATATAACGACCCGCAGTTAAATTCGCTTATTGCCAAAGCCATAGCGGATGCGCCCGATATGCAAATTGCCCGGCAGCGCATTACGCTTGCCGAAGCGCAGGCCAGAGCCGCTATCGCAGCCGATGGCCCACAAATGGATTTTTCAGCGGATGTTGAACGGCAAAAAATGTCGGCAGAGGGGCTGATGGGGCCGTTTGCCCTTACCGACCCGGCGGCGGGCACCACCGGCCCATGGTATACCAACGGCACCTTTGGCCTGACGGCGGGCTGGGATCTCGATCTATGGGGAAAAAACCGCGCCCGGATTGCAGCGCGTATCGGTAAAGTGAATGCGCAAAAAGCGGAGCTGGAGCAGACCCGCCAGCTGCTTTCAACCAGCGTTGCGCGCCTTTACTGGGCGTGGCAGACCCAGGCCGAAGCAGGGGAAGTTCTTACCCGGATTAAACAGGAGCAGGAAAATATTATCGACGCCGATCGCGAACTGTATCAGCACGGTATTACCTCCTCGGTGGAGGGCGTCGAAACCGATATACACGCCAGTAAGACTAATGAACAGCTGGCCGACGTAAAGGGCAAAATGAAGGCCATTGAAGCGCGTCTGGATGCGCTGACCGGCACCCCGGCGACACACCTTACGCGCCACCCGTTGCCTGCAGCCGAAGCCTCGCTACCGTCAACGCTGGGATATGAACTGCTGGCACGCCGTCCGGATCTGCAGGAGGCGCATTGGTATATCGAAGCCTCCATGAGCGAGGTGGAAGCCGCCAGAGCGGCGTTCTATCCTGACGTGAACCTGATGGCGTTCTTACAGCAGGATGCCCTGCACCTGAGCGATCTGTTCCGCTCTTCAGCCCAGCAGATGGGCGTGACTGCCGGACTGACGCTGCCGATCTTCGACAGCGGCAGGCTGAACGCTAATCTGGATATCGCCCAGGCGCAGAATAACCTCTCGGTCGCGAACTACAACAAAGCGGTGGTGGAGGCGGTCAATCAGGTGGCGCGTACGGCAAGTGAAGTTGAAACCCTGACGGCAAAAAATCGTCACCAGCAGCAGATCGAAAAAGACGCGGCGCGCGTGGTGGCGCTGGCGCAGGCGCGTTTTAGCGCAGGTATTATTGCCGGTTCGCGGGTCAGCGAAGCCAGAATCCCGGCACTGAAAGAGCATCTCGAAGGCGTCATGTTGAAAGGCCAGTATCTCGACGCCACGCTGCAGCTGACGTCAGCGCTGGGCGGCGGCTATCATCATGGCTAAACAGGGCCATTATCTATACTTACCTCTTTGCAGTTTTTCAGGAGGTGAGTATGAACAGAGTAGCGATTGTAACCGCATCGGATTCAGGGATCGGTAAAACCACGGCGCTGATGCTGGCAGAGCGCGGGTTTGATATTGGCGTCACCTGGCATTCGGATGAAAAAGGGGCGCTGGAAACCTGCCGTGAAGTTGAAGCGCGTGGGCAGCGTGCAGAGGCTATCCATCTTGATTTAAGCACGCTCCCGGACGGCGCTGAAGCCATTGAAACGCTCATTGCACGTTTCGGCCGGCTGGACGTGCTGGTTAACAATGCCGGAGCGATGACCAAAGCGCCATTTCTTGAGATGGCGTTTGACGACTGGCGGAACATTTTTACCGTCGACGTGGAAGGCGCGTTTCTCTGCTCACAGATTGCGGCACGGCAGATGGTGAAGCAGGGGGAAGGCGGGCGGATTGTGAACATCACCTCGGTGCATGAGCACACGCCGCTGCCTGATGCCAGCGCTTACACGGCTGCGAAACATGCGCTCGGCGGCTTAACCAAATCTATGGCGATGGAGCTGGTGAAGCACAAGATTCTGGTGAACGCCGTCGCGCCGGGGGCCATTGCCACGCCGATGAACGATATGGACGACAGCGAAGTGAAGGAAGGGTCAATGCCGGAAATCCCGCTGGCAAGGCCGGGCCACACCAAAGAAATCGCCAGCCTGGTGGCGTGGCTGTGTGACAGCGACGCCAGCTATACCACAGGGCAATCATTTATCGTCGACGGGGGCTTTATGCTGGCGAACCCTCAGTTTAAGCCGGAAGGGTAACAGGTTTCCCCTCTCCCCAAAGGGGTGAGGGGCACCAGGCTGACTCACTCCTCATCCCGCTTCTTCTCTCTGTGCCGCATCCACAGCCTGACCCCAATCACCGCCACAACCACCAGAATCAACCACGCCCAGTGCTTCAGGTGTTGGTCAAGGTTATGCAGCCACGGGCCAATCACCTCGCCACCCACGTAACCAAGCGTCGTGAAGATCAGCGCCCAGGCTATCGCGCCAACAATATTCAGCGGCAGGAAAATTTTTGGCGGCAGGCGGCTGGCACCAATCAGTATCGGCCCGATGATCCTGAAGCCGTACATAAAGCGGGTGCCTATGACGAACAGATAAGGGTGACGCTGGATCAGGCGCTGCGCGCGGTTGATTTTCTTTTTGTGTTTAACGAAACGCTTGAGCAGCGTCGGGCCAAAGCGTAGCCCCAGGAAGTAGAGCAGCTGATCGCCAATCATGCCGCCCAGCGCGACCGCAGCGACGACCAGCGGAAACTTCAGTAAGCCCTGATGCGCGGCGACGCCGCCCAGCAGCGTGATGGTTTCACCTTCCGCCACGCTGCCGATGACCAGCGCGGCATATCCATATTGTTCAATGAGTGCGTTAATATCCATTACGTAACGGTTATCTCCCTCTGCGTACCTCGTTTAATCATATACCTCATGAATCAACCGCGCGGCAATCAACGGAAATTTCCCACTGTACATAAAATAATCTAAAGCCTGCATTATACTTAAGGTATCGCTGACGGGCCGACAACAAGGGGGCGCTATGAACCATGTCTGGGGACTTTTCTCCCATCCCGATCGTGAAATGCATGTCATCAAAAGTGAGAACGAAACGGTCTCGCATCATTACACCCACCATGTGCTGCTGATGGCCGCGGTGCCGGTAATATGCGCGTTTATTGGCACAACACAAATCGGCTGGAACTTCGGTGACGGTACCGTGGTTCAGCTCTCCTGGTTTACCGGGCTTTATCTGGCCATTCTCTTTTATGGCCTGATGCTGGCAGGGGTGGCGGTCATGGGGCGCGTCATTCACTGGATGGCGCGTAACTATCCACAGCGCCCATCGCTGGCACACTGTATGGTCTTCGCCGGATACGTCGCGACCCCGCTGTTCTTAAGCGGTATTGTTGCGCTCTATCCACTGGTCTGGCTGTGCGCGCTGATCGGTACTGTTGCGCTCTTTTACACCGGTTATCTGCTGTATCTGGGCGTTCCAACCTTCCTGAATATCAATAAAGAAGAGGGCCTGAGCTTCTCCGGTTCCACGCTTGCCATCGGGGTGCTGGTACTGGAGGTGTTACTGGCACTGACGGTTATTCTCTGGGGTTATGGATACCGTCTCTTCTAAGCTCACTGCATTGCTGGTGTAAATGCCAGCAATGCAGCATCTGTTCACGATTATCCGCTGGCGACAAAGCACGGTGACCGCTATGATGCCGAAGCCAGCCTGTGTTTATCCGTCGACGCAGGCGGTGTACGTCATTACGTGCGTGAATAATTATCAGAAGTCTCACCATGCTGAAATTTCGTGTCTCCTTACTTAGCCTGGCGCTGCTGCTGGGCGCGTCCGCTGCCGTGCCAGCTGTCGCCAAAACGCCCGCGGTGACCACCGCTGCTGCCCAGCCGCAAATTGCGTCCGGCAGCGCGATGATTGTTGATCTCAACACCAATAAGGTGATTTACGCCAGCCACCCGGACCTGGTGCGCCCGATCGCCTCAATAACCAAATTAATGACCGCGATGGTGGTGCTTGATGCTCGCCTGCCGCTGGACGAAAAGCTGAAAGTGGATATCAGCCAAACGCCGGAGATGAAAGGGATCTACTCTCGCGTGCGCCTGAACAGTGAAATTAGCCGTAAAAATATGCTGCTGCTGGCGCTGATGTCGTCCGAAAACCGTGCGGCGGCAAGTCTGGCGCACCACTATCCTGGCGGTTACGATGCTTTTATCCGCGCGATGAACGCCAAAGCCAAAGCGCTGGGGATGAGCAATACTCATTTTGTTGAACCGACGGGGCTGTCGATTAACAACGTCTCGACGGCCCGCGATCTGACGAAACTGCTGATTGCCAGCAAGCAGTACCCGCTGCTCGGCCAGCTCAGCACCACGCGTGAGGACATGGCGACATTCTCGAATCCGTCTTACACGCTGCCGTTTCGCAACACGAACCATCTGGTGTACCGCGAGAACTGGAATATTCAGTTAACCAAAACCGGGTTTACCAATGCGGCAGGCCACTGCCTGGTGATGCGCACCGTGTTTAACGGTAAGCCGGTGGCGCTGGTGGTGATGGATGCCTTCGGGAAATATACCCACTTTGCGGATGCGAGCCGCCTGCGGACCTGGATTGAGACCGGGAAAGTGCAGCCCGTTCCGGCTGCAGCATTGACCTATAAAAAGCAGAAAGCGGAGCAGATGGCGACGGCGCAAAACGATTAGGTAAAAGCAAAACGGTAACATGCGTTACCGTTTTTTATGTTTTCTCCCTCTCCCTGTGGGAGAGGGCCGGGGTGAGGGCACCAGACCGCACTGCGTTTATTCCGGCAGCGTCCAGTCACCGTCGTTGAGCGGGCGCTGCATTATCACCGTATCCCGCCAGTCGCCTTTCTTATACCCCACGCTGCGAAGCTGACCGACAATCTCAAAGCCGTGTTTTTTATGCAGCCGTAACGAGCCGGAATTATTATTACCATCTCCCACAACGGCAATCATCTGCCGCCACGGGCCCTGCTCGCAGCGCGCGATCAGCGCGTTCATTAATGCGGTGCCAAAACCGCGTCCGGTGATGCTGGCATCCACGTAAATCGACTCTTCCAGAGTATAGCGATAGGCCTGACGCGGTCGGTAAGGGGTGGCGTAACAATAGCCCACCACGATGCCGCGATACAGCGCGATGAGCCACGGTAAACCGTTCTCGGCCACGCTTTTCATGCGCTGACGCATTTCGTCGATGGTGGGGGGAACTTCTTCGAATGACGCGCGTCCGTGAAGCACATGCCAGGCATAGATGGCGGCGATGGCATGCACATCATCGGGAAGGGCGTCGCGCACTTCCAGTTCGGTTTCGGATAAAACATCAACAGCCGACATGATGCGCCTGCTCCTCGTTATAGAATGCCGTAGAAACATTTCTCCGGCGACAGACCGCTACTCTATTACGATTAAGGCGCGCTAAACAATCTCTCAAATTTGGCTGTAGGGTTTAATCAGACGCTTGCGTTATGCGCTGCTCCGCGTCTGCACCCTCTTTCCAGTATTTCTTCCGCGTTGTTTTCCCGATCCCGGGGTTCATGCTGTTTGTAGGGTCATTCTCGCGATAAAACTGCTTAAGGGCGTCAGGGGCCTTATAAAGATGCCCGACGTTGTGTTCCGCAGGATATTGTGCGCCACGCTCGCGCAGCAGGGCGAGCATCTGCTCCTTCAGTTCGTGAGCATCTACCCCTTTTTTGACGATATAATCCTGATGGAAGACGTAGCACATAAAATGGCCGTAATAGAGCTTATGCACCAGCTTGCTGTCGATTTCCGGCGGCAGATGCTCAAACCATTCGGTGTCGTTGCGTCGCAGGGCGATATCCAGCGCCAGAATATCTTCCACCTCTTCGGAATGCACCGCCTGGTAACGGATAGCGGCACCCGCCGCGGCGAAGCGGTGCAGGAAGGCTTTGCTGCCTTCTTCCGGCGTGCAGGCAAAGAAATCACCCTCAGCCGTCCTGAAGAACTCGGTCAGCCAGCTCTGCGCTTCGGCGATCCCGTCCCCGGCCATTTTCAGCAGCAGGTGATGTTCGTACTTATCACGCCAGGTTTTCATTCGCTCCGGCAGATGCGCAGGGAAAACGTTGCCCAGCTTCTGCATAAAGCGGTCGGTAAAGTGGGGCTTGAACAGCGGCACTTTCTCCAGCATCGCGTCGGTGCGGCCTTTCATGGTGAAGAAGAACGGCATTTTGTCGGTGCCAAGCTTATCGATCATCAGGAAGGTGTCTTTCCCGTAGCGCTCCGCGATGTCGTAAATATCCCGATGCATGTACTCGCCCGCCACCGGCAGGTGGGTGAATTCGCCCAGAATATGGCGACGAATTTCAGTCAGGACCTCAGGCTGATTGGTGCCGATATAAAATACCTGCTGCGTTTTCTCTGCCGGGAAGGTGTCGAGACGCACCGCAAAAACCGCCAGCTTGCCCGCGCAGCCGGACGATTCAAACAGGCGATCCGGGTCGGCGTTGTAGCGCGCCGGGGTATCGGCCTCGATATCGCGCACGCGGGTGATGTAATCATGGTCGTGCGCGTGGCGACCATCGTGCTGCACGTCTTCGTCCCTCACGCGGTCGTCGTCGAGCTTGCTGAGGATCTGTTCCGGCGTCGCGCCCAGATCGATGCCCAGGTGGTTCACCAGCGTCAGCTTGCCGTTTTCATCAATGCGGGCAAAAAGTGACATTTCGGTATAGGCCGGGCCGCGCTGCACCAGCGAGCCGCCGGAGTTATTGCAGATCCCACCGACCACCGAGGCGCCAATGCAGGAGGAGCCGATCACCGAGTGCGGCTCGCGGCCCAGCGGCTTAAGCGCTTTTTCCAGCGAGTAGAGCGTGGTGCCCGGGAACGCGAGCACCTGCTCGCCTTTGTCCAGCAGGTGCAGCTTGTCGAGGCGCAGGGTGCTGATAATCACGATATCGCGATCGTAATCGTTGCCGTTCGGCGTGGAACCTTCGGTCAGGCCGGTGTTGGCCGCCTGCATTAAAATAATTTTGTCCGCCGCAACGCAGGCGCTCAGCACGCGCCACAGCTCCAGCAGCGTGCCGGGGAAGACCACCGCCAGCGCGTCGCCCTGGCCGGAGCGGAAACCCTTACGGTAGCGGGCGGTTTTGGCCGGGTCGGTAAGCAGGTGAGAGGAGCCAACCAGGCGCGACAGTTCGTTAATAAATGTTTTGTTATCGTCAGTTCGAACAGAAGTCATCTTCCACTCCTTGTGGTGGGGCAAATTTCTCGCTGTAAAGCATAGCGCGATTAACTGTTCAGCGGTCGAGTATTCACGAGAAAAATCAGAGAATAACCCTGCAACGTTCAGAGGGTTTATGGCACACTGCGCTTTTCGCACGGTCTGGCCGGGTGCTTCCCACGGTTATTGATGAGAGAGAATAACAACATGAAATGGCTATGTTCTGTAGGTGTCGCCGTCAGCCTGGCGCTGCAACCTGCGCTGGCAGAGGATTTGTTTGGTAATCACCCGCTCACGCCTGAAGCCCGCGACGCGTTTGTCACGGAGTTGCTTAAGAAGATGACGGTCGATGAAAAAATCGGCCAGCTGCGTCTGATCAGCGTTGGCCCGGATAACCCGAAAGAGGCCATCCGCGAGATGATTAAAGAGAACCAGGTGGGCGCGATTTTTAACACCGTCACCCGCCAGGATATCCGCGCCATGCAGGATCAGGTGATGCAGCTCAGCCGCCTGAAAATCCCGCTGTTCTTCGCCTATGACGTGGTGCACGGCCAACGCACCGTCTTCCCGATCAGCCTCGGCTTAGCCTCCTCGTTTAACCTCGACGCGGTGAAAACCGTCGGGCGCGTGTCGGCCTATGAAGCGGCGGACGACGGCCTGAACATGACCTGGGCACCGATGGTGGACGTCTCGCGCGATCCGCGCTGGGGCCGCGCCTCGGAAGGCTTCGGTGAAGACACCTATTTAACGGCCATGATGGGCAAAACCATGGTGGAAGCGATGCAGGGCAAGAGCCCGGCGGACCGCTACTCGGTGATGACCAGCGTTAAACACTTCGCGGCCTACGGCGCCGTGGAAGGCGGTAAAGAGTACAACACCGTCGACATGAGCCCACAGCGCCTGTTTAACGACTACATGCCGCCGTACAAGGCGGGGCTGGATGCGGGTAGCGGTGCGGTGATGGTGGCGCTGAACTCGCTGAACGGCACGCCTGCGACCTCCGATTCCTGGCTGCTGAAAGACGTGCTGCGCGACCAGTGGGGCTTTAAGGGCATCACCGTTTCCGACCACGGAGCGATTAAAGAGCTGATCAAGCACGGCACGGCGTCCGATCCGGAAGACGCGGTGCGCGTGGCGCTCAAGTCCGGCATCAACATGAGCATGAGCGATGAGTACTACAGCAAATACCTGCCGGGGCTGGTGAAGAGCGGCAAGGTAACGATGGCGGAGCTGGACGATGCCGCGCGCCACGTGCTGAACGTGAAATATGACATGGGGCTGTTTAACGATCCGTACAGCCACCTGGGGCCGAAAGATTCTGACCCGGCGGATACCAACGCCGAAAGCCGCCTGCACCGCAAAGAAGCGCGTGAAGTGGCGCGCGAAAGCCTGGTGCTGCTGAAGAACCGCCTTGACACGCTGCCGCTGAAAAAATCCGGCACTATTGCTGTGGTCGGCCCGCTGGCTGACAGCAAGCGCGACGTGATGGGGAGCTGGTCTGCCGCGGGCGTGGCCGATCAGTCCGTTACCGTCCTGACCGGTATCAAGAGCGCCGTCGGTGAAAACGCCAAAGTGGTGTACGCCAAAGGGGCGAACGTCACCGACGATAAAGACATCGTCACCTTCCTCAACCAGTACGAGGAAGCGGTGAAGGTCGATCCGCGCACGCCGAAGGAGATGATCGACGAAGCGGTCAACGCGGCGAAGCAGTCTGACGTCGTTGTCGCGGTTGTGGGGGAAGCGCAGGGTATGGCGCACGAAGCCTCCAGCCGTACTGACATCACCATCCCGCAGAGCCAGCGCGATTTGATCGCAGCCCTGAAAGCGACCGGCAAGCCGCTGGTGCTGGTGCTGATGAACGGTCGTCCGCTGGCGCTGGTGAAAGAGGACCAGCAGGCTGACGCCATTCTGGAAACCTGGTTCGCCGGCACCGAAGGCGGTAACGCCATCGCCGACGTATTGTTTGGCGATTACAACCCGTCGGGCAAGCTGCCGATGTCCTTCCCGCGCTCCGTCGGGCAGATCCCGGTTTACTACAGCCACCTGAACACCGGCCGCCCGTACAACGCCGACAAGCCGAACAAATACACGTCTCGTTACTTTGACGAAGCTAACGGCCCGCTCTACCCGTTTGGTTATGGCCTGAGCTACACCACCTTCAAGGTCTCTGAGGTGAAAATGTCGGCGCCGAGCCTGAAGCGTGACGGCAAGGTCACCGCCAGCGTCGAGGTGACCAACACCGGCAAGCGTGAAGGGGCAACGGTGATTCAGATGTACGTGCAGGATGTCACCGCCTCGATGAGCCGTCCTGTGAAGCAGCTGCGCGGCTTTGAGAAGGTCAATCTCAAGCCTGGCGAAACCAAAACCATCAGCTTCCCGATTGACGTGGATGCGCTGAAGTTCTGGAACCAGCAGATGAAATATGATGCGGAACCGGGCAAGTTTAACGTCTTTATCGGGGTGGATTCCGCCCGCGTAAATAAAGGCGAGTTCGAGCTGCTGTAACCTTTCCCTCCTTTGCATCCCCCGTCCATCGGGGGATGCGTCTTACCTTATGCTAAAAAGGCATTTTGCCGGGTAAATCCGCCGTTTTAAGCTACGCTTTTCTCTCAAGCCTCTGAAAAAGGCAGCAAAAAAAATGAGGATAGTGGAATGACGATTAAATCGGGGATGGTAGTTTCTGCGGCGCTACTCGCGGCGCTAAGCCTGCCGTTACAGGCGGCGGAGCCGGTAAAAGTGGGCTCAAAGATCGATACCGAGGGCGCGCTGCTCGGGAATATTATTCTCCAGGTGCTGGAAAGCCACGGCGTGAAAACCGTCAATAAAGTTCAGCTGGGTACCACGCCCGTCGTGCGCGGCGCGATTACCTCCGGCGAGCTGGATATCTATCCTGAATATACCGGCAACGGCGCGTTCTTCTTTAAAGAAGAGAACGATCCAGCATGGAAAAACGCCAAAGCTGGCTATGAAAAAGTCAAAAAACTCGACGCGGAACAGAACAAGCTGGTCTGGCTGACCCCAGCCCCGGCCAACAATACCTGGACTATCGCCGTGCGTAAGGACGTGGCGGAGAAAGGGAAGCTCACCTCGCTTGCGGATCTCAGCCGCTACCTGAAAGAGAAGGGCGACTTCAAGCTCGCGGCGTCCGCGGAGTTTATCGAGCGTCCCGACGCGCTCCCTGCATTCGAAAAAGCGTACGACTTCAAGCTCGACCAGGCGCAACTGCTCTCGCTGGCGGGCGGAGATACGGCGGTAACCATTAAGGCGGCGGCGCAGCAAACCTCCGGCGTTAACGCGGCGATGGCCTACGGCACCGACGGCCCGGTCGCGGCGCTGGGCCTGCAAACCCTGACCGATCCAAAAGGCGTTCAGCCGATCTACGCTCCAACCCCGGTTGTGCGTGAGGCGGTGCTGAAAGCCTACCCGGATATTGCTGAATGGCTCAAACCGGTCTTCGAAAAGCTGGATGCAAAAACGCTGCAACAGCTGAATGCCAGCATTGCCGTCGAGGGACTGGATGCCAAAAAAGTGGCCGCCGACTTCCTGAAACAACAAGGGCTTGTGAAGTAACGGGAAAGGGCTGTGCCAATAAAATGTCATAACCGCGTACTGCTGCTGTTGGCCTGCGTGGCCATCGCGGCGGTCGCGTTACCGTTTGTGAACGTCGCGCCTAACCGCCTGATGTCGGGGGAAGGGCGTGCTCTCTGGGACGTATGGTCGTTCACGCCGTGGTGGCTGGCGGCTGCGCTGACCGCGTGGGTTGCACTGTCGCTCTGGCAAGGGCGAACGGCGCAGTGGCTGACGCTGCTGCTCTCGGAAGGTCTCTTTATCGCGCTGTTCTGGAGCGCGGGGCTGGCGGCAACGCATATGGCCTCGGCGGAAAGTCCGCTGGCGAGAACCACGCCAGGCAGCGGCCTGTGGCTCTGGCTGGCTTTGTGTTTACTGGCCAGCAGCGATGCGATTCGTCGTCTCATCGCCAGTTCTGTCTGGCGCTGGGTGCTTAATGCGCAGATATGGTCTATTCCGCTGCTGTTATTGTTCAGCGGTGAACTGAACAACCTCTCGCTGTTAAAAGAGTACGCCAACCGTCAGGAGGTGTTTGATGATGCCCTGGCGCAACATCTGACGATCCTTTTCGGCACGCTGATCCCGGCGCTGCTGATCGGGATACCGCTCGGCATGTGGTGTTATCGTCATCCCTCACGTCAGGGTAGCATCTTTGCCGTGCTCAACGTCATCCAGACCATTCCCTCCGTTGCGCTGTTTGGCCTGCTGATTGCCCCCCTGGCCGGGCTGGTGAAGTCGTTTCCCGCGCTGGGCGCGGTGGGTATCGCCGGAACGGGGTTAACGCCTGCGCTGATTGCGCTGGTGCTGTATGCGCTGCTCCCGCTGGTGCGCGGCGTGGTCGCCGGCTTAAGCCAGGTTGCGCCGGATGTGCTGGAAAGCGCCCATGCGATGGGGATGAGCGCGCGACAGTGTTTCTGGAAGATTCAGCTCCCGCTGGCGCTGCCCCTGCTGCTGCGCAGCCTGCGTGTGGTGGCAGTTCAGACCGTTGGCATGGCGGTGATTGCCGCGCTGATTGGAGCGGGCGGCTTTGGCGCGCTGGTGTTCCAGGGGCTGCTGAGCAGCGCCCTCGATCTGGTGTTGTTAGGCGTAGTCCCTACTATTGCGCTGGCGGTTGTCGTCGACGCCCTGTTTGCCTTATGGCTCGCGCTGCTCAGGAGAAGAGCCAATGATTGAATTTCATGATGTGAGTAAAACCTTTGCAGGCCGCCCGGCGGCAAGCCATCTGAATCTGAACTTTGCCGAGGGGGCATTTTCCGTGCTGATTGGCACTTCGGGCTCGGGAAAATCCACCACGCTGAAGATGATCAACCGGCTGGTGGAGCATGACAGCGGGTTAATTCGCTTTGCCGGGGAAGAGATCCGCAGCCTGCCGGTGCTGGAGCTGCGCCGCCGAATGGGCTATGCCATTCAGTCTATCGGCCTGTTTCCGCACTGGACGGTGGCACAGAACATCGCCACCGTGCTGCAGCTGGAGAAATGGTCGCGGGCTAAAATCGCTGACCGCGTTGATGAATTGATGTCTCTGCTGGGGCTGGAGCCCGCGTTGCGCGACCGCTATCCTCACCAGCTCTCCGGTGGACAACAGCAGCGCGTGGGCGTGGCGCGCGCGCTGGCGGCTAACCCGCAGGTGCTGCTGATGGATGAACCCTTTGGCGCGCTGGATCCCGTTACGCGCGGGGCGC
Source organism: Enterobacter cloacae complex sp. P38RS (assembly GCF_014930775.1). Taxonomy (NCBI): domain Bacteria; kingdom Pseudomonadati; phylum Pseudomonadota; class Gammaproteobacteria; order Enterobacterales; family Enterobacteriaceae; genus Enterobacter; species Enterobacter cloacae complex sp. P38RS. Next base: position 183,239 of record NZ_JADBRS010000002.1, read on the forward strand.
TGCAAACGGAGATGACCCGCATTCACCGCATTCTTGGTCGAACCATCGTCCTCGTGACGCACGATATAGATGAAGCCCTGCGCCTGGCCGACCATCTGGTGCTGATGGACCACGGCGAGGTGGTGCAGCAGGGCGCGCCGCTTGCGCTGCTGACCAGCCCAAAGAATGACTTTGTACGCGAGTTTTTTGGCCGCAGCGAGCTGGGCGTCAGGCTGCTCTCCCTGCGGACGGTCGGAGACTATATGCGCCGGGAGAATGCACCGCCCGGCGGGGAACCGCTACAGGAGCAGATGAGCCTGCGGGATGCCCTCTCCGCGTTTGTCGCGCGACGGTGCGAAGTCCTGCCCGTGGCGGATGTCCGGGGTGCGCCGTGCGGCAGCCTGCATTTTCGCGATCTGCTGGCCGGGGAGGTGACGCGTGAAGGCACTGCGTGATCCGCTCCTCTGGCTGGTAGCGCTCTTTGTCGCCTTACTGTTTCTGATGCCTCACAGCGCGGCGCTGTTTAACACTCTTTTTCCGGGGCTACCGCGGCCAGTGTATCAGCAGGAGAGCTTTATTAACCTTGCCCTGGCGCATCTCTGGCTGGTGGCGCTCTCAAGCGTCATCGCGGTGGTGCTGGGAGTAGGGGCGGGCATCGCGGTCACGCGACCTGCGGGCCGGGAGTTTCGTCCGCTGGTGGAGACGGTTGCGGCCATTGGACAGACGTTTCCGCCGGTGGCGGTGCTGGCGATAGCGGTGCCGGTGATGGGTTTTGGTCAGCAGCCCGCGATTATTGCGCTGATTTTATACGGCGTGTTGCCCGTTCTGCAGGGCACGCTGGCGGGCGTTGCGGCGGTCCCGGCGTCTGTTTTAAGCGTGGCGGAAGGGATGGGGATGAGCCGCTGGCAGCGGCTGCGCAAGGTAGAACTGCCGCTTGCGGCACCGGTTATTATTGCCGGGATCCGCACGTCGGTGATCATTAACATCGGGACGGCGACCATTGCGTCTACGGTCGGTGCCAATACGCTGGGAACGCCGATCATCATCGGCTTAAGCGGGTTTAATACGGCTTATATTGTGCAGGGGGCGGTGCTGGTCGCGCTGGCGGCCATCGTTGTCGATCGCCTTTTTGAGCGGCTGGCGCTGCACCTCAGCCGACACCGCCACGAACGATAAACGAGTATCCTGCAAGCATCACCCCGCCGATACCGCTTACGGCCATCAGGACAAAAAGGGTAATAATGGCGAGTTTGGTTGCCTTCATCATGTGCTCCTGTTGTTAACGGAACAATTATACGGTGAAGCGCAGCTGTTAATGAACCATTAAATGCCGTTATGGCTCATCCGGGCCAAGGGAATAAACCGGATAACCATGCTCACGCCACTCCGTCAGCAGCTGTTGCTGCGTGGCGGACGGCACTTCGCCACACCAGACCAGCAGGGTCTGGCCGTCGAAAAACTCGGGTTTGAGCTGCCCCAGCGAGTGCGCAAGGACATCCACGCGCCAGCCCTTTTGGGTGGCGATCCACGCTTCCAGCCACAGACGGGTGGTATCGTGCACGTTCCAGCCGACCACCAGCGCATCTTTTCCTGCCTTGTTCTTCGCCGAGGCAAGACAGACGGCGATATAGTTGATCAGCACCCCGTCAAGCATGCTGAGCAGCGCCTGCAGGGTAGACTGTTGGCACTGCAGGCGCCGACGGAGCGGAATGAAAAGATGGGTGATAAGCGTTTTCGCCGGATAATCGCGACCCTGCTCTTTGATCCAGGCGCGCAGTCGCTGCAGGTTACCCGCCTGCAGGAGCCGCAGCAGCGTTTCCTGCTGCTCGCGCCAGAGGCGTTGCGTGTCCGGGTCGTCGTGGCTCAGCAGGGACTTCACTTTCCCGACCTGCACCCCGTTGTCGATCCAGCTTTTGATTTCGCGGATCCGGTCGATATCGGCATCGTTGAAAAGGCGATGACCACCGTCCGTCCTCTGTGGTTTGAGCAATCCATACCGTCGCTGCCACGCCCGTAGGGTAACGGGATTGATATCACAAAGGAGTGCCACTTCACCGATTGTGTAAAGCGCCATATTTGCCCCCTGGCTTACGCGTCCCCAGCTTAACTGTAGACCCACTTTGCCGAACCAGGAAGAATTGATTAATTTTTAAACAGATTATGCGAACCATGCACGATGTGCAGAAAAAGATGTGATAACGGACACGATTTTGCGCTTTTTTGGGGCGCTTCAAAGAAAGTTCAGCCGCATCCGTGTATGTTACGCGTTTTTTAGCGTGTGCGGTTTTGAGTATGTACGAGTTTAACCTGGTGCTGCTGTTGCTTCAGCAGATGTGCGTGTTTCTGGTCATTGCCTGGCTGATGAGCAAAACGCGTCTTTTCATTCCGCTGATGCAGGTCACCGTACGCCTGCCGCACAAGCTGCTCTGCTACGTCACCTTTTCTATTTTTTGCATCATGGGGACCTACTTCGGCCTCCACATCGAAGACTCTATTGCTAATACGCGCGCCATCGGCGCGGTGATGGGCGGGCTGCTGGGCGGACCGGTCGTCGGTGGTCTTGTCGGTTTAACCGGTGGGCTGCATCGCTATTCCATGGGCGGAATGACGGCGCTCAGCTGCATGATCTCGACGATCGTCGAAGGGCTGCTTGGTGGCCTGGTGCACAGCTATATGATTAAGCGCGGTCGCCCGGACAAGGTGTTTAGCCCGCTTACCGCCGGGGCCATTACCTTTGTGGCTGAAATGGCGCAGATGGCGATCATTCTGCTGATTGCCCGCCCGTTCGAGGATGCTCTGCACCTGGTCAGCAGTATTGCCGCCCCGATGATGGTGACCAACACCGTCGGCGCGGCGCTGTTTATGCGTATTCTGCTCGACAAGCGCGCCATGTTTGAGAAGTACACCTCGGCCTTTTCCGCCACGGCGCTGAAGGTTGCCGCCTCGACCGAAGGGATCCTGCGTCAGGGGTTTAACGAAGAGAACAGCATGAAGGTTGCGCAGGTGCTCTATAAAGAGCTGGATATCGGCGCGGTGGCCATTACCGATCGTGAAAAGCTGCTGGCGTTTACCGGCACCGGAGACGATCACCACCTGCCGGGCAAACCGATCTCGTCGACCTATACGCTGCGCGCCATTGAAACCGGCGAAGTAGTGTATGCCGACGGTAACGAAGTGCCTTACCGCTGCTCGCTGCATCCGCAGTGCAAGCTGGGCTCCACGCTCGTCATTCCGCTGCGCGGGGAAAATCAGCGGGTGATGGGCACCATCAAGCTGTATGAGGCGAAAAACCGTCTGTTCAGCTCCATCAACCGCACGCTGGGGGAGGGTATCGCCCAGCTTCTTTCCGCGCAAATTCTGGCCGGGCAGTATGAACGGCAGAAAGCCCTGCTGACGCAGTCTGAAATTAAGCTGCTGCATGCCCAGGTCAATCCGCATTTCCTGTTTAATGCCCTCAACACGCTCAAAGCGGTGATCCGCCGCGACAGCGATCAGGCCGCGCAGCTGGTGCAGTTTTTGTCGACCTTTTTCCGTAAAAACCTGAAGCGCCCGTCAGAGATCGTGACCCTCGCCGATGAAATTGAGCACGTGAATGCCTATCTGCAAATTGAGCAGGCGCGGTTTCAGTCCCGCCTGCAGGTGTCGCTCTCCGTTCCGGACGAGCTGGCGTATCAGCATCTTCCGGCCTTTACCCTGCAGCCTATTGTGGAGAACGCCATCAAGCACGGTACCTCGCAGCTGCTGGGGAGAGGGGAGATAACCATTGCCGCCAGCCGTTTTAACCACCATCTGGTGCTGGATATTGAAGATAACGCCGGGCTGTACCAGCCTTCCGCTTCGGGCGGATTAGGGATGAGCCTGGTTGATAAACGTCTGCGCGCCCATTTTGGCGACGACTGTGGCATTACCGTCGCCTGCGAGCCTGACCGTTTTACCCGTATTACCGTTCGACTGCCGCTGGAGGAAAACGCATGTTAAGAGTGCTGATCGTGGATGACGAGCCGCTGGCACGGGAAAACCTGCGCGTTCTGCTGCAGGAGCAGCCAGACATTGAGATTGTGGGGGAGTGCGCCAACGCCATTGAGGCCATCGGTGCGGTGCACAAGCTGCGCCCGGACGTGCTGTTCCTCGACATTCAGATGCCGCGCATCAGCGGGCTGGAGATGGTCGGCATGCTCGACCCGGCGCATCGTCCCTACATCGTGTTTCTGACGGCGTTCGACGAATATGCCGTTAAGGCTTTTGAGGAGCACGCTTTCGATTATTTACTCAAGCCGATTGAAGAGAAGCGGCTGGAAAAAACGCTCACCCGCTTACGCCAGGAGCGAACCGTCCAGGACGTTACGCTGCTGCCGGAAAACCAGCAGCCGCTGAAATTTATCCCCTGCACCGGGCACAGCCGGATTTATCTGCTGCAAATGGATGATGTGGCGTTTGTCAGCAGCCGCCTGAGCGGGGTGTTTGTCACCAGCGCGGAAGGGAACGAAGGGTTTACCGAGCTGACCCTGCGCACGCTGGAGAGCCGCACGCCGCTGATTCGCTGTCACCGTCAGTATCTGGTGAACATGGCGCACCTGAAGGAGATCCGTCTGGAAGATAACGGTCAGGCCGAGCTGGTGCTGCGCGCCGGGCAGACCGTCCCCGTCAGCCGTCGCTATCTGAAAAGTTTGAAAGAGGCGATTGGCCTGTAAAACTGGTACACTGCGCGCCATTGCATCATCGACATTCGAAGGCTCTATGCTAAGTAACGATATTCTTCGTAGCCTGCGCTACACCCTGAAAGCAAACAATAACGACATGGTGCGCATTCTTGCGCTGTGCGACATGGAATCCACGTCTGCAAATTTTGATACCTGGATGACCAAAGAGGACGAAGAGGGCTTCGTCCGCTGCCCGGACATCATTCTGTCGGGTTTTCTGAACGGGCTGATTTACGATAAACGTGGAAAAGATGACTCCGCGCCCGAGCTGGCGCTGGAGCGTCGCGTGAACAACAACACGGTGCTGAAAAAGCTGCGTATCGCCTTCTCGCTGAAAACGGACGATATCCAGGCGATCATGACCGAGCAGAAATACCGCGTGTCGATGCCGGAAATCACTGCCATGATGCGCGCGCCGGACCACAAAAATTACCGCGAGTGCGGCGACCAGTTTCTGCGTAATTTCCTGCGCGGGCTGACCCATCGGGTGCATCACCCGAAACCATAAAAAAAGCCGGAGATTATCTCCGGCTTTTTTGTTATTTCACCTGCTGGCCCGGCTTCGCGCCTTCGTCTGGGCTTAACAGGAAGATATCCTTCCCGCCAGGGCCTGCTGCCATCACCATCCCCTCGGAAATGCCGAAGCGCATTTTGCGCGGCGCCAGGTTAGCGACCATCACGGTTTGACGGCCGATCAGCACCTGCGGGTCCGGGTAGGCAGAACGGATGCCGGAGAAGACGTTGCGCTTCTCGCCGCCGAGATCCAGCGTCAGGCGCAGCAGCTTGTCAGAGCCTTCCACGAATTCTGCGTTTTCAATCAGCGCCACGCGCAGGTCGACCTTAGCGAAGTCATCAAAGGTGATGGTTTCCTGAATCGGATCGTCCGCCAGCGGGCCGGTTACCGGTGCTGCAGCCGCTTTCACCTCTTCTTTAGAGGCTTCGACCAGCGCTTCAACCTGCTTCATCTCGATGCGGTTATACAGCGCCTTAAAGGTGTTCACCTTGTGGCCGAGCAGCGGCTGCGCCATTGCATCCCAGGTCAGTTCGGTGTTCAGGAACGCTTCAGCGCGGGCTGCCAGCTGCGGCAGAACCGGCTTCAGGTACGTCATCAGCACGCGGAACAGGTTGATGCCCATGGAGCAGATGGCCTGCAGATCGGCATCGCGGCCTTCCTGTTTAGCGACAACCCACGGCGCCTGCTCGTCCACATAGCGGTTAGCCAGGTCAGCCAGCGCCATGATTTCACGCACTGCTTTACCGAACTCGCGCGTTTCCCATGCTTCGCCAATGGTGGCTGCCGCGTCGGTGAAGGTTTGGTACAGGGCTGGGTCCGCCAGCTCAGCGGCCATTACGCCGTCAAAGCGCTTGGCGATAAAGCCCGCGTTACGGGACGCAAGGTTCACCACCTTGTTGACGATGTCTGCGTTCACGCGCTGCACGAAATCTTCCAGGTTCAGGTCGATATCGTCGATGCGGGAAGAGAGCTTCGCGGTGTAGTAGTAGCGCAGGCTGTCCGCGTCGAAGTGGTTCAGCCAGGTGCTGGCTTTGATGAACGTCCCGCGGGACTTGGACATTTTCGCGCCGTTCACCGTGACGTAGCCGTGTACGAACAGGTTGGTTGGCTTGCGGAAGTTGCTGCCTTCCAGCATGGCCGGCCAGAACAGGCTGTGGAAGTAAACGATGTCTTTGCCGATGAAGTGGTACAGCTCGGCGGTAGAGTCTTTCTTCCAGTATTCGTCGAAGCTGACGGCGTCGCCACGCTTGTCGCACAGGTTCTTGAAGGAGCCCATGTAGCCGATTGGCGCATCCAGCCAGACGTAGAAATATTTGCCCGGCGCATTCGGGATTTCGAAGCCAAAGTACGGCGCATCGCGGGAGATATCCCACTGCTGCAGGCCGGATTCGAACCACTCCTGCATCTTGTTCGCCACCTGCTCCTGCAGCGCGCCACTGCGGGTCCACGCCTGCAGCATTTCGCTGAAGGACGGCAGGTCGAAGAAGAAGTGCTCGGAATCACGCATCACAGGTGTGGTGCCGGATACCACGGATTTGGGCTCAATCAGTTCGGTCGGGCTGTAGGTCGCGCCGCAGACTTCGCAGTTATCGCCGTACTGATCCGGGGATTTACATTTTGGACAGGTGCCTTTGACGAAACGGTCCGGCAGGAACATGCCTTTTTCCGGATCGTACAGCTGAGAGATAGTACGGTTTTTGATGAAACCGTTCTCTTTCAGACGGGTGTAGATCAGCTCCGACAGCTCGCGGTTTTCGTCGCTGTGCGTGGAGTGATAGTTGTCATAGCTGATGTCAAAGCCAGCAAAATCGGTCTGATGCTCCTGACTCATTTCGTCAATCATCTGCTCCGGGGAAATCCCCAGCTGCTGCGCTTTCAGCATGATCGGCGTGCCGTGGGCATCGTCCGCACAGATGAAGTTAACCTCGTGGCCGCGCATTCGCTGGTAACGGACCCAGACATCAGCCTGGATATGCTCCAGCATGTGGCCGAGGTGGATTGAGCCGTTGGCGTACGGCAGGGCGCACGTTACCAGAATTTTTTTCGCGACTTGAGTCATAGTAGGCATTACTTCTTTTAACTGTGAAAAGGGTTTTCGATATTACCAAAAGGGGCATTATTAAGTAAGCACAAACCACGGCCTTTCAGGTAAACTTGTTTGTCTAAGGTCTTATTCACAAGAACAAAGGAGTCGGGATGAGTTCTCAATCCCAGGCCAAATCACCGGAAGCCTTACGAGCAATGGTCGCCGGGACGCTGGCTAACTTTCAGCATCCAACCCTGAAACATAACCTCACTACGCTGAAAGCGTTGCACCACGTCGCGTGGCTGGACGATACGCTGCACGTTGAAGTGCAGATGCCGTTCGTCTGGACCAGCGCCTTTGACGCGCTGAAAGAGCAGACCAGCGCCGAGCTGCTGCGCATTACCGGTGCGAAAGCGATTGACTGGAAGCTGAGCCACAGCATTGCCACGCTGAAGCGTGTGAAAAATCAGCCGGGCGTCAACGGGGTGAAAAACATCATCGCCGTGAGTTCAGGTAAGGGTGGGGTGGGTAAATCCTCTACCGCCGTCAACCTCGCGCTCGCGCTGGCGGCGGAAGGGGCAAAGGTCGGTATTCTGGATGCCGATATCTACGGTCCGTCTATTCCAAACATGCTGGGTGCGGAAAATCAACGTCCAACCTCGCCGGACGGCACGCATATGGCGCCGATCGTGGCGCACGGTCTGGCGACCAACTCCATCGGTTACCTGGTGACCGACGATAACGCCATGGTCTGGCGCGGCCCGATGGCCAGCAAAGCGCTGCTGCAGATGCTGCAGGAAACGATGTGGCCGGATCTGGATTATCTGGTGCTGGACATGCCGCCGGGCACCGGTGACATTCAGCTGACGCTGGCGCAGAACATCCCGGTAACGGGGGCCGTTGTGGTCACCACGCCGCAGGATATCGCGCTGATCGACGCCAAAAAAGGCATCGTGATGTTCGAGAAAGTGGAAGTGCCGGTGCTCGGCATCGTCGAGAACATGAGCATGCACATCTGCAGCAACTGCGGACACCATGAGCCTATCTTTGGTACGGGTGGGGCGGAAAAACTGGCAGCGCAGTATCACACCCAGCTGTTGGGGCAGATGCCGCTGCATATTTCCTTGCGTGAAGATCTGGACAGCGGGAAGCCGACGGTCGTCAGCCGTCCGGACAGCGAGTTCGCTGAGATGTATCGCCAGCTGGCGGGGCGCGTTGCGGCGCAGCTCTACTGGCAGGGTGAAGTGATCCCGGGTGAAATCGCCTTCCGCGCGGTGTAACCCCCAGCGCTGGATTGCCGGGTGGCGGCTTCGCCTTACCCGGCCTACGAAATACGATTTTGTAGGTCAGGTAAGCGAAGCGCCACCTGACTTTACCCAAGCCGGTAATGCATAAGATAGTACTCTCCCTCAGGAGAATTCCCCGTCGCCTCAATGTGCCAGCCGTGGCGCTGGTAAAACGTAATAGCCCGCGCATTTTTCACCAGACACTTGAGTGAGCCCGTGCTGGTAAACGTCTTCTGTACGTGCTCAAGCAACACATGTCCGACGCCCAGGCTCTGATACTGCGGGTCGACAAACAGGTTGTGCAGAAAATTATCGTTCGTCCAGACTGAGGCGAAGCCAAGACGGTGCCCATCCTGCTCCGCCACCCAAATCTCTTCGTCCAGGGTTGCCGCGTCAAAATCTTCAAGCTGCCACGCAGAACTGTCCAGCCACGGCCAGGCTTCACGCCGGGCGTGGAGGTAGAGCGTACGCAGGAAAGGGCGGTCGCTCTCCTGCCACGGACGGATTACGATCGTATCAGCGATGATAGAAAATATCTCCATTGTAGGCTTTGTAGATTTTGCCATCTGCATCGCCAATCAGGACGTAGTTTTCGCCCATGTAGGTCCAGTGGGTACCGGCATCCGGTGCCGGAAGGTTACGCAGCTGGTACTGTTTAATGGTGTACTCCGGCGTTTGATACTGCGCCGGTGCCGTATCGCCGATTTTAAACTTCGTGAAATCGGCGATGAACTCTTGTTCTTCATAGGCCTTGATGCCCGATGGCGCAGCGGCGGTTTGCGGAGCAGAAAACGCGGAGCCCGCCAGAGACAGTAATACACCCAGAAGCAGCAATTTACGCTTAGCCATTTTTTCTCCAGTGATATTGTTTCAGAGACTTTCGTCTGAAGGGCACACAGCACAAGACAGACGGTCTATTTTAAGTATCAAAGCATGATGCGTTTGATAAAAAATGTAACAAAAGTGGAGGGGTTTGGGTAGTCGATAACGGTGATGCTCATCATTGCGGTGAATGTTGATTGTGCGGAATATTTGTTATTTTTATTATTTTATTAATCTATTCTGAAAATAAGTTTATACGTCAAAATAGCACCGTTAAGCGAATGCTTTTGCAAGGGATAACATTTAATATCGCGGCGCATAAAGTATTATTGCTCTCCGTTTTCTTGCGCAATTGTGCGCTGTTTTTTAACTTTTTAAACAACAGCGAACGTGTGTTTTACAGTATCGCGGGGAAATAATAAATAACTATATTTCAATGACTTGCTTGCTTTTTTTTTGCGAGTTAACTACCCAGCGCAACGATAAATCAACATTTTATATAAATGAAAAATACAACTGCTCTTTTACTGTCCTTTCTGACGCTCAGCCAGCTAACAGGATGTGTATTTTCACCAGGCCAGAACTTAAGTCTTTCCGGGAAAAAAGTCACTACCGATGAGGAAATTAACGATCCGCTGGACAAACGCGTGGAAGTTTTTCCTTTAACCCCTGGATTGATTGAAAAACTGCGCCCACCCGTTTCTAAATCTCAGGCAAATCCTACTCTGGATGAGCAGCTCAAAAACTGGGAATACCGCATTGGCTCAGGGGACATTTTGACGGTCACCGTCTGGGATCACCCTGAACTCACGACGCCCGCAGGGCAGTACCGTAGCGCGAGCGACGCGGGTAACTGGGTTAACGCCGATGGTACGCTTTTCTACCCCTACGTCGGCAAGCTGAAAGTAGCGGGCAAAACGGTTTCGCAGGTACGTGAGGAGATCACCGCGCGGCTGGATGAGGTCATTGAGAGCCCTCAGGTGGACGTCAGCGTTGCCTCCTTCCGTTCTCAAAAAGCCTATATCACCGGAGAGGTTGAGAAATCGGGCCAGCAGCCAATAACCAATATTCCATTAACGGTAATGGATGCGGTGAACGCCGCGGGCGGTCTCTCTGCGGATGCCGACTGGCGTAACGTCGTGCTCACGCATGATGGCCAGGACTCGCGCCTTTCACTCTATGCTCTGATGCAACATGGCGATTTAACCCAAAATAAGCTGCTTTATCCGGGCGATATCCTGTTTGTTCCCCGGAACGACGCGCTGAAAGTGTTTGTGATGGGCGAGGTTGTTAAACAGAGCACCCTTAAGATGGATCGTAGCGGCATGACGCTGGCCGAAGCCCTGGGGAATGCAGGCGGGCTGAACCAGAATATGGCCGATGCAACCGGGATTTTTGTTATTCGCCCGGTTTCACGAAAAGGCGAGAAAGATAAAATCGCCAACATCTATCAACTCAATGCGGAAGATGCCTCAGCCATGGTGCTGAGCACAGAATTCGAGCTGGAACCGTACGACATTGTCTATGTCACGACGGCACCGCTTTCACGCTGGAATCGTGTGATCGCCCAGCTGGTACCCACCATCAGTGGCGTACATGACCTGACCGAAACCGTCCGTTACATCAGGTCGTGGCCGCAATAATGTTCAATTCAATTCTCGTGGTATGCACCGGCAATATTTGCCGTTCACCGATTGGTGAGCGGCTGTTGCGCCAGCAGCTACCCGACGCGCAGGTGACCTCGGCAGGTATTTTCGGGCTTGAAGGACGCCCGGCGGATGCGACTGCAAAGGCAGTCGCCTTACGTCATGGCGTTTCGCTGGAAGGTCACGTGGCGCGTAAGGTCACACGTTTTCTGTTACAAAAATCCGATTTGATTCTGGTGATGGAGCCAGAGCATCTCCGTTTTATTGCCTCAGTGGCGCCGGAGAATCGGGGGAAGTCGCTGTTGTTTGGTCAGTGGCTGGAAACAAAGGACATTCCCGACCCGTATCGCAAAAGCCGGGAAGCCTTCGAATATGTTTTCGAGCAGTTAGGAAAAGCCAGTCAGGAATGGGCTCGTCGTTTGCGTCAACAAGGAATGAAGCAGTAATGTCGTCTCATAAATCAGACAAATTTGGTGCTGCGACACCGCATGATAATGAAATTGATCTCATTCAGCTGTTGGCTGAGATGTTTGATCATCGGGTAATGATAGCGTGCATCACGCTCCTGTTCACCGTATGCGCCGGGATCTATGCGTATAGCGTCACACCGATCTATCAGGCTGATGCCCTTGTGCAGATAGAAGCGAAGCAGGACAACTCGTTGCTCAAAAGCTTAAGCCAGTTTGGTACCGATCTTTCACCTGATGTTGCGCCCGAACTCTTGCTGCTCAAGTCGCGGATGATTCTGGGAGAGACCGTTGATAAGCTGGGGCTAACGTACAGCGTCAAACGGTGCGTTCTGCCCGTCATTGGGCCGCTGCTGGAACGAGGGCGTAAAGCCGGTGAACTGACAATTGGCGCGCTTACCCTTCCTCTTCTGGAAGACAAGCCACAGGAACTTTTACTGACCGTTCAGGAGCAGGGCCGGTATCACCTCGAAGGAAAAACGCTTGAGGCTGATGGCGTTGTTGGGAAAACGCTGGTTAAAGACGGAGTAACGCTGCTTGTCACCTCGCTCAGTGCGGCACCAGGCACCCGGTTTGCCCTCAAAACCGTCACAAAGCTTGAAGCAATTAACGCCCTTCAGCGCCGACTCATTGTTTCTGAGTCGGCGAAGCAGAGCGGAATTATTACCTTAACGCTGACGGGCGAGGACCCTGACAAGATCGCCGTGGTGCTCAATACCATTGCTGAAAATTATCTCAGCCAGAATATTGCGCGCCAGGAAGCTAAAGATACCCGCAGCCTGACGTTTTTACAGGACCAATTACCTAAAATCAGGCGCGAACTGGATGAAGCCGAAGCACGACTGAACGCCTACAGAGAGCAGCGCGATTCTGTCGATCTATCCCTTGAGGCGAAGACGGTTCTCGATCAGGTTGTTAATGTGGAAAATCAGCTTAACGAGCTGACGTTCCGCGAAGCAGAAGTTTCTCAGCTTTTCAAAAAGGATCACCCAACCTACCGCGCCTTACGGGAAAAAAAACAGACCCTGGAGCAGGAACGTATGCGCCTGAATAACCGCGTCTCATCCATGCCTTCTACGCAGCAGGAAATTTTGCGTTTAAGCCGTGACGTTGAGTCCGGGCGCACCATCTACCTGCAGCTGCTGACGCGTCAGCAGGAGCTGAATATCTCGCGCTCCAGTGCCATCGGAAACGTGCGGATCATTGACCCGGCAGTAACGCAGCCTGGACCCGTCAAACCGCACAAAGTGATTATCATTGTGTGCGGTATGCTGGTGGGATTGATGCTCTCTGCAGGAACGGTGTTGGTGCGCTCTGCGTTTAAACGGGGCATCACCTCTTCTGAACAGCTGGAAGCGCAGGGAATGCCTCTTCTGGCTACGCTCCCGCGTTCAGTGTGGCTATGGAAAAAAACGCATTTGCGCAGGAGGACGCTGTTTGCTTCCCACTGGAAGCACAGGACGTCAAACGTACCTTTCCTGCCCGTTGACCGACCGGCGGATATATTTGTCGAGGCGGTGCGCGGGTTACGCACCAGTCTGCATTTTACCATGATGAATGCCGTTAATCGGATAGTGGTGATTTCTGGTCCTTCGCAGGACTGCGGAAAGACTTTGGTGAGCACCACGCTGGCGTCGATTGCCGCTCAGGCAGGTCAACGGGTACTGTTTATTGATGCGGATATGCGCAAGGGATATGTTCACAATATTTTCAAACTGAACAACCAGCATGGGTTGTCCGGCGTGCTGGGGGGAAGCATAGAGTGGCAGGATGCGATTCAACGCTTCGATAAAGGTGGCTTTGATGTCTTGACCTGTGGATCTCAGCCTTCACATCCTGTCGAGCTGCTTATGAATGAGCGCTTCCAGACGGTAATGTCGCGAATAGACAAAGAGTACGACATCGTGATTGTCGACACGCCACCGGTGCTGGCCGTGACTGATGCGCTACTCGTCGCCAGAGCCGCGGCAACCACGTTGCTGGTTGCCCGTTTCGGTAAAACCAGCGTCAAAGAGATCGAAAACTGCCGGAAGCGTCTGCAGCAGATGGGCGTCCAGGTTGAAGGCGCGATTCTCAATGATATTGTGAAATCCGCTGCGTTCTATTACCACTCGGGTTATAGCCATTACAACTACGGCTATACCCCAGAATAAAGTGACGCGACACTTCTTTACAGCATGACGCCGAATAGCCCGCTAAGATGACCTCCGTTAAATCGAGAGGTCATAATGGATAACCGTAAATTGAGTCGCCTGCGCCGCTGGGCGCGGGAAGGGATCATACTCATTCTGCTTACGCTGGCGGTTATGTGGGGCGTGGATCAATACCGAAAGCCGTCATTACCCGCCAGCTTTAGCGCAACGCCTATGCAGAGCATCGACGGTAACATTCACGATATCGCGGCGCTCAGCAAGGAGCGCCCCCTGCTGATTTACGTCTGGGCAACCTGGTGCAGCATCTGTCGTTATACGACACCTGCGGTCGATAAGCTGGCAAAAGAGGGCGGTAACGTCGTAAGCATTGCCATGCGCTCCGGTGACGATGCAAAGCTCGCTCGCTGGGCTGAAAAGAAAAACCTGAGTATGCCGGTGATTAACGATGCAAACGGTGCCGTGTCGCAGCAGTGGCAGGTGAGCGTAACGCCGACGCTGGTGATTGTGTCAAAGGGGAAAGTAGTCAGTACCACAACGGGCTGGACGAGCTACTGGGGATTGAAAATCAGAATGTGGTGGGCAGGCGTATAAAGATAACCCCTCTTCCGACGGAAGAGGGGTTTTTGTATTACTTCGCGAGAACTTCCTGCGCGGTGCGCTCAACCAGCGACAGCAGGATTATGATATCCTCCAGCGTCACGGTTGGGTTCAGCAGAGTCAGCTTCAGGCAGGTGATGCCGTTATGCTCGGTCACACCGACGTTTGCACGGCCGGATTCCAGCAGCGCATCACCAATTTTCTGGTTCAGCAGGGCGATGCCCGCGTCGTCCATCTGCACCTGGCCACGGAAGCGGAACAGCACGCTTGCCAGCTGTGGCTGCATAACCAGTTCCAGAGCAGGCTGCTCTTTCACGTAGGCCGCAACCTGCTGCGCCAGCGTTACGCCGTGATCGATGATCGCCGCGTATTGCTCCTGACCCAGCGCTTCCAGGCTCATCCACAGCTTCAGCGCGTCGAAACGACGGGTGGTCTGCAGAGATTTGGACACCAGATTAGGCACGCCCGCTTCTTCGTCGAACTCAGAGTTCAGGTAGGCCGCCTGATAGCGCATCAGCTCATAGTGACGCGCTTCTTTCAGCAGGAACGCGCCGCAGCTGATGGTCTGGAAGAACTGCTTGTGGAAGTCCAGGGTGACGGAATCCACCAGCTCGATGCCGTCCAGGTAGTGACGATACTGATCGGACATCAGCAGCGCGCCGCCCCAGGCCGCGTCAACGTGTACCCAGATATTCTGCTTCGCCGCCAGTTCAGCAATGGCACGCAGCGGATCGATAGCACCGGCATCGGTAGTACCTGCCGTCGCGACGATGGCCAGAATCTGCTCCCCGTTCGCGTTGCACTGCTCGATTTTCGCCGCCAGATCGGTCAGATCCATGCGGGAGAACTCGTCGGTTTTCACCTGCACTACGGACTGATAGCCCAGGCCCATCAGCGCCATGTTTTTCTGCACGGAGAAGTGCGCGTTCTCGGAGCACAGCACGCGAATTTTGCGCAGATCGCCCACCAGACCGTCCTGCTGAACGGAGTGGCCCTGACGCGCGAAGAATGCGTCACGCGCCAGCATCAGACCCATCAGGTTGCTCTGGGTACCGCCGCTGGTGAACACACCCGCGTCGCCAGCCTGATAACCCACGCGGGTACGCAGCCACTCGATCAGTTTGATCTCAATAATGGTTGCGGACGGGCTTTGATCCCAGGAGTCCATACTCTGGTTAGTGGCGTTGATCAGCACTTCCGCCGCCTGGCTTACCACCAAGCTTGGGCAGTGCAGGTGCGCCACACACTGCGGGTGATGAACGGACAAGCTGTCTTTCAGGAAGAATTCCACGGCGCGTTCAATCGCCGCTTCGTTGCCCAGCCCTTTCGGGTTGAAATCCAGCTTAATACGGTCACGCAGCTCCGCGACCGTTTTTCCCTGGTACATCTCAGGCTGCTTCAGCCACTGCATCACAGCCTGAGTGCTTTGTTCAATCGCCTGCTGGTAAGCTTCAATGCTCTGCGCAGAGGAGAACAAAATTGGGTTTGAATCTGACATCGTAATCAACTACTCCGGTTACGCCGGGCGAACGCCCGCAGCAAGCAGTGCCTGCTCGAATTTATCCAGGAAGATTTTCAGCTCTTCGTCGCTGATCAGCAGGGAAGGCAGCAGGCGCAGAACGATACCGTTACGACCACCACGCTCCAGAATCAGACCGGCTTCAAAGCACTTCTTCTGAATCAGCGCAGACAGCTCGCCGTCGCCAGGGAAGCAGCCCATATGGTCAGCAGCTTCGTGTGGCTTAACGATCTCGATACCGATCATCATGCCCAGACCGCGCACGTGACCGATGACCGGATAACGTTTTGCCATCTCTTTCAGCTGGCCTTTCAGCCATTCGCCCTGTGCAGCCACTTTGCCCGCGATGTTCTGGTCTTTCAGGATCTTCAGCGTCGTCAGGCCGGTTGCCATTGCCAGCTGGTTGCCGCGGAAAGTACCGGTGTGGTGGCCTGGCGCCCATGCGTCGAACTGCTTTTTGATACCGAGCACGGCCAGCGGCAGACCGCCACCAACCGCTTTAGACATCACGATGATGTCTGGCTCGATGCCCGCGTGTTCGAAGGCGAAGAATTTACCGGTACGGGCAAAGCCAGCCTGAACTTCGTCGAGGATCAGCAGAATGCCGTGTTCCTGAGTCACTTTACGAATGCGCTGCAACCACTCAGCCGGAGCCGGGTTCACGCCGCCTTCGCCCTGAACGGCTTCCAGGATCACCGCGGCAGGCTTACGCACGCCGCTTTCAACGTCGTTGATCAGATTGTCGAAGTAGTAAGTCAGCGCTTTCACGCCCGCTTCACCACCGATACCCAGCGGGCAGCGGTACTCGTGCGGGTAAGGCATGAACTGCACTTCTGGCATCATACCGTCAACAGCTTCTTTCGGAGACAGGTTGCCGGTCACGGACAGTGCGCCGTGGGTCATGCCGTGGTAACCGCCAGAGAAGCTGATGATACCGCTACGGCCGGTCACTTTTTTCGCCAGCTTCAGCGCCGCTTCAACGGCGTCGGCACCGGATGGACCGGTGAACTGCAGGCAGTACTCTTTGCCCTGACCAGGCAGCAGAGAGAGCAGATATTCAGAAAACGCGTCTTTCAGAGGCGTAGTCAGATCCAGAGTGTGTAACGGCAAGCCGCTGGTAATGACATTTTGGATGCTTTTCAGCACATCAGGATGGTTATGGCCAAGCGCAAGGGTCCCTGCGCCTGCTAAACAGTCAAGGTATTCTTTATTATCTGCATCGGTGATCCACACGCCTTCTGCTTTAGTAATCGCTAAAGGCAGTTTGCGCGGATAACTCCTGACGTTAGATTCAAACTCGGCCTGACGGGCCAGATAGGTTTCGTTGCTTTTGTGGGCATCTACGGTGTCAATACGGACTTTATCCGTCATCATATCACTCCTACAACCGCCGCTTCGCTATGAGCCACGATTGAATAAAAAGTTAAAAAACAGATGGGGCCTGAAAAAAACGCCGCCAATATAGAGCCTTTTGTCACGGGGCTCAATGGTTAATTTGTTTACTGTTTTGTGACATGGAGCACAGGAGAGGCAATATCACCATTTTTAAAAAGAAAATTGCACTTTATTGGCAATAAAAACAATTGCTTATTCGGAGTTTGTTTGGGTTGTTAAATGACAGAAAAGAGTGTGACAAATCGTGCCATTGGCTGACAAAAGAAGGGGGTATGCTGCCTTCATACCCCCTTATTTTTTCATCAACGACAAAAAGCGGTAGTCACATGGCGCGCGCAATGGAATCACGCATTAAAAATGGACTTTCAACGCGCGTCGTTTCCCGGTGTTGTGCTCCGTTAATAATGTGCAGGGCGCTCAGGCGACCAATTTCGTAGTGGGGCAACTGAACCGTTGAAAGAGGCGGCAAAAACAGCTCGCCAATGCCCACCATATTGTCATAGCCGATAACCGCGACATCTTCAGGGATGCGAAGCCCTTGCGCCAGCAGCGTCTGGTACACCATAAACGCGATACGATCGTTACCGCAGATAACGGAATCAAACCGCGGGATGCCGTTCCGGATACGCGCCAGCAATGCGGTCGGAATATCACGATAATGCTCATCCCCGTGCGCCATATACTCATGCTCCAGGCTGTCCGGGTCGATTCCGGCTTCACGGCAGGCGCGTTCAAGCCCCTGACGGCGTCGGGTTGTGGCCAGATGGCCCACAGGTAAATGCAGACACAGGGGCTGCCGATAGCCTTCTGCGAGTAATGCCCTGACGGCGGCGTACTGCCCCTGTTCATCATCCGGAATATAGCTGGCGACCTTTTCACCGACACTCTCGCAGTTGGCCAGCACGCAGGGGAGGGTGAGCAGCTTGGCAGGAAGAGGAACCTGACGTAACCCCATCGTGGTGTAGATAATCCCGTCAGGCCGGTGGGAGAGCAGAAGATCGACAATGGCATCCGGATTGTCGTCAGCAAACATATTCATGACGAAGCTATTCCAGCCGTGCATCCTGGCCGTCTCTTCAATGGACAGCGTAATCTCCACCGAAAAAGGTGTCGTGACCGTATCGAGCGCCAGCACGCCTATGGTTTTAGGCGAAGCATTCGCGCCGCGTATTTTCTTGGCGGACAGATCGGGAACGTAGCTGGTTTGCTTGATAGCCCACTGTACGCGCGCCAGCGTTTCCGGTTTAAGCCGCTCCGGGCTGTTAAGCGCGCGGGAAACCGTCATCAGCGATACGTTAGCCAGCTTTGCGACGTCCTTTAGGGAAGCCATTTTCTTACTCCGTTAATGCTCTGTGAGAGGGTATACAACTAAGTCGCTGATGTAAAAGGAAGGCTGATGACCAGGTTAAGTCATGCTTACCTCAGTTATGAATTTATGATCGCGATCTCACTTCCTTAATGTTAACGTTAACTTTCGTGATTAACATCTTAAATCTTCATCAGGCAGCATGAGAAGCATGAATGTTAACGTTACCATTGGGGTCATTACTCCAACACGAGAATGCCATGATGAAAACGCATCACTCTCACAGCTATCCCTTACTGAGCGCATTACTGTTTTTCTTTTTTGTCACCTGGTCATCTTCCGGTTCGTTGCTCTCTATCTGGCTCCACCAGGAAGTGGGGTTAAAAGCGGGGGATACGGGCGTTATCTATGCCGTGCTTTCCGTCTCCGCGCTGTTTGCTCAAATCTGCTATGGATTTATTCAGGACAAACTCGGCCTGCGCAAAAACCTGCTCTGGTTTCTGACCAGTCTGCTTATTCTTTCCGGTCCGGCCTTTTTGCTGTTTGGCTATCTGCTGCAAATTAACGTGTTGCTGGGCAGTATTTTCGGCGGGATTTTTATTGGCCTGACGTTTAACGGTGGGATTGGGGTGCTGGAATCCTATACCGAACGCGTGGCCCGTCAGAGCCAGTTTGAGTTTGGCAAGGCGAGAATGTGGGGATCGCTTGGCTGGGCGGCGGCAACCTTTTTTGCGGGGCTCCTGTTTAACATCAATCCGAAGCTGAATTTCGCTGTCGCGAGCGGCGCCGGTCTGGTGTTTTTTGTTTTGCTCGCGCGCCTGCGGGTCTCTTCCGCACCGCACGCCATGCAGGAAGCGGTGTCCGGTGGCAAGGTGACGCTGGAAGACGCATTGCGCCTGCTGACGCTGCCGCGTTTCTGGGCGCTGGTGTTTTTCGTTATCGGCACCTGCATTTACGGCGTTTACGATCAGCAGTTCCCGGTCTATTTCTCATCACAGTTCCCGACGTTGCAGGAAGGGAACGCCATGTACGGCTATCTCAACTCCTTCCAGGTTTTCCTTGAGGCGGCGGGCATGTTTTGCGCCCCGTGGCTGGTGAACCGCCTCGGCGCGAAAAACGGGCTGATATTCGCGGGAATGGTGATGGCAATGCGTATGGTGGCATCTGGTCTGGTTGAGGGGCCGGTTCTCATCTCCATTACCAAGCTGCTGCACGCGGTAGAACTGCCCGTATTGCTGGTCTCGGTATTTAAATACAACAGCTTACATTTTGATAAGCGGCTCTCTTCCACGCTCTATCTGGTGGGCTTTGCCTGTACAAGCTCGGTGATTGCGTCTGTGCTGTCGCCGCTGGCGGGTTACAGCTATGAGAAATACGGCTTTGCCCAATCCTATCTCATTATGGGGCTGTTAGTGTTCAGCACCACGCTTATCTCCATCTTCCTGTTGCGCTCGGGTAAGTCTTCTTCTGACCCGCTCATGCCGCAACCCTCCACTATCTGACTGAAAAGAGTAAACAAATGATGTATTCCATTGCCAAAGCTGAACAATCATTACAGGCCAAACGCGGCGATCTTAACCTGCGCTGGTATCCGCGTTACCACCTCGCCGCGCGTGCCGGCTGGATGAACGACCCGAATGGTCTGGTGTGGTTTGACGGCTGGTATCACGCGTTTTACCAGCATCATCCGTACTCGACCCAGTGGGGGCCGATGCACTGGGGTCATGCGCGCAGCAAGGATTTAGTTCGCTGGGAACACCTCCCGGTGGCGCTGGCACCGGAAGGGCCAGAGGATAAGGACGGCTGTTTTTCCGGCTCGGCGGTGGTGGATGGCGATACGCTGGCGCTGATTTATACCGGCCACAAATTCCACGGCGATCCGGATGACGAGGCTAACCTTTACCAGGTGCAGTGCCTGGCAACCAGCCGTGATGGCGTCCATTTTACGCGGCAAGGAACGATCGTTGACACGCCGCCTGGGCTGCATCACTTTCGCGATCCAAAAGTGTGGCGTGAAGGGGAGCGCTGGTACATGGTTGTCGGCGCGCGGGATGGCGAGACGGGCCAGGTGTGCGTTTACCGTTCTGACGACCTGCGCGAATGGCAGGATATGGGCGTGCTTGCGGTGGCCGAAAAAGATATGGGTTATATGTGGGAATGCCCGGACTTTTTCACTCTCAACGGCAAACGCGTGCTGATGTTTTCACCTCAGGGGCTGGCTGCGGAGGGATTCAAAAATCGCAATCTTTTCCAGAGCGGTTATCTGCTGGGGGAGTGGCAGCCCGGCCAACCTTTCGCGCGTGAAGGTGAGTTTGTGGAGATGGATAGCGGGCATGATTTCTATGCGCCGCAAAGCTTCCTGACGCCTGACGGCCGCCGCATCGTTATCGGCTGGCTGGACATGTGGGAATCTCCCTTTCCGGAACAGCAGGACGGGTGGGCTGGCATGCTCTCTTTACCGCGCGAGCTGATGCTAAGCGCGGATAACCGCCTGCAGATGCGGCCAGCCAGAGAAGTGGAAAGCTTGCGGGGAGCGTGGTTCCCCTGGCCGGTGAGCACGCTCAATAATCAGCAGATCGTTCAGGTGGAAAGCTGCGATGCGATGGAGGTCATTCTGCAGTGGGACTGTGCTAACAGCAGCGCGGAGCAGTACGGCATTCGTCTTGGCGACGGATTCCGTCTCTACGTTGATGCGCAGATGCAGCGCCTGGTGATGGAGCGTTATTATCCGCAGTATGGCCTGTGCGGTACCCGAAGCGTCGCGCTGAATCTGAACGACACGCTAAGCCTGCGCCTGTTCGTTGACAGCTCGTCAGTGGAAGTGTTTATCAATGAAGGGGAGGCGTGCCTGAGCAGCCGCATTTATCCTGATGAAGGGGCGCGCGAACTGGCATTGTTTGCCTGGACGGGAACCGCATCGCTTATTGAGGCCGGGGCGTGGCAGCTAGAGTAATACGTTAAGGCCTGAAAATTAAAAAGGCGACAGGTGTCGCCTCTGTTTTCTATTTAATCTTTGTTGCGTAGCCTTCAAACTTTCCTTCTTTACTCACCGCTAATTTGCCTTTAGCAGGATAGTAAATGAAGGTGTATAGCCCTTGTGAATAAACTTTTGCCTGAGGCTCATTTTCATCCAGCGCGCCCAATACGCCATCGACATCCAGGATCTCGCCTTTAATTGTGATCTTCATTCCTTCCCATTTAAAGGCGTGTACCGCTTTGGCCGCCTGAGCATGTTGTTTCGCGTCTTTTTTATCCCAGATACCCGTACCCGCTGCGGCATCACGCGCGTTCGCCCATGCTGCATTTTGTGCGGCTTCATTATAAGCATTCTGGCGATTTTGCTCAGCCAGGTAGCAGGTATCTTTGCTAATGCCCTGGCGTTCACATTCGGCCATGCGCTGAGCAGGTGAAGTACACGCAGAAAGCAGGATGGCAGCGCCAGCTATTAATACCGCTAAGAGTGACTTTATCATTACGATGATACCTTTGGTGAAATATATTCTATAGAAGAAGGTTTAATAGCCGCAAATATAATAAGCCTGATACATAATACCTAACCATGCGCCAACGATAATAAGCATCAGGTACACTATTACAGAGATAACAATGTATTTTGTCATACTGGTTATTTATTAAAAGCCAATCCCTACGCCGACTGAAGCCCCATATTATTTGCTGTGTCATCAGAGAAGCTCACTTTACCAACCATATGTTCGTTAAAGTTAACAGACGCCCCAACCGCTAACGCGCTTTCACCGTTGTAAGTCGCACCGCCAGCCGAGAACATCACGCGCTGATTTGTTTGCACCTGAGGTAAACCGGCCATCGCCATCGCGCCGCTGATACCCGCGTTTGCTTCTTTCTTGTTATTATCGACTTCCTCACGCAGCGATTTAAATTGCTGGTTAGTGTTGTTATTCAGAGCCTGTAATGTCTGTTTGGTCGCCTGCAGCTCCTGAGCCTCGGCCGTAACCGCCTGACTATTAGTAGCGACTTTAGCCTGTGTTGCCGTGTCTACCTGCGTGCGTGTCACAGTGGTCATCACGCCATTTTTTCCATCTTTGCCGTCTTTACCATTCGCTCCGTCACGTCCGTTAATTCCGGCAACGCCCTGTGCGCCGGTATCGCCTTTCTCATCCTTAGCGCCGTCTTTTCCATCAACGCCGTTAGTTGGTTTTGGTGCATTCTCAAGAGCTAACAGGCGGCCATCTTGTATACCGTTAGTAGCTTCAACAGTTGCAAGGCGGCTATCCTGGACAGCGTTAACAGTTTCAATATTAGTAATTGCAGTTCCGTTAGTCAGCACGCCCTGTAACGCCGCATCACCTTTTTTATTAGCGGTGTCAGCAAGAGCGCCTGCTAATTTAGCTTCATGATCGACACCAGAGACAGAAGTCTGAAGAGAGGAAATATTATTGGCGTTAGTGCTGATATTACCATTACTTGCGTCAATCTCGTTTTGCATCCGCTCACGTTCGCCTTGTAAGTTATAGATCTGCCCGTCTTGTTTTACATTCTCAGCTTTCATATTATCCAGATTATAAGCGGTTTTGTCAGTGCCCTGAACCTGAATAAAAGTACCTGAATTGAATACGTTATCGTTAAGGTTTATGTTTACATCAGCTGCTTGAGTTACGTTCATAGAGCCAGTGAAAATAACACCAAATACAAAAGCAGTAACGGCATTTTTAACAACTTTCATTTGTAAAACACTCATCATTTAAAAAGTAAAAATGGGCAAGGCTGGCTATCCTGGCGTGTTGATGTAACGTCTGGTTACGCCCGATTAAAATAACGGAGTTACGTTAAATTTTGAATAAATAACTTAATTCGTAACGTGCAGTAACTATCAATTAATGCGATCTTTTGGATATTGATCTAAATCATAAATGGCATGAATATCCAAAGTGAATTTTTAAGAGGTGAAGGGAAATATCTCAATGTTTACATTAACTTATAAGATGAGGGGCCAAACGCGAGTTTCGCGGTAACCCCTTGATTGAGAGGCTAAATGTTTAGCGGGGTTAAACGGTTTGTGGATTACTTTATATTTCATTCGAAATAAGTTTTAATGATTAATGAAACGTAAAAGAGACTGACTGAAAGCGGAAAAAATTATGTTGTTCGAGCTATTTTTTACACGCTGAAAAAGTGGATGTTTTTTGGACGTAATGGAAATGTAATAACGAATGGCGTTGATTTAAAGAAGTGGCATAATAGTTCTGTAATTATCGCTGCTAGCCTTTTCTTTCGCACCAACCCTGCGTGAAGAAGCGATCCCCACAAGGGCGCTTGCGTCAGCCAGCAACTTCCCCTAATCTGGAAAAAAGTAAGTCAATTCTTACCAAATGACTCGGGGTGCCCTTCTTTGTGAAGGCTGAGAAATACCCGTATTACCTGATCTGGATAATGCCAGCGTAGGGAAGTCAGATGCCTTCCCGGTCATCGCTTCTTCACGCAAGGCAGGAGCGAACCCATGCAGCCTGACCTGCTCGATTTACACGTTTTACACCACTTCCGCACCCGTTCTCCGCTGACCCACTGCATGACCAATGACGTCGTACAGACCTTTACGGCCAACGTTTTGCTGGCCCTTGGCGCATCCCCGGCGATGGTGATTGAGGCCGAAGAGGCCGAACAGTTTGCCGCGATAGCCGATGCGCTGTTAATCAACGTCGGCACGCTGACCGCACCGCGCGCCCAGTCGATGCGTCGGGCGATTGAAAGCGCGGTGGCGGCAGGCAAACCCTGGACGCTGGACCCGGTTGCGGTGGGTGCCCTGACGTTCCGCACCCGTTTTTGCCATCAAATTTTGGCCCTGAACCCGACCACCATTCGCGGCAACGCCTCCGAAATCCTGGCTCTGGCCGGAATGAGCGCGGGTGGGCGCGGCGTTGATACCACCGACACCGCCGCCAGCGCGTTGCCTGCCGCTCAGGCGTTGGCCCGCCAGACCCATGCCATTGTGGTGGTCACCGGCGAGGTGGACTACATCACTGACGGAGAACGGACCCGAACGGTAACGGGCGGAGACCCGTTAATGACGCGCGTAGTGGGAACCGGGTGCGCGCTTTCTGCCGTTGTGGCGGCGAGCTGCTCGCTGCCGGGGGACCGGCTGGATAATGTTGCCGCCGCCTGCGGATGGATGAAGCGCGCCGGAACGGCAGCCGTTGCGCGCTCGCGCGGGCCAGGCAGTTTTACCAGCGCGTTCCTCGACGCGCTCTACACGCTGGAGGAGCAGGCATGAAGCGGATTAACGCCCTGACCATTGCCGGTACCGACCCCAGCGGCGGCGCGGGCATCCAGGCCGATTTGAAAACCTTCTCGGCCCTTGGCGCGTATGGCTGCTCGGTGATTACCGCGCTGGTAGCGCAAAACACGCGCGGCGTGCAGTCGGTCTACCGTATCGAGCCGGATTTTGTTGCCGCGCAGCTGGATTCGGTGTTCAGCGACGTGCGGATTGATACCACCAAGATCGGCATGCTGGCCGAGACGGATATTGTGGAGGCGGTGGCCGAGCGGCTTAAACGCTATCAGGTGCAAAACGTGGTGCTGGATACCGTCATGCTGGCAAAAAGCGGCGATCCGCTGCTCTCCGCCTCCGCCGTTGAGACGCTGCGCAATAAGCTGCTGCCGCAGGTGGCGATCATCACGCCCAATCTGCCGGAAGCCGCCGCGCTGTTAGGCACGTCGCACGCGCAAACTGAACGCGAAATGAAAGAGCAGGGGTATGCGCTGCTGGCGATGGGCTGCGGGGCGGTGCTGATGAAAGGCGGTCATCTGGATGACGCTGAAAGCCCGGACTGGCTCTTTACCCGCGACGGCGAGCAACGTTTTACGGCTCCGCGCGTACAGACCAAAAACACCCACGGCACGGGGTGCACTCTCTCCGCCGCGCTGGCGGCGCTGCGCCCGCGGCATGACGGCTGGGCTGATACGGTGCGAGAAGCGAAAATCTGGCTGTCGGCGGCGCTGGCAAAAGCGGATACTCTGGAAGTCGGTCACGGTATTGGGCCGGTTCATCATTTTCATGCGTGGTGGTAACCCAGTATACTGGCAGGAAACACCACGCCTGAGAAAACAGAGATGGAACAAGCGCATACCCGGTTAATCGCTCAACTGACTGAACGGATCGCCGCGCCTGACAACACGCCGCTGTACCTGAAATTTGCCGAAACGGTAAAAAACGCGGTGCGCAGCGGCGTGCTGGAGCACGGGAACATTTTGCCCGGCGAGCGCGATCTGAGCCAGTTAACCGGCGTGTCGCGGATCACCGTGCGCAAAGCGATGCAGGCGCTGGAAGCCGAGGGCGTTGTCACGCGTGCCCGGGGTTACGGCACGCAAATTAACAACATCTTTGAATACTCGCTCAAGGAAGCGCGCGGGTTCTCTCAGCAGGTGGTGCTACGCGGTAAAACGCCTAATACGCTGTGGGTCAATAAACGCGTGGTGAAATGCCCGGAAGAGGTGGCGGGTCACCTGTCGCTGGAGCCGAACAGCGACGTCTTTTTGCTGAAGCGTATTCGCTATGTGGATGACGATGCGGTGTCGATTGAAGAGTCCTGGGTGCCGGTCGGGCTCATTCCCGAACCGGATGCGATAGGGATTTCGCTGTACGACTACTTCCGCAGTCAGAATATCTTCCCGCAGCGCACCCGTTCACGGGTCAGCGCCCGCATGCCGGACAGCGAGTTTCAGGCGCACATTAAGATGGACGAAAAAATACCGGTGCTGGTGATCAAGCAGGTTGCGCTTGACCAGCAGCACCGGCCGATTGAGTACAGCATCAGCTACTGTCGCAGCGACCTATACGTCTTTGTGTGCGAGGAGTAATTCCTCACGAGTGGGCGCGCAGTCGCCGCCGCGATGGCTCACCACCCAGGACGCCACGGCATTCCCCAGCAGAACGGCGTCTGCCAGCGACCATCCCGCCGCCAGCCCGGCAAGCGTGCCGCCCGCGTGGCTGTCGCCAGCGCCAATGGTGTCCACTACCGTGGCGGGAAACGCCGGAACAACGCCCGATGCGTCGCCGTCATACCAGGCAGCACCGTCTTTATCATGCCGCACAATCAGCGCGGCGCCGAAGCGCTGCTGCCACTCCTCGCCCAGGTTTTCAGCCTCAACGCCCAGCCTTTCAGCAGCGAGCTCCGCTTCCTGACGATTAAGCGACACGATCGGCCTGCAGGCCATAATCCGCGCCATCAGCGCGTCGGGGATATCCGCGATGCGTGGTCCGAAATCGATAAGCGCCGTCACGTCCTCCAGCCCTTCAAGCCAGCCCGTCAACAGCTCGCCGCACGGCGAGGCCAACTGGTACCCGGAGAGATAAACCAGGCTATTTTGCGGGACGTTTAGCTCGTCAAGCCAGCGCTGCTGCCACTGGTTCTCGACGCCGCTAAAGGACATAAAGGTGCGCTCGCCGTCAGGCTCCACCAGGGCCAGACACCAGCCGTTGTCGCCGGTTTCAGCCTCCACGGCGCTGTGCAGATCCTGCTTCGCCATTGCGTTACGGATAATATCCGCCCACACGCCGTGGCCGACGGGAAGGG
The DNA here is from genome assembly GCF_014930775.1 of Enterobacter cloacae complex sp. P38RS. NCBI lineage: Bacteria > Pseudomonadati > Pseudomonadota > Gammaproteobacteria > Enterobacterales > Enterobacteriaceae > Enterobacter > Enterobacter cloacae complex sp. P38RS. Next base: position 210,198 of record NZ_JADBRS010000002.1, read on the forward strand.
CGTTTTGCGCCGCAATGCCGAGCCGTTTCAGGGCGATGGTGATATTCAGCGCGCAGCCGCCGATATTCACCCCCTGCTGTTTAAGCTCGATATCACACCCGCGCCAGGGCAGGGCGTAGGCGTCGGCGATGACGTCAATCACCGCCGCGCCCAGCACCGTCACCGGGCGCGTGGCGTGCAGGGTGTCGAGACGTTGGGCAAAAGAATTCATACGCCCTCCCTTTGCTCCCTGAAGTGCAGCAGTTTTTCACAGTAGTGACCGAAATCGAGCTGATTAACGGCGTCGAGTTCGGCTTTGAGCGCCGGGTCAATGGCCTGCACGCCGTGGAGCGCGCCGCAGATGGCCGTCGCCATCGCGCCAATGGTGTCGGTATCGCCACCCAGATTGGCGCATAAAATGGCGCAGCGGTTCGGGTCGGTTCCCGCCAGCTCCACCATTGCGATGGCTGCCGGAACGGACTCAATGGTGCTGGTACCCGCGCCAGTGAGCTGATAAATCTGCTCGCTGGCGGAGTCGATGCCGTTGGCGTCCCGCACGGTCTTAAGCGCCAGCTCAATGCGTGCCGCGAGCGACGCGCTGAAGGTGGTGGTTTTCGCCTCCTGCGCATAGCGGGCGATCCCCGGCAGGGCATCGACGATGTTCTGCCAGCGTTCCCCGTCGATGGCGCGGGAAACCGCCCAGGCAATCACCACCGCGCCGGCAATGGCGAGATCCGATTTGTGCGTCGGGCTGGAGGCCTGCGCAACCTGGTCCACAAAGTGCTCCAGCCGCGTCGCCGGGAGCAGGCAGCCCAGCGGGGAGGCGCGCATTGCCGCCCCGTTGGTCACGCCGTTGTTATCCAGCTCGCTGACCGGCTTCCCGTCACGAATCGCGTTAAGCGCGATTTTCGAGGTCGGGCCGAGCACGTTCTTGTTGAACGCGTCGAAGTCGAGCGCCCAGTTCAGGATATGCTTGCCGATAACGTCCGCGTTAATCTCCCCGTCGCACTCGATAATCGCATCGGCCAGGCACAGCGCCATCGAGGTGTCATCGGTGAACTCTGCCTGTTTGAAATAGCAGGCCGCGTTATTCTCTGCCGGGCCGGGTAAAAAGCGGTCGATCCAGCCGAAGTGCGCCTTGACGCGCTTTCTCGGCCACAGCTCCGACGGCATGCCCATCGCATCCCCTAACGCTTGGCCGTAAAGGGCCCCGAGAATACGGTCTTGTTTCATTTAACTTCCCCTTGTGTCAGCGCGGTATCGCCATCAACCACCTCAATTGCGGTGATCTCTTTATCCGATTCGCGGAAAAACAGCATAAACAGCACGGCAATCACGGCAATCATGACTGCACCAAATGTCCACATTCCGGCCCAGTTGAAGGTCAGCCCATTCACCGGCTCTTTGTAAGCGAACATTTTTTCCATCATCACGCCGCCCAGGCGGTAACCCAGCAGGCTACCAAACCCCTGACAGCACAGCGTAATCAGGCCTTGCGCGGCGGTGCGCATGTGCACCGGCGCTTTTTTATCCACGTAGATGTACGCGGTCACGTAGTAGAAGTCATAGCTCACGCCGTGCAGCAGGATGCCGAGGAACAGCAGGGCGTAGGTGAAGTACTGTTCAGCGCCACCGTAAACAAAGAAGCCGTAGCGGATGGCGGCGGTAATCAGGCCCAGCAGTAAGACCTTCTTAATACCAAAGCGTTTGGTAAAGAACGGCAGGGCGAGCATAAAGAAGATTTCAGAGAACTGGCCGAGCGTCATCCAGCCGGTGGCGTTTTTCATCCCCACTTCGGTGAGATAGCCGTTGGCGAAGATGTAGTAGAAGGCCAGCGGCATGGCGAACAGGAACGAGCAGAAGAAGAATACCAGGAAGTTTTTGTCGCGCAGCAGGACCAGCGCATCCAGCCCCAGCATGACTTTGAAATCCAGCTTGCCGGTACTTTTCGGCGGCGTGTTCGGCAGGAACAGGGCAAAGACGCCGAGCAGGGCGGAGCTGGCTGCGGTCATCAGCAGCGGAATATTGGTATCGGAAATATCGCTGTAGCCGAGCATCTGTGGCAGGAACCCGCACGCCAGCCCCGAGGCGATCCAGCCGATGGTGCCCATCACGCGGATACGCGGGAAATCAGCCTCAACGTCGTCCACGTTCGCGAAGGCAATGCTATTGGTCAGCGCGATGGTCGGCATATAGGTCAGGGAATAGACCAGCAGCAGCGGGAAGAAGGTGTTGAACTGGGTTTGCTGCGCGGCGAAGTACATCAGGATCGCGCCGGCGAACATCAGCACCGACAGCACTTTCTGCGCGGCGAAGAAGCGGTCCGTCAGCGAGCCGACCAGGATAGGAGAGAGGATCGCGGCAATCGCGGTACAGGCGTAAGACCAGCCAATTTCCCCGGCGGTAAACCCGCTTTTGCTCAGCCACAGCCACAATGGCACAAACCACGCGCCCCAGATAAACCATTCAACAAACATCATGAATGACAGTTGGACTTTCGTTTTCATTTTTTAATCCTGCATGTCAGATAAGGTACGCCTTTAACATACCACTCAATAATACCTTTTAAATACCTTTGTGGCGATTGTTTGATCAATGTAACAGTTTTGTTGTACACGAATCGAGCCAGCAGATTGTGCTGAAAAAAAATGCATATGGTGGAAAATCTGTTAAGTCGGTACCAGGCTTAGTCTGCCCATAAAAGATGGGACTGGATAAACACACACCGACACGACGTCGGATTTACGGGAGTATCACATGACTGATATTGCGCAGTTGCTTGGCAAAGACGCCGACAGCCTTTTACAGCATCGTTGTATGACCATTCCAGCCGACCAGCTTTACCTGCCTGGCCACGACTACGTTGACCGCGTGATGGTGGATAACAACCGTCCGCCAGCGGTTCTGCGAAATATGCAGACGCTCTATAACACCGGGCGACTCGGTGGTACGGGGTATCTCTCTATTCTGCCGGTGGACCAGGGCGTTGAGCACTCGGCGGGCGCCTCTTTCGCGGCGAACCCGCTCTACTTCGATCCGAAGAACATTGTTGAGCTGGCGATTGAAGCGGGCTGTAACTGTGTAGCCTCCACCTACGGCGTGCTGGCTTCGGTTTCGCGTCGCTATGCCCACCGCATTCCGTTCCTCGTGAAGCTGAATCACAACGAAACTCTCAGCTACCCCACCGAGTATGATCAGACCCTCTACGCCAGCGTCGAGCAGGCGTTCAACATGGGGGCGGTGGCGGTCGGGGCGACGATTTACTTCGGCTCTGAACAGTCCCGTCGTCAGATTGAAGAGATCTCCGCAGCGTTTGAGCGCGCGCACGAGCTGGGCATGGTTACCGTGCTCTGGGCCTACCTGCGTAACTCGGCGTTCAAAAAAGACGGGGTGGATTATCACGTCTCCGCCGACCTGACCGGCCAGGCGAACCATCTGGCGGCCACCATCGGCGCGGACATCGTGAAGCAGAAAATGGCGGAGAATAACGGTGGCTATAAAGCGGTGAACTTTGGCTACACCGACGATCGCGTTTACAGCAAGCTGACCAGCGATAACCCGATCGACCTGGTGCGCTACCAGCTGGCGAACTGCTATATGGGTCGTGCAGGGCTGATTAATTCCGGCGGCGCGGCGGGCGGTGATACCGACCTGTCAGACGCGGTGCGTACGGCGGTTATCAACAAGCGCGCGGGCGGCATGGGGCTGATCCTTGGCCGTAAGGCGTTCAAGAAATCAATGGCCGACGGTGTGAAGCTGATCAATGCGGTTCAGGACGTCTATCTGGACAGTAAAGTCACAATTGCCTGACGTCTCCATCTCCCTCTCCCTGTGGGAGAGGGTTGGGGTGAGGGCATCATCGCGCACCGTGTGAAACATCAGCGCAAAAGCACACAGTCCGGCGGCAGCCTGCACTGCAGCGCGCCGGGTAATACCTCAATGCGGAACTGCGTCCCGCTAAGCGGCTCTCCGTCGAGGTTAAACGTCATCCCGTGCGGCGCATTCACCTCGAACCACGCCGATTTACCGTCAATGATATTCGGGCTCTCTTCCGGCTGCGTCAGCGTGGTAAACAGTGCGGGCAGCAGACCGTCGCCGGTGAAAATGCGCAGCTGTAGCTGACCATCGTTAATCAGCGCCTCCGGGCAGAGCTGCTGTCCGCCGCCTGCCTGACGTCCGTTGCCAATCCCAATCACCAGCGCGTCACCCTGCCACTGAAAATCCTCACCGCGAATTTCGCATCGGTCCGGCTTGAGGGTGTCCATGCGCATCAAACCGTGGATCAGGTATGACACACCGCCCAGCGCCGCCTTCAGTTTTTCCGGCGTTTCGCTGGTAATGCGCGTGCCGAATCCACCCGTCGCCATATTGATAAAGCAGGTTTTGTCATTCACCTGGGCGATATCCACGGCGGTGGCTTTGCCGAGGATCGCCAGCTGAAGCGCCTTCTCTAAATCTTCCGGGATCCCGGCGCTGGTGGCAAAATCATTGGCGGTGCCGAGCGGTAATATGCCCATCACCGGGCGATCTGCCGGTGGCAGGTCGATAAGCGCAGAGGCGATCTCATTGATGGTGCCGTCGCCGCCGCCGGAAATGATGGTGCTGATACCTAACGCTAAGCCTTCGTTGATATAGCGTGCCGCGTCGCCTTTTTCCCATGTCACGCGCACGTGGATACGTGCGCCGTCGTCACGCAAACCCATAATCGCCTGACGCAACGGATCGTTGCCTGCACTTTTGCCATTGAGAATCAATAAACTGTCTGGATAGGTTGCCATCCTCGCTGCTCCCTTTTTTAGCGTTAGTAAGAGTGTATAGCAGAGAGGAAAAAAGCGGGTAAGAACAGGATGAAAGGAACAAAATATGCCCGAAAGCGCGTTACACTCCAGCGATGATATTAACGTAATCACAGGAAAGTGATGATGAATAAAATTTTGGTAAGCGCGTGCCTGATGGGCTTCAGGGTCCGTTATAACGGAAGTGAAAAAGCGAGAATGAAAGCGCAACTCGCTCGCTGGCAACAGGAACAACGTCTGGTTATCCACTGCCCTGAATTGGCTGCCGGGCTGCCTGTACCGCGTCCTCCGGCAGAGATTATGTCCGCTGATGGCAAAGACGTAATGCGCGGCCAAGCCAGAATTATTGAAAATACCGGGCAGGACGTTACTGAGCAGTATCAGCTTGCAGCCTGGCTTGCGCTACGCGCTGCTCAGGAGTCGGGGTGTAGCGCTGCATTGTTAACCGATGGCAGCCCAACGTGCGGCAGTGAGTTTATTTATGACGGATCGTTTCGCGGTATACAGAAAGCGGGGATGGGGGTTGCTGCGTCGTTGCTCGCTGAGAATGGGATCGCCGTGTTCTCAGAGAAGCAAATCGACGAACTCATTGCCTGGATTGAGGAGAGAGAAGGCAAAAAATAAGCCCGCGTAAGGGAGATTACGCAGGCTAAGGAGGTGGTTCCTGGTACAGCTAGCATTTATGGGTTATGTTTTTCAGCGCGTGGGATAATACCCGTATTGAACGAAGCGGTATGTGATCCGATTCTAAGAATTATCCCAGCGCGAAAAAATTTCCCTGAATGACTATTTGCCGTGTGGATTACGTGTGCTTTCACCGTTGAAGTTACGCATCAGCAGCGCGAACTTCAGCTCCACCTCTTCCGGAACCGGCAGCCAGACGGTATGCCCGTCGCCCGGCGCAACCTCAATCGCTTCGCCTTTGCCGTTTTCCAGATGCTCCAGCGTGAAGTTCATGTTGCCCTGCGGGGTCATCAGCTCCAGGCTGTCGCCTTTGGTGAACTTGTTTTTCACCGCCACGGCCGCCAGCGCGCCTTTGCGCTCGCCGGTGAAGTCGCCGACAAACTGCTGGCGCTCGGAAACGGAGTAGCCGTGCTCGTAGTTCTGGTAGTCGTCGTGGGTATGGCGGCGCAGGAAGCCTTCGGTATAGCCGCGGTGCGCCAGGCCTTCCAGCGTTTCCAGCAGGCTGGTATCGAACGGTTTACCGGCCGCCGCATCGTCGATGGCTTTACGGTACACTTGTGCGGTACGCGCGCAGTAGTAATAGGATTTGGTGCGGCCTTCAATCTTCAGGGAGTGCACGCCCATCTGGGTCAGGCGCTCAACGTGGGCGATGGCGCGCAGATCTTTCGAGTTCATGATGTAGGTGCCGTGCTCGTCTTCAAAGGCGGTCATGTACTCGCCCGGACGTTTGGCTTCTTCAATCATAAACACGCTGTCGGTTGGCGCGCCGATGCCCAGCGTAGGCTCAACGTTGGTCACCGGAATAGGCTCGTGCTTGTGGACGATGTTGCCGATGTCGTCCTCTTTGCCTTCCTGGACGTTATATTCCCAGCGGCAGGCGTTGGTGCAGGTACCCTGGTTCGGGTCGCGCTTGTTGATATAGCCGGAGAGCAGGCAGCGGCCGGAGTAGGCCATGCACAGCGCGCCGTGAACGAAGATTTCGATTTCCATATCCGGCACCTGGGTGCGGATCTCTTCGATCTCTTCCAGCGAAAGCTCGCGAGACAGGATGACGCGGGTCAGCCCCATCTGCTTCCAGAATTTCACCGTCGCCCAGTTGACGGCGTTAGCCTGTACGGAGAGGTGAATATCCATTTCCGGGAAGTTCTCCCGAACCAGCATGATTAAACCCGGGTCCGACATGATCAGCGCGTCCGGCCCCATATCCACCACCGGCTTCAGGTCGCGGATGAACGTTTTCAGCTTGGCGTTGTGCGGCGCGATGTTGACCACCACGTAGAATTTTTTACCCAGAGCATGCGCCTCGTTGATGCCGAGCTGCAGGTTCTCGTGGTTGAATTCGTTATTACGCACGCGCAGCGAGTAGCGCGGCTGGCCCGCATACACGGCGTCGGCGCCATAGGCGAAAGCGTAACGCATATTTTGCAGCGTTCCCGCCGGGGAAAGGAGTTCCGGTTTAAACATGTTTGTTCTCGTTCTGATGACAGGTCAGATCCGCATGCACCAGGTGCAGCGGTAAGGGGAGATCCCCCACTTTAAGGGCGGGCATTGTAGCGCTGCGGGGCAGGGAGGTAAAGTTATTGTGCCGGGTGGCGGCTTCGCTTTACCCGGCCTGGATTAACCAGCGGCTAACTAGGCAATCCTGCACGCATCCGCTTCCCAGCGATACCCCACGCCGTACACCGCGCGAATAAATGACTGCTCGGCGTCCAGCGCCTCCAGCTTGCGGCGCAGGTTTTTGATGTGGCTGTCGATGGTGCGATCGGTCACCACGCGGTAATCGTCGTACAGGTGGTTCAGCAGCTGTTCGCGTGAGAAGACTTTTCCCGGCTCGTGGGAGAGGGTTTTCAGCAGGCGGAACTCCGCAGGGGTGAGGTCCAGCAGCTTGCTGCGCCAGCTCGCCTGGAAGCGGCTCTCATCCACAATCAGCGGGCTTTCGGCGTCCAGCATCTGAAGCTCGCGCTTCGGCCTGCAGCGGCGCAGAATGGTTTTCACGCGGGCCACCACCTCACGCGGGCTGTAGGGCTTGCAGATGTAGTCGTCCGCGCCGATTTCGAGCCCCAGCAGACGGTCAATCTCTTCGATTTTGGCGGTAACCATGACGATCGGCACGTCGGAGAAGCGACGAATTTCCCGGCACAGGGTCAGGCCATCAACGCCAGGCAGCATTAAATCCAGCAGGATAAGATCCGGCGGGGTCTGGCGCACGTACGGCAGCACCTGGTCGCCGTGGCTGATCAGTGACGGGGCATAGCTGGCCGCGCGTAAATAGTCGATCAGCAGCTGTCCCAGCTTGGGTTCGTCTTCGACGATCAAAATGCGCGGCGTGTTTTCGTCAATCGGTAACTCGGTCATACTTCTCTCGATAAATCCCGTTCCAGAGGTAACTCTACTGTAATGCTAACCCCGCCAAAAGGCGAATGGGCGGCGCGAATGGTGCCATTATGCGCCTCGACGATGTTAACGCAAATCGCCAGCCCCAGGCCGGAACCGCCGCTGGCGCGGTTGCGGGAGCCTTCGGTGCGGTAAAAGCGCTCGAACAATTTTTCCAGCTGCGCGTCCTGCACGCCGGGGGCGGAATCCGCGAAGGTGAGGGCGAAGCGGCCGTTTTCCTGTTTGCCGGAGATATGCAGCCCGCCGCCGCTGTCGGTGTAGCGCAGGCTGTTCTCCAGCAGGTTGTTGAACAGCTGCATCAGCCGGTCTTTGTCGCCAAACACCACCGCGCTGTCCGGCAGGGAGAGGTCGATTTTCAGGTTGCGGCTGGCAAAGCGTTCCCGGAAGGCGCCGCTCGCCACCTCCAGCACGTTAATCACATCGACGGGCGCCTTCTGGTAGGCCAGTGCGCCTTCGTCGGACATGGAAAGCTGGTGGAGATCGTCCACCAGCTTGGTGAGCGTACCCACCTCCGCCTGCAGAGAGGCCACCGATTCGGGCGTAAACTGGCGTACGCCGTCCTGAATCGCCTCCAGCTCGCCGCGCAGCACCGCCAGCGGGGTACGCAGCTCGTGAGAAATATCGGCCATAAAGTCGCGGCGCATCTGCTGGTTTTTCTCCAGCGTGCTGGCGAGCTGGTTAAAGTCCTGCGCCAGCTTGCCCAGTTCGTCCTGGCTGCGGGTGTCGACGCGGGTGGTGAAATCCCCGGCGGCCAGCTTGTGCGTGCCTTCCACCAGCCGTTTCACCGGCGCGAGCAGACCGCGCGCCAGCGGGAAGGTGGCGAGCGCGGCGAGCAGGGTGGAGAGAGCGACGATCAGCCAGCTGGTCCGGCGCTGCTGGCGGTCAAAGTTGATGTCGGTGTTGCGCGTCAGGCGCTCCACCGGTGAGGCGATAACCCAGCCGACGGTCGCGTTATTCACCTTAATCGCCCGGCGGGTGCCGTCCGGCGGTATCGGGGCGCGCGGCCCAACCAGCGTGCGCATATCCTGATCGATTACCCAGAACTGGGTGCGCCAGCCGTGTGGCGGCATGCCCGGGCCAGGCCGATCGTCGCCGGCATCGTGCTCCAGCGAGCGCAGGATCTGGAAAATAAAGCGGTCATTGTTGCGCAGAAAACGCCAGTTGCCGTGCTGGGCGTACTGTTCACTCAGCGCATCGCTTAAGCCCTGCAGGCGCTGTTCATTGCCATGCTTGATGTAATCAATAAAACCGCGCTCAAAGCTGATCCGCACCGCCCAGTGCATAGTGATCAGCAGGACGATACAGGTGGCAAAGATCGCCACGAAGAGCTTGCCGGTAATACCCGGACGCCAGAATTTCATGAGCCACTCCTTTTGCCGCGCCTAATCACGACGTTCTTGCTGGTATCATCCGGCACTCTGGCGAAGATGAAAGCGGGCAGGGCGATAATCACCGCCATGCTGAGATAGGTATATAAAAAGACCTGATGCGCCACCGGCGTGTCGACGCTGAGGTGGTGCTGGCCGTACATGCCGAGCAGTAACCCCGCGATAGTCACGCCCACGCTCATGGAGAGCTGCATGATCATCGACAGCAGGCTGTTGCCGCTGCTCGCCAGATCGTCCGGCAGGTCTTTCAGCGTCAGGGTATTCATCGACGAGAAGCGCATGGAGTTGACGATCCCCTGGCAGAACAGCACCAGCGGCAGGACGTAGTACCAGCCCATCAGCGCCACGGCCATAAATACCAGACTCACCAGCGCAAGCCCCAGCGTGGCGGTGACCAGCACGTGACGGTAGCCAAAGCGGTTCACGACCTGCACCACGATGCGCTTCATTCCCATGCTGCCGAGCACCATCGGGATCATCATCAGGCCCGCGTGAAACGGCGAAAACCCCATGCCAATTTGCAGAAACACGGGCGTCATAAACGGCAGCATGCCGCTGCCGATACGTCCGGCGACGCTGCCGAACAGGCCAAGGCGGTAGGTAGGGTTTTTAAACAGATTCAGGCTGAACAGCGCCTGGTCATTCCCGCGAGCATGCCACAGATACCACAGAATGGCGGTGATGCCGATAACCACCAGCACCCCGAGCGTCAGGGCGGAGATCCCCAGCCCCTTTTGCCCGTCGAGCGCCAGGGTGAGCGTGGCCATGCCCGCCGCCAGCAGAATAAAGCCGAAGAAATCAAAGCGTCGGGTCTGCATTTTGTAGTTCGGCATCAGCGTCAGGGTGGCGATAGCGCCAATGATGCCAACAGGAAGATTGATCAAGAAAATCCAGTGCCAGGAGGCGTACTCCACCAGCATCCCGCCGAGCGCCGGCCCCAGCAGCGGCCCCACCTGACCGGGCAGGGTGACGAAGGTCATGGCCGCCATGTACTGCTCGCGTGGCACAATCTTCATCACCGTTAACCGCCCGACGGGCACCATCATCGCCCCGCCGACGCCCTGCAGCACGCGCGCCGTCACCAGTTGGTCTAGGGTGCTGGCCTGGGCGCAAAACAGCGAGCCAGCGGTAAACAGCACGATGGCGGTAAAGAAGATATTCCGCACGCCCACTTTGTCCGCCAGCCAGCCGCTGGCAGGCAGCATCACGGCCACCGTCAGCACGTAGGCGACAATCACCATGTGCATATGCAGCGGGCTCTCCCCCAGGCTTTTCGCCATCGAGGGGAGGGCGGTGTTAACGATGGTCGTATCCAGCGACTGCATAAAGAAGCCGAAGGCGACTATCCACAATTGCCAGCGAACGTTGCTGGGAAGCTCAGTCATTTACCCGTTTACCGTTTCTCTGTTTTTACGCGAAAAGCGCAGCCGCAGGCGGTCGAAGAACAGATAGACCACCGGCGTGGTGTACAGCGTCAGCAGCTGGCTCATGACCAGGCCGCCGACGATGGTGATCCCCAGAGGCTGGCGCAGCTCTGAGCCGTCGCCGCCCGAGATGACCAGCGGCAGTGCGCCAAACAGCGCCGCCAGGGTGGTCATCATGATCGGACGAAAACGCAGCAGGCAGGCCTGGAAAATCGCCTCCTCCGGCGAGAGGTTGCCGTTGCGCTGGGCGTCCAGCGCGAAGTCCACCATCATGATGGCGTTTTTCTTAACAATGCCGATCAGCAGCATAATCCCGATGAGCGCGATAAGGCTAAACGGCGCGCCGAACAGCTCCAGCGCCAGCAGCGCCCCCACGCCCGCCGACGGCAGCGTTGAGAGGATGGTCAGCGGGTGAACGTAGCTCTCGTACAGCACGCCCAGCACAATATAGACCGTGGCGATGGCGGCCAGAATCAAAATCACCTGCGAGTTCATCGTCTCCTGGAACACCTGCGCGGTCCCGGCAAAGCTGCCGCGCACGGTGGACGGTACGCCGAGCTGCGTCATCGCGCGGTTGATCGCGTCGCTGGCCTCGGAAAGGGACGAACCGGCGGGCAGGTTAAAGGAGATGGTCGACGCCGCCGACAGCCCCTGATGGTTCACCGACAGCGGCGCGTTGGCTGGTCGCCAGCTGGCAAAGTACGAGAGCGGTATCGCCTTGCCGTCGCTGTTAATCACAAACATTTTGTCCAGCGCACTGATGTCCTGGGTGTAGCGCGGATCCACCTCCATCACCACCTTGTACTGGTTCATCGGCTGATAGATGGTGGAGATCTCGCGCTGGCCGAAGGCGTTATTTAGCAGGCTGTTGGCGGCTTCAACGTTGATGCCCAGCCGCGACATGGTTTCGCGGTCGTAGGTGAGAGCCATCTCCGCGCCGTTGTCCTGCTGATCGGAGTTCACGTCCGCCAGCGCCGGCAGGGCGGCCAGCGCCTTACGGATCTTCGGCTCCCACTCGCGCAGGGCGGCCAAATCATCCGAGAGCAACGTGTACTGATAGCTGGCGTTTGCCTGTCGCCCGCCGACGCGGATATCCTGAACGGCCATCAAAAACAGGTTAGCCCCCGGCTCTTTGGCGAGCTTCACACGCAGGCGGTCAATCACCTGCTGGGCGGTTTCGTTGCGCTCGCCGCGCGGCTTAAGGGTAATGAACATCATCCCGCTGTTAACGCGCGAGCCGCCGGTAAAGCCAGTGACGTTGTCTACAGCCGGATCCTCACGAATGATCTTCATAAAGTCCTGCAGCTTGCCGCGCATTGCCTGGAAGGAAATGCTCTGGTCCGCCTGGATGCCGCCCATCAGCACGCCGGTGTCCTGCTCCGGGAAGAAGGTTTTAGGGATGGTGATGTACATCCAGACGTTGAGCCCAATGGTGGCGATCAGCACCAGGCCGACCAGCCGCGTGTGGTTCAGCACCCACTTCAGCGATTTGCCGTAGCCTTCCTGCATCGCCATCAGAAAACGACCAAAGCCCTTGCGGCGCGGCTGCGAGTGAGGCTTGCTGCGCTTGAGCATCCAGCCGCACATCATCGGCGTCAGCGTCAGGGAAATCACCAGCGAAATCCCGATGGCGACCGAGAGCGTGACGGCAAACTCGCGCAGCAGCCTGCCCGGCAGCCCGCCCATCAGCAGCAGTGGCAGGAATACCGCCACCAGCGACAGGCTCATGGAAAGTACCGTAAAGCCCACCTCGCGCGTGCCCTGCAGCGCGGCCTGCAGCGGCTTCACGCCCGCTTCAAGGTGGCGGGAAATGTTCTCCAGCACCACGATGGCGTCATCCACCACGAAGCCCGTCGCAATCGTCAGGGCCATCAGCGACAGGTTGTTAAGGCTAAAGCCGCACAGGTACATGGCGGCAAAGGTCCCAATCAGCGACACCGGCACGGCCACCGCCGGGATCAGCGTCGCGCGGCCGGAGCGCAGGAACAGGAACACCACCAGGATCACCAGCGCGACGGAGATAATCAGCGTTTGCTCCACCTCTTCAAGCGAGGCGCGGATGGTCGGGGAGCGATCCTGGGCAATCTGCAGATCGATTGCTGCCGGGATGGTCTCCTGTAGCTCCGGGAGGCGGGCGCGAATGCTGTTCACCGTCTCAATAATGTTCGCCTCCGGCAGCTTGCGGATCATCAGCAGGATGGCCGGTTTAGCGTTAGTCATCCCGGCGTTGCGCACGTCCTGCACCGAGTCAGTGACGCTGGCGACGTCGCTCAGGCGTACCGCCGCGCCGTTGTTGTAGTGAATAATCAGCGGCTGGTATTCCGCAGCGGTTTTTAGCTCGTCGTTGGTCTGGATCTGCCAGCGGTGGCTGCCGTCCTCAATCGCCCCCTGCGGTTTACGCACGTTGGCGCTGCTGATGGCGGAGCGCACGTCGTCCAGCGACACGCCCTGGTTGAACAGCGCCTGCGGGTTCAGGCCCACGCGCACGGCGGGCAGAGAACTGCCGCCAACGCTCACGTCACCCACGCCGTTGATTTGTGAGATCGTCTGCGCCAGCTGGGTCGACGCAAAGTCGTAGAGCTGCCCCTGAGAATAGGTGTCCGAGGTCAGCGTCAGGATCATGATTGGCGCGTCGGACGGATTGGCCTTGCGGTAGGTAGGACGGCTCGGCATCCCGCTCGGCAGAAGGCTTTGCGCGGCGTTGATGGCCGCCTGCACGTCACGGGCGGCACCGTTAATATCCCGGTCGAAGCTGAATTCCAGAATGATGCGCGTGCTGCCCAGCGAGCTGCTGGAGGTCATCTCGTTGACCCCCGCAATCCGCCCAAGAGAACGCTCCAGCGGCGTGGCAACGGACGAGGCCATGGTCTCCGGTGACGCACCCGGCAGCGAGGCGCTGACCATGATCACCGGGAAATCCACCTGCGGCAGGGGGGCTACTGGCAGCAGCCGGAAGCCCAGCACGCCGCACAGGGTAATGGCGACGGAGAGTAAAATCGTCGCCACCGGACGGTAAATGAAGAGGGCGAAAAACTTCACTTACGCCTCCTCTTCACGTTTCGGGAAACGGCTTTTGGTCCACAGCGCCAGGCGGTCAAACAGCAGATAGATCACCGGCGTGGTGAAGAGCGTCAGCACCTGACTCACCAGCAGGCCCCCGACCATACCGATACCCAGCGGGCGGCGCAGCTCAGCGCCGACGCCGGTGCTGAGCATCAGCGGCAGCGCGCCCAACAGGGCGGCCAGCGTGGTCATCAGGATCGGGCGGAAACGCAGCAGGCAGGCCTGGAAGATAGCATCGCGCGGCGACATGCCCTGCTCGCGCTCGGCGGCCAGCGCAAAGTCGATCATCATGATGGCGTTTTTCTTCACGATCCCGATAAGCAGGATGATGCCGATGATGGCAATAACGTCCAGCTCACTGCCCGCCAGCATCAATGCCAGCAGCGCCCCCACGCCCGCCGTTGGCAGAGTAGAGAGGATGGTGATCGGGTGGATAAAGCTTTCGTACAGCACGCCAAGCACGATGTACATCGCCACGACCGCCGCGACGATCAGCCAGACGGTGTTGCCCAGCGCGGCCTGGAACGCCAGCGTGCTGCCCTGGAACTGGGTCTGAATGTCGGACGGGAAGCTGAGCGCTTTTTCAGCAGCCTGGATGGCTTCCACCGCCTCGCCCAGCGAGTAACCGTCCGGCACGTTGAAGGAAATGGTGGTGGACGGGAACTGATCCAGGTGGTTAATCGACAGCGGGGTATAGCGCTCCTCCACCGTGGCGATGGCGCTCAGCGGCACAATGCCGCCGTCTTTGCTGGTCAGGCGCACCGAGTCCAGCGCGGCCAGGCCGGGGGTGTTCTCGGTGTTGTGTTCCAGCACCACGCGGTACTGGTTCGCCTGGGTATAGATGGTGGAGATCAGGCGCTGACCGAAGGCGTTATACAGGGCGTTGTCCACGTCCGACATGGTGATGCCCAGACGGCTGGCGGTGTCGCGGTTAACGTTGACGTAGGCCGCCAGCCCCTTGTCCTGCCAGTCGCTGCTGACGTCGGCGAGCTGCGGCAGGGTGTTAAGTTTTTCAACCAGCTGCGGCACCCAGATGCTGAGGGCGTCAAGCGACGTAGCCTGGAGCGTGAACTGATACTGCGTGCGGCTGACCTGGGTATCAATGGTTAGATCCTGAATCGGCTGCAGGTAAAGCTCAACGCCCGGCACGCGGGCCACGGCGCTTTGCAGGCGCTCGATGACGGCGTTCACGCGGTCGTCGCGCTCATCCAGCGGCTTGAGGTTGATCTGCAGACGCGCGCTGTTGAGCGACGGATTGGTGCCATCCACCCCCACGTAGGACGTCAGGCTCTCAACCGCCGGGTCTTTCATGATGATTTCAGACACCTGCTGCTGGCGCTGCGCCATGTTCGCGAAGGAGACCGACTGCGGAGCCTGAAGCGTGCCCTGAATAATGCCGTTATCCTGGATGGGGAAGAAACCTTTCGGAATAAAAATCCACAGCATTACGCTGAGCGCCAGCGTGCCCAGCGCCACGCCAAGCGTTGCCCACGGATGGTTCAGCACTTTCGCCAGCACGCGACCGTAGGCGGCAATAATTTGCTCGAACATCCGCTCGGAGGCGCGGGAGAAGCGGTTTTGCTTGCGCAGAGACTCGTGGCTCAGCATGCGGGCGCACATCATCGGCGTCAGGGTCAGCGACACCACGGCAGAGATCAGAATGGCGACCGCCAGCGTCACGGCAAACTCGCGGAACAGCCGCCCGACGATGTCGCCCATAAACAGTAGCGGGATCAGCACCGCAATCAGGGAGAAGGTCAACGAGATAATGGTAAAGCCGATTTCCCCTGCGCCCTTCAGCGCGGCGGCCAGCGGCTTTTCACCTTTCTCGATATAGCGCGAGATGTTCTCGATAACGACGATGGCGTCATCCACCACGAACCCGGTGGCGATGGTCAGCGCCATCAGCGTCAGGTTGTTAATCGAAAAGTCGAGGAACACCATCACCGCAAAGGTCCCGACCAGCGAGAGCGGCACGGCGACGGCGGGGATAATGGTTGCCGGAACGTTGCGCAGGAACAGGTAAATGATCATTACCACCAGCGCAATCGCCAGCATCAGCTCGAACTGGGTGTCGGTGACCGACGCACGAATGTTGGTGGTGCGGTCGGAAAGGACTTTTACGCTGACCGATTTCGGCAGGCTTTCAATCAGCTGCGGCAGCATGGTGCGGATGCTGTCGGCGGTTTCGATGATGTTGGCGCCCGGCTGGCGCTGCACGTTCATCACGATCGCCTGCTGCTTGTTCGCCCACGCGCCGAGCCAGCTGTTTTCCGCGCCTTGTTCCACGGTGGCGACATCGCCCAGGCGGATCGGCGCGCCGTTCTGGTAGGCCACAATCAGCTGACGGTATTCGTCGGCGGACTGCATCTGGTCGTTTGCCGAGAGGGTGACCGCACGGGTCGGGCCGTCCAGCGAGCCTTTCGCCGAGTTGACGTTGGCACTGCTGATGGCGGTGCGGATGGTTTCGCTGGTCAGCCCCAGCGCGGCAATCGCCTGTGCGTTAAGCTTCACGCGCACGGCCGGGCGCTGGCCGCCCGCCAGCGTGACGAGGCCGACGCCGGAGACCTGAGAAATCTTCTGCGCCACGCGGGTTTCGACCATGTCTTCGACCTGGGTCATCGGCATGGCGGAGGAGGTGACGGCAAGCGTCATGATCGGCGGATCCGCCGGGTTCACCTTGCTGTAGACCGGCGGGTTAGGCAGGTCCGACGGCAGCAGGTTGGTGGCGGCGTTGATGGCGGCTTGCACTTCCTGCTCGGCGACGTCCAGCGACAGCGTTAGCTGGAACTGCAGCGTCACGACGGATGCCCCGCCGGAACTCTGGGAGGACATCTGTTTTAATCCGGACATCTGGCCAAACTGGCGCTCCAGCGGGGCGGTAATGGCGGACGTCACCACGTCCGGGCTGGCGCCAGGATAGAGAGTGACAACCTGAATCGTTGGATAATCCACCTCCGGCAGCGCCGACACGGGCAGGAAGCGGTAGCCAATAATCCCGGCCAGCAGGATCGCCACCATCAACAGCGTGGTGGCGACAGGGCGGAGGATAAACAGGCGTGACGGCCCACCTGTAGAGCTCGGGGGCATAACCTGCATCAGGAGGTCGCTCCCTGTTTTGCAGGTTCAACCACCTCAACTTTCGCGCCTTCGGTGAGACGGTCGATGCCGTCGGTGACCACGCGGTCGCCGGCGGAGAGCCCGGCGCTGATGACCACCGTCTGGCTGTCCTGAATCCCGGTTTTCACCAGATGCTTGCTCACTTTATTGTCGCTGTTCAGCACCCAGACAAAGCTTCCTTCGTTACCCATCTGCAGCGCTGCGGTGGGGATCACTACCGCGTTCTCTTCGGTAGCGACCAGCATTCGCGCGTTGACGAACTGGTTCGGGAAGAGGGCATCGTCCTGGTTGTTAAAGCGCGCCTTCAGCTTGATGGTGCCGGTGGTGGTATCGATCTGGTTGTCCAGACTAAGCAGGGAACCCTCGCTCAGCTTCTGCTTGTTGGTGCGGTCCCAGGCTTCCACCACCAGGCCTTTACCGGCTTTTTGCGCCTGCATGACGGTTGCGATATCGCTTTCCGGCAGGGTAAAGACTAAATCAATCGGGTGGGTCTGGGTGATCACCACGATGCCCGTGGTGTCGCCGCTGGAGATCTGGTTACCGATATCGACCTGCTTCAGGCCCACGCGTCCGTCAATCGGCGCGGTGATGCGGCTCCAGTCCAGCTGCAGCTGCGCGCTGGCGACGGCGGCCTCGTCGGCTTTGATGGTGCCCTGCGTTTCGCTGACCAGCGACTGCTGGGTGTCCAGCTCCTGACGAGAAACAAGGTTGGTTTTCACCAGCTGCTGGTAGCGCGCCAGATCGCGACGGGCGTTGGCGAGGGTGGCTTTGTCTTTCGCGAGCTGCCCCTGCGCCTGAGCGAGGGCGACTTTAAACTGGCTCGGGTCGATTTCCGCCAGCAGATCGCCCGCTTTGACCTGCTGACCTTCCTGGAAGTGGATCGCGATGAGCTGACCGTCAACGCGGCTGCGCACCGTGGCGGTGTTGGCGGCGGTAATGGTTCCGAGCCCCGTCAGATAACGCGGAACGGCTTTGCTCACCGCCGTCGCCGCCTGAACCGGTGCCAGCGCGCCGCCGCGCATGCCGTGACGGCCGCCGCCAGCCGGGCGCTGGGCCTGGCTGCTGGCGCCAGCGGGAGCGGCGGAGTTCGCAGATTGACTGTGCCAGTACCAGGCGGCGGCAAGGACCACCACAATGATGCCAGCGGCGATTGCCCAGAGGGATTTGTTACTGCCTTTCATCGTTATACGTTCTCATCCTGAATACTTCGGGGAATGATACTAGTTTAGTCAGCTAACACAGCGGAAAAATGGAGGAAATATGGAAGACTGTCAGGAATGGTCTGAGTGTGGCGATCGTTTTAGCCGGGTAAGGCGAAGCCGCCACCCGGCACAACCGCATTAGCTAAACATCACCTGCGCCCAGCGCGCCAGCCCTGCGGTAACGGAGCCAAAGTCATCCCCACCGGCAATCGGAATGCCCGGTAGCTGTTCCGCCAGCGCTTTCTTGATCAGCGGCGAACGGGCGCTACCGCCGGTCAGGTAGATCACATCCGGCTTCTCTTTGCCGTTCTCCAGCGCCAGCTGGACCTGCTCCAGAATGCGCTGCAGCGGCTGAGCAAGCGCCGTTTCCAGCCCCTCCTGTGAAATCGCCGTGGCCAGATCCTCGCTGATAAACGGCAAGGAGACCGCATGTTCAGGACGGTCGGAAAGGGCGATTTTGCACTCCTCCGCAGTTCGCACCACGCGGTAGCTCAGGCGCTGACGCCACACTTTATAGAGCAGGGCGACCTTCTCGGCATCCTGCGCGTCGCGCACCAGATCGTTGAGGAAGCGCCCGTTCGCGGTGCTGTAAAAATCACTCTGCGCCGGAACGTCGTTGATGGCAATCGCGTTCCACCACGGCAGGATCGGCAGGGCGATGCCTTTTTCCGTTTGCCCGCCCATGCCCAGCAGCGGCATCAGGCTCTTAAAGGCCAGGGCGATATCCAGATCGTTACCGCCTACGCGGCAGCCGCTGTGCCCGAGCAGGCTGTTTTCGCGGTCACGACGGTGATGCCACTGCGGTCCCATCAGCAGAAGCGAGCAGTCCGTTGTACCGCCCCCGATGTCGACGACCAGCACGCGCTTCTCTTCCGTCAGCGTGGCTTCAAAATCCAGCCCCGCCGCAACCGGCTCGTACTGAAACACCACGTCGCGGAATCCCGCCCGGTGCGCCGCACGTTCAAGGATCCCCTGCGCCTGCTGGTTGGCTTCGTCACCGCCCAGCCCCTGGAAGTTGATCGGGCGGCCAATCACCGCCTGGGTGATAGTATCCGGCACCTGCGACTGCGCCTGATTGCGGATATGCAGCATCATGGCGCACACCAGATCTTCAAACATCGCCACCTGCTGCGGCTTCAGGCCGCTCGCGCCGAGGAAGGATTTTGGCGATTTAACGAAGTAGACCTCTTCCGGGTCTTCAATGTAATGCCCGAGCGAGGAGAGGCCAAACTGCACGCTGGAAGGGGTAACGTCGATGTCTTCCTCGCGGTTAAAGCTGACCGCCCGACGCAGCAGCGCCTGGGTCTCCGCCGCGGTAGCCGGAACCTGATGGTGGCGGAACAGCCACTCGCTCACCGCCTCACGCGTCGGCGCGCAGAGCATTGACGGCAGCAGCGTGCTCTCTTTTTCCATTTTCAGAAGCTGCGGTTGGCCGTTTTGCATGATCGCAACCGAGCAGTTTGCCGTACCGTAGTCAAATCCAATAAACACGATTAATCCCCATGCCGGTGAGAAGGGGCGAGACTTTAACGAAATGTCTGCATCGCGACAACAGGAATATGAAAGCAAGGCAAAACAAGGTCTTTCCGTTTATGCTGATAAAAATAAAAAAGGAGCAGCGATGTATACCCTGACGTGGCAACCCCCTTACGACTGGCAGTGGATGTTTGGCTTTCTCGGCGCGCGTGCGGTGACGGGCATTGAAACCGTCACGAGCGACTACTACGAGCGCAGCTTTGCCTGCGACGGCCATCAGGGGATATTTCGCGTGACGCCGGATATCGCTACCCATACGCTGATTGTGACGCTCAGCCCGGGGTTGGTTCCGGTTGCGCAGACGTGTCTTGAACGCATCGCGCGCCTGTTCGATCTCGCCTGTAACCCGCAGCACATCGCAGATACGCTGGGTGATCTCGGCGCTGCCCGCCCCGGCTTGCGTCTGCCGGGGGCGATGGATGCGTACGAGCAGGGCGTACGGGCCATTCTCGGGCAGTTGGTCAGCGTGGCGATGGCGGCGAAACTGGCTTCCCGCGTTGTCGCCCTGTGCGGTGAGCCGGTGAAGGATGCTCCGGGTTATGTCTGCTTTCCCTCCCCGCAAGCGCTGGCCGCTGCCGATCCGCTGGCGCTCAAGGCGCTCGGGATGCCGGTAAAACGCGCG
Organism: Enterobacter cloacae complex sp. P38RS; assembly: GCF_014930775.1. Classification (NCBI taxonomy): domain Bacteria; kingdom Pseudomonadati; phylum Pseudomonadota; class Gammaproteobacteria; order Enterobacterales; family Enterobacteriaceae; genus Enterobacter; species Enterobacter cloacae complex sp. P38RS. Next base: position 230,406 of record NZ_JADBRS010000002.1, read on the forward strand.
GAGGCGCTGATTCATCTGGCGCAGTCGGTTGTTGACGGTACGTTTCCGCTGACGCCGCCTGAGGACGTTGAGGCGGGCATGAAGGCGCTACAGCAGCGGCCGGGCATCGGGCGCTGGACGGCAAATTACCTGGCCCTGAGAGGCTGGCAGGCGAAAGATGTGTTCCTGCCGGATGATTATCTGATTAAGCAACGCTTCGCCGGGATGACCCCCGCGCAGATCCGTCGTTACGCCGAGCGCTGGCAGCCGTGGCGCTCCTACGCGCTGCTGCACATCTGGTATACCGACGGCTGGACGCCGTCAGTTGATGGCGAAATAACTGGTGTTGAGCAGTAGATCCAGCGGCTGCGGCTCGGCGATGGTGTCGCCATAGATAAAATCAATGCCGATGCCGGAAAGCGTATCCATCATGATGGGCTGGTTGCAGGGGCCCGCGATGGTTTTCATCCCCAGACGCTGGGCGTGGCCCTGAACGATGGTCACCATCATCTCATCCATCAGATTACCATATACGTTGCTCACCACCTCGGCGTCGAGCATCAGATAATCGGCCATGTTCGGGCTCAGGTGGCTGAAGACGTTCATGTCGCGCCCTATCTGGCTGAAGATCACCCGGCAGCCCGCCTGGCGAAGCTTTTGCAGCCCTCGCTGCAGGTTCTCATCCGGATTACACACCACGTCGCTCGCGATAACCAGATGCAGCAGACGGCCCGGCATGGGGCTGCTATCGAGCAGGTCGAGGAGTTCATCGACCAGCGTTACGCTGGCTAAACCGGCGGCAGAAAGCGGCAGTGCTACCCCCATCCCTTTACGGGCGACCTGTGCGGCAGAGGTGCGGAAAAACTCACCAAAGATACGTCTGTCGAGGGCGTGCAGCAGTTCGGGCTCCGCCAGACCAGAACGGAAGGCGTGCTCCTCCTGGACTTCACCCTGGCTGGTCCACAGGCGTAGCGAAATCAGCCAGAAGTTACAGCTTTCCGGTATGCGCGGGGAGGCGACGCTGCGGGCTATCATCATCAGATGATTGTCTTTGATCATATGCCACTGTTCGTCCAGCGACATCATGCTGCGCGCGCTCCGATCCCGCTCCTGCTGCGGTTCGTACACCGTCACGATGCCGCGGCCGCTGTTTTTCGAGGCATAACAGGCAATATCCGCCTGCGACATCACTTCTGACGCCTGGTTATTATGCTCATCAATCAGCGTGATCCCTGCGCTGGCGCCAATCCGGTGCAGGCGACCTTCCCACATAAAGTGATAGTCATTGATGGTATGGATCAAACGCCCGGTGATATAGCGCGCGCTCTCAATATTGCAGTCCGGCAGCAGCAGCCCAAACTCGTCGCCGCCCAGGCGCGCCAGCACGTCGCTGGAGCGAAGCATGGTTAGCATCATGGAAGAGAGTTCCCGCAGCAGGGCATCTCCCGCCGCATGGCCTGCGCTATCATTGACGGCTTTGAAGCGGTCCAGATCGATAAAGACCAGCGCATGACGCTGACGCGTCTCGCGAACGGTTTGCAGAAGCCGTTTGAGATGGTTTTCGAAGCTGACCCGATTTGCCAGGTGGGTGAGGGCATCGTGCGACGCGCTGTAGCTTAGCTGACGCAGCATTTTGCGCGACTCGGTGACGTCCTGAATAACGATCACCGAGCCAATACTGTGCCCATCAAGGGTACTGAGTGGCGTAATGCTGTAATGGATATCAAACGATCCGCCGGTGCGGCAGTTCAGCACTACATCCTGGTCGATATCGGAGCGTGACATATCGCCGCTGTGAATATTCTCCATCAGCTGGCCCCGTTCCCCAAAGGTGATGTGTAACACCTTCAGGATCGGCTGGCCGATGGCCTCGGTCTGCAGCCAGCCGCTCATCTTCTCGGCGACCGGGTTCATAAAGGTGACGTTCATGTCGATATCGGTACAGAGCACCGCTTCGCCGATGGAGTCGAGCGTGATGTGCAGACGCTCTTTTTCCTGAAACAGCGCTTCGTTAAGCTCCTTCACCTCGGTCATGTCCATATTGATGCCGAGCAAACGTTCGACTTCACCCTCTTTATTCAGCACCCGGTTTGCCAGGGAGCGTATATGGCGCACGCCTTCCTTCACGCGGATACGGAATTCAAGCTTAAACGGCAGACGAGAAACCAGTGAATCCCGCAGCACCTGCTCCGCATGGGCGCGATCCTCCGGCAATATTCTTTCGTGCCAGAGCTGCCAGGTGGGCTTGATGTGCGGCGGAATTTCATACAGCTCAAACATCCGCTTATCCCAGCTGATGATGTCTGGCTCCAGATCCCACTCCCAGATGCCGATGCCGCCCGCTTCGTTGGCCAGCGTAATGCGCTCCATCAGGCGCTTATTGACCCACTCGGTCTGCTTCAGATCGTTAATGTCTTCAATCTGGGCGATGAAATAGAGCGGCGAGCCATCGGCATGGCGCACGACGGAGACGGCCAGAAGCGCCCAGACGACCTCTCCGTTGCGCGTGTAATAGCGCTTTTCAAGGGTGTAGGTGTTGATCTCGCCGTTGACCAGCTGTTCCAGCTGTTCCAGGTCGGTATGCAAATCTTCCGGCCAGGTGAGCTGCTGGAAGGTGAGCGACTGTAGCTCGGTCTGGCTGTAACCGAGGAAATTGCACAGCGCCTTGTTGGCCTGAAGCCACTGGCCCTCCATGCTGACTAACGCCATACCGATGGCGGAATACTCCATCGCATTACGAAAGCGCTCTTCGCTCTCGGTGATGTGTTTGCGTTCGGCACGGAAGGCATACATCACCATGGTCATCACGTTAGCGGGGAGGAGGAGCATCAGGAACGGCAGCCACGGCGCGTTCATCATCGGCCCGGCATGTTGGGTGGTCAGCGCCGAAGGGTTATGGGCAATCATCAGTGAAACGACCATCACGGTAACCAGAAACACCATGAACGCTTCCATCCGCGGCAAGCGCACGGCGCTCCACATCAGCAGGACAATCACGCAGGTAAAGGGCCACGGCAGCCAGGTGATGGATGCCCAACTGAGGGCCAGCGTTACGGCCATGGTAACCAGGGTTTCCAGCAGCAATCTCGGATCACGGTGGCGGAGCAGGTAATGGGATTTAAACAGCAGCCCCAGCGGCACCAGTGCCAGCGCGCCAATGGATTCAGATAGCACCCAGACGATGAAATTACGCAGCGGCTCAGGGCCGGGGATCAGAAGCGTCATCAGAATACCGCCCACCAGCGGCGGCACCAGCGCGCTGCCTATTGCCAGGCGGATCCAGTCGTTTAAATTTTGCAGCGGGTTGTACCACGGAAGCAGCTTGCGCAGTAACACGGCACCGATGAGGGCCTCAATAACGTTTATTGCGGTGTAGGTGGGGGTTATCGACGCCCAGGAGAACAGCATCCACGAGGCCAGAATATTGCCAAATGAACAGGCCAGGGCTATCCCGGGCCACATTTTTCCTGCATGGCGGTAAAACGCCACCATCATAATGGCGGTAGGAAACCAGAGTGGCGCCAGCAGGGTACCGAAGCGGGTAAGCTCCAGCGAAAATAAGGTAAAGATAAAGGTGACCAGGCCCAGACAGACAAGTCGTAATAAAGGATGTGGGGTGGTAACCAAAACCCGCTGGTATTGTTTATTCATTACCGCTTTATCCAGAGACGCCATGCCGTCAGGAGAGAAGTACGCACGAGTGAATTTGATAATTTGGTTTATGCTAGTACAAACAATTTACAATTCATATGGCGACTGCTCATAATTTGACATCATAGACTTATTAAATAGTTACTCGCTAAAAAATTCCTGTTAAACGCTGAAAAAACGGCCATTAAAATTTCTCTCAAGGATCAATGCGCCACTTTTCAGCCTGTCTCGCAGAACCTGCGCATTCGACTGGTATCACGCCCGCGAAATCCCTATAATTGCCGCGTTTGACGCTCCGGCGTCGTCCTTCCTTAACATCCAGGTTATTCAGGTCGCTAAATTTATGACTGATAAGTCTCATCAGTGCGTCATTATAGGCATCGCCGGCGCATCGGCTTCAGGTAAAAGTCTAATTGCCAGTACGCTTTATCGCGAACTGCGTGAACAGGTAGGTGATGAGCATATCGGCGTCATTCCCGAAGACAGCTACTATAAAGATCAATCCCATCTGTCGATGGAAGAACGTGTAAAAACCAACTACGACCACCCGAATGCGATGGATCACAGTTTACTGTTCCAGCATTTAGAAGCGCTTAAGAGCGGCCAGGCGATCGAACTGCCCGTTTACAGTTACGTAGAACACACCCGTACCCAGGAAACGATCCGCATCGAGCCGAAGAAGGTCATTATCCTTGAAGGCATCCTGCTCCTGACCGACGCCCGCCTGCGTGAATCCATGAACTTCTCCATCTTCGTCGATACCCCGCTGGATATCTGCCTGATGCGCCGCATCAAGCGTGACGTTAACGAGCGCGGCCGTTCGATGGACTCCGTCATGGCGCAATACCAGAAAACGGTCCGTCCGATGTTCCTGCAGTTTATTGAACCATCCAAACAATACGCCGATATCATCGTGCCTCGCGGGGGCAAAAACCGCATTGCTATTGATATCTTAAAAGCGAAAATCAGCCAGTTTTTTGAATAAGCCGCGCGAATTGTGTACCGTTCAGAGATAACCTGGTTTTACCCTGAGCGTTCAACGGCTCAGGGTACGATGCATGAAAGGAGAAAGTACCATGCGTCTTTGCGATCGTGATATTGAAGCCTGGCTGGATGAAGGCCGCTTGTCTATTACCCCACGTCCCCCCGTGGAGCGCATCAATGGGGTGACCGTTGATGTACGGTTGGGGAATAAATTCCGCACCTTTAGCGGCCATACTGCGCCGTTCATCGACCTCAGCGGGCCGAAGGATGAAGTCAGCGCCGCGCTCGATCGCGTCATGAGTGATGAAATCATCATTGACGAAGGTGAAGCTTTTTATCTGCACCCGGGTGAACTGGCGCTGGCGGTGACGTATGAATCCGTGACCCTGCCTGCGGATCTCGTCGGCTGGCTTGATGGCCGTTCTTCTCTGGCCCGCCTGGGGCTGATGGTTCACGTAACCGCGCACCGTATCGACCCAGGCTGGTCCGGCCGTATCGTGCTGGAGTTCTTCAACGCCGGTAAACTGCCGCTGGCGCTGCGCCCCGGAATGATGATCGGTGCATTAAGCTTTGAACCGCTCACAGGCCCGGCAGACAGGCCTTATAACCGCCGCCAGGACGCAAAATACCGCGACCAGCAGGGTGCGGTTGCCAGCCGTATTGATAAAGACTGATCGTTAGTCCATTGAGGATGCCATGAGAAGAGTTCTGACAACGCTGATGATTTTGCTGGTAGTGCTGGTTGCTGGCCTTTCGGCGTTGGTTCTGCTGGTTAACCCGAATGATTTCCGCGCTTACATGGTGCGGCAGGTCGAGGCACGCAGTGGTTACCAACTGAAGCTTGACGGGCCGCTGCGCTGGCACGTCTGGCCGCAGCTCAGCATTCTCTCTGGCCGCATGTCGTTAACCGCGCCGGGCGCGGCACAGCCGCTGGTCTCTGCGGACAACATGCGTCTCGATGTGGCGCTGATCCCGCTCATCTCCCATCAGCTGCAGGTTAATCAGGTGATGCTGAAGGGCGCGGTCATTCAGCTTACCCCGCAGACCGAAGCCGTGCGCGACGCGAATGCGCCGGTTGCGCCGCGCGAGAATACCTTACCGGATGAACCGTCCGATACGGGCTGGTCCTTTGATATAGGCAAACTGAAAGTGGCCGATAGCGTGCTGGTGTTCCAGCATGAGGATCAGGAGCAGGTCACCGTTCGCAACATCAACCTGCAGATGGAACAGGATGAACACCATCTTGCGTCGCTGGAATTTAGCGGACGGATAAACCGCGACCAGCGCGATCTGTCCCTCTCGTTGAATGCAAACGTGAATGCGTCGGACTACCCGCATCAGCTGACGGCCGACATCCAGCAGCTTAGCTGGCAGCTGACGGGAGCGGATCTCCCGACCCAGGGGATCGCCGGGCAGGGGACGCTGCGGGCCGTATGGCGCGAAGAGCAAAAACAGCTGGCGCTGGATAACCTTAACCTGCAGGCCAACGACAGCAGCCTGAAAGGGCAGGCGAGCGTCACGCTCGACGATAAGCCGAAGTGGGTGCTGAACCTGCAGTTTGACAAGCTCAACCTGGAGAACATCCTGCCACCGGTGCCGGCAAGCGCAACGGACAGCGATGCCGTGCAGACGGGGCAAAGCCAGTCACCGGTGTCGCGTCCGGTTATCTCATCCAACCTTGAACAGCCTGACTATAACGTGCTGCGCGGCTTCACGGCAGATATTCTGCTGAAAGCCAACAGCGTGCGCTGGCGCGGTATTGATTTTACCGACGTGAGCGGCCAGATGTTCAACCACAACGGGTTGCTGGTAATTTCAGAACTGAGCGGCAAAATGGGGGCGGGTCACCTGTCACTTCCGGGTACGCTGGACGTGCGTAAGGACGTTGCCAGCGCTGAATTCCAGCCGCGTCTCGACAACGTTGAGATTGGCAGCATCCTCAAAGCCTTTAACTATCCGATATCCCTGACGGGTCAGCTGACGCTGGCGGGCGATTTCTCAGGCACCAAAATTGATGCCAATGCCTTCCGCCGTGAGTGGCAGGGCGAGGCGCATGTTGACCTGAAAGATTCGCGAATGGAAGGGCTCAACTTCCAGCAGCTGGTTCAGCAGGCGGTGGAGCGCAGCAGCGATGTTAAAGCCCAGGAAAACTACGACAGCGCAACTCGCCTCGACAGCTTCGCCACTGACCTGACGCTGGATAACGGGGTGCTGACGCTGGCCGGGATGCAGGGAACTTCATCTATGCTGTCGTTAACCGGAGAAGGCTCGCTGGATCTGGTCAAAGAGACGGCGGACACGCGCTTTAACGTCCGGGTGCTTTCCGGCTGGCAGGGCGAGAGCAAGCTGATTGACTTCCTCAAAGAGACGCCGGTTCCGCTTAGCGTATACGGCAAATGGCAGGCGCTGAACTACAGCCTTCAGGTAGATCAGATCCTGCGTAAGCATCTGCAGGATGAAGCGAAGCGTCGGCTCAACAGCTGGGCGGATCGTAATAAAGATTCCCAGAACGGCAAGGATGTGAAGAAGCTTCTGGATAAGCTTTGACGGCGGTGCGGCCTGATGCCCTCACCCAGACCCTCTCCCACGGGAGAGGGAGCAAACACTAAAACGGCAACGGGATTGCCGTTTTGGTTTACCTAAACCTCAAAATCCAGCTCTTCCTCATCCCGCAGTGGAATAAGCTGCACTTTCTGCACGCGATGGTTTTCAATCTGCAGGGTTTTAAGCAGATAGTCGCCCACCTGAACCTCTTCTCCCGGCTGCGGGATGCGCTGCAAATACTCCATCAGCAGACCGGCAATGGTGTGGTATTCCCGTTTTTCATCCAGCGGTAGCGGCACGTACTGCACAAGGTCTTCCAGCGGCATGTGGCCGTTGGCCGTCCACGAGCCGTCAGCGTTTTTCTGAATGTCGTGGCGGGCATCAATCTCATCCACCTCGTTTGGCAGATTACCGGCGATGGTTTCCATTACGTCGCTGAGCGTGACCAGCCCTTCCACCGAACCAAATTCATCCACCACAAACGCGAAGTGGGTGCGCGCGTTGCGGAACTGCTCAAGCGCGGAGAGCAGCGGAAGCGCTTCCGGGAAGACCAGCGGCTGGCGTACCAGCGCGCGCAGGTTGAGCGGCTCGCCGTGCAGCTGCTGCTGGAGCAGGTCAATCACGTGTACCACCCCCAGCAGCTCCTCTTCCTCTTCACCGCCGGTGACCACCACCCGGGTGTGCTGGTTTTTATCCAGCAGGGCGCGGATCTGCTCTTCCGGTGCCGTGAGGTCAATATGCTCAATGTCATGCCGGGAGGTCATGATGCTGCTGACCGTGCGCTGATTCAGGTTGAGCACGCGCTCGATCATCAGCCGCTCCTGCGGGTTAAAGATTTGCCCGTCGCTGTGATCGGCCAGCAGGGCAGAGGATTCGGCGTCCAGCTCGGCATCCTCTTTCCTGCCGCTCAACAGGCGCATCACGGTGTCGGCCGTGCGCTGGCGCAGGGTCTGATTCGCGGAGAGAAACCGGCGGCGGTTAAATATCGCCAGCTGGTTGAGCGCTTCAATCATGACGGAGAAGCCAATGGCGGCGTACAGGTAGCCTTTCGGAATGTGGAAGCCGAAACCGTCGGCAACCAGGCTAAAGCCAATCATCAGCAGGAAGCTGAGACAGAGGATCACGATTGTCGGGTGGCTGTTCACAAAGCGGGTCAGTGCTTTGCTCGCCATCACCATCAGCGTGATGGCGATAATTACCGCGGCCATCATGACGGCGAGATGGTCCACCATCCCGACGGCGGTAATCACCGAATCCAGGGAGAAGACTGCATCGAGCACCACAATTTGCGCCACCACCGGCCAGAATCTCGCCCCGCGTCGCTGGGTCGGGTTCTCGCTGTCCTTGCCTTCGAGCCGTTCGTTAAGCTCCACCGTGGCTTTGAACAGCAGGAACAGCCCGCCGAAGAGCATGATCAGGTCGCGCGCGCTAAAGCTCAGGCCGCGAACGGAGAACAGAGGCTGAGTGAGCGTGACCATCCAGGAGATAGAGGCCAGCAGCAGTAAACGCATCACCATCGCCAGCAGCAGACCCGTCACGCGCGCGCGGTCGCGCTGGGAAGGGGGCAGTTTTTCAGCGAGGATGGCGATAAACACCAGATTATCAATACCGAGCACTAATTCGATGACGACCAGCGTCACCAGCCCGGCCCAGATTGATGGATCGGCAATCCATTCCATAGTAATAGCAATACCTTCTGTTATATGACGAATGTCACACTTCGATCATGGATAAAGCTGGGGGAAAATGCAATGTCGGGCTGAGATTTCTCTTAATACGATGCGTAAAAAAGAGAGCAGTCTCAGGTGAGTGTAAATAAGCAAAATACGTATATTTTATTATTCTGAGTGCTTTTTAGGATATATCGCAGATAATGGTTTTTACTCTCTTTTTGTCAATATAAAGAAAATCCTAAAAGGTCAAAACTTTGCTCTTAATATTAATCTTAAAAACAGATATTAGGACAGTTGTCTCCTTGCCTGCTATTAGGTTAGCTGCAACAATTCTCCCAGCATCAAATGTTAAATCTTGTTGTTGCTATTATTGTTTTGGTCTTCGGAATGGTCATTCATTATCCGTTGTGTATTTCAAGCGGCTGATATATTTCCAGAAGACCTTACTCAAGAGGGTGTCTATCCATAACACATTGTTTAGTCAGTGGATTGGTAACTGAAAGCCAAGGGCGGTAGCGTGCCTGAAAGCGTGTAAATCAGCCTCGATTATTCTGTCAATAGCCAATGGATGAATAAGCTTTTTTTAGGACTGATGCCAGTTATATTTCTATTTGATTAACTGCATGCTGAAACCCAATACGTCTCAGGCTTATTTAAATTGCACAGGATAATTACTCTGCCAAAGTGATAAATAATCAATGATGAAATCCAAAATGAAATTGATGCCATTATTGGTGTCTGTGACCTTGATGAGTGGTTGCACGGTCTTTCCCGGCAGCAATATGTCAACAATGGGTAAGGATGTGATCAAGCAACAGGATGCCGATTTTGATCTCGACAAAATGGTGAATGTTTATCCACTTACGCCACGTCTGGTCGAACAATTACGTCCACGTCCGAATGTTGCCCAGCCGAATATGTCTCTGGACCAGGAAATTGCCTCCTATCAGTATCGCGTGGGGCCGGGCGACGTGATCAACGTGACCGTCTGGGACCACCCTGAACTGACCACGCCAGCGGGCCAGTACCGTAGCTCAAGCGACACCGGGAACTGGGTACAGTCAGATGGCACCATGTTCTATCCGTACATTGGTAAAGTACATGTCGCCGGGAAAACGCTTGCCGAGATCCGTAGTGATATTACCGGCCGCTTAGCGCAGTACATCGCCGACCCGCAGGTGGACGTTAATATCGCCGCATTCCGCTCGCAAAAAGCCTATATCTCCGGTCAGGTGAATAAATCCGGCCAGCAGGCCATCACCAACGTACCGCTCACCGTTCTGGACGCCATTAACGCCGCGGGCGGTTTAACCGACGGCGCCGACTGGCGCAACGTGGTGCTGACCCACAACGGCAAAGAGCAGCGCATTTCGCTGCAGGCGCTGATGCAAAACGGCGACCTGACCCAAAACCGCCTGCTCTATCCGGGCGATATTCTCTACGTACCGCGCAACGACGATCTGAAAGTCTTCGTGATGGGTGAAGTGAAGAAACAGAGCACCCTCAAAATGGACTTCAGCGGCATGACCCTGACCGAAGCGCTGGGCAATGCTGAAGGTATCGATCTGACCACCTCTAACGCGACCGGTATCTTCGTCATCCGTCCGCTGAAGGGTGAAGGCAGCGCGAAGGGCAAGATTGCCAACATCTACCAGCTGGATATGTCCGATGCGACGTCTCTGGTGATGGCGACGGAGTTCCGTCTCCAGCCATACGATGTGGTTTACGTCACCACCGCGCCGGTTGCCCGCTGGAACCGTCTGATCAACCAGTTGCTGCCAACCATCAGTGGCGTTCGCTACATGACGGATACGGCGCGCGACATTCATACCTGGTAATCCGCGATGTTTAACAAAATTCTGGTGGTATGCGTGGGGAACATTTGCCGTTCCCCCACGGCTGAACGGCTGTTGAAACAGTACCAGCCCGAGTTAACGGTCGAGTCCGCAGGGCTGGGCGCGCTGGTGGGCAAAGGTGCCGACGAGCGCGCCACGAGCGTGGCCCGCGATCACAACCTCTCTCTTGACGGGCATATCGCCCGCCAGGTCACCGGCCGCATGTGCCGGGAGTATGACCTGATTCTGGCAATGGAAAAACGCCATATTCATGCGCTGTGCGATATCGCTCCGGAGATGCGCGGCAAGGTGATGCTGTTTGGTCACTGGGACAACGAACGCGAAATCCCCGATCCGTATCGCAAGAGCCATGAAGCCTTCGAGGCGGTTTACACCTTACTTGACCAGTCTGCCCAACAGTGGGCGCAGGCACTGAAAGCTCAGCAGGGATAACAATGACAGAAAAAACAAGACCTTCTGCCGCCCCGACTTCGGGCAGTGATGAAATTGATATTGGTCGCCTGGTCGGCACGGTTATCGAGGCAAAGTGGTGGGTGCTTGGCATTACTGCCGTGTTTGCCGCAGCGGCCGTCGTGTATACGCTGTTCGCCACACCTATCTACAGCGCCGACGCGCTGGTGCAGATCGAGCAGAATACCGGCAACTCGCTGGTGCAGGATATCGGCTCCGCGCTGGCGAACAAACCGCCAGCATCCGACGCTGAAATTCAGCTGATCCAGTCGCGTCTGGTGTTGGGTAAAACGGTTCACGACCTCGGACTCGACATCTCCGTTACCAAAAATACGTTCCCGATCTTCGGTGCCGGCTGGGACCGTCTGATGGGGCGCAGCAATGACACCGTAAAGGTCACTGACTTTGTGCTGCCGAAAGGGGCGGGGGATCAAACCTTTACCCTGACGGTGCTGGGCCCGAAACAGTATCAGCTGACCAGCGATGCGGGCTTTAGCGCACGCGGCGAAGTGGGGCAGATGCTGAACAAAGACGGCGTTAGCATGATGGTTAGCGCGATCCACGCCCAGGAGGGCGGTGAATTCACCGTCACCAAATTCTCCACGCTGGGGATGATCAACAATCTGCAGAACAACCTGACCGTCACGGAAAACGGTAAGGACACCGGCGTGCTGAGCATGACCTTTACCGGTGAAGATAAGGATCAAATCCGCGACATCCTGAACAGCATTACCCGCAACTACCTTGAGCAGAACGTCGAGCGCAAGTCGGCGGAAGCGGCGAAAAGCCTGGCGTTCCTCGCTAAACAGCTCCCGGAAGTGCGTGCCCGTCTGGATGATGCCGAGAACAAGCTGAACGCCTACCGTCAGGATAAAGACTCCGTCGACCTGCCGCTGGAGGCAAAATCGGTTCTCGACTCGATGGTGAATATTGATGCGCAGCTCAACGAGCTGACCTTCAAAGAGGCAGAGATTTCCAAGCTTTACACCAAACGCCACCCGGCCTACCGCACGCTGCTGGAGAAGCGCCGCACTCTCGAAGAGGAGAAGGCGAAGCTGAACGACCGCGTGACCGCGATGCCGAAAACGCAGCAGGAGATCGTCCGCCTGACCCGCGACGTGGAGTCCGGACAGCAGGTTTACATGCAGCTGCTGAACAAACAGCAGGAGCTGAAAATCACCGAGGCCAGCACCGTGGGTGACGTGCGTATCGTCGACCCGGCCATTACCCAGCCTGGCGTACTGAAGCCGAAGAAAGCGCTGATTATTCTCGGCAGCATCATTCTTGGCCTGATGCTCTCTATCGTTGGCGTGCTGTTGCGCTCGCTGTTCAACCGCGGCATCGAAAGCCCGCAGGTGCTGGAAGAGAGTGGTATCAACGTCTATGCCAGCATTCCGCTGTCTGAGTGGCAAAAATCCCGTGACAGCGTCAAGACCATCAAGGGCGTTAAGCGTTACAAACAGAGCCAGCTGCTGGCCGTGGGTAACCCAACCGACCTGGCGATTGAAGCGATCCGCAGCCTGCGTACCAGTCTGCACTTCGCCATGATGCAGGCTAAAAACAACGTCCTGATGTTAACCGGCGTCAGCCCGTCAATCGGTAAGACCTTTGTCTGTGCCAACCTGGCGGCCGTGGTGAGCCAGACCAACAAGCGCGTGCTGCTGATCGACTGCGATATGCGTAAGGGTTATACCCACGAACTGCTGGGCACCAACAACGTGAACGGTCTGTCGGAAATCCTGCTGGGTCAGGGAGAGATTAGCCAGAGCGCCAAGCCGACCTCGATTCCGAGATTCGACCTGATCCCGCGTGGTCAGGTGCCGCCGAACCCGTCTGAACTGCTGATGAGCGAACGCTTCACCCAGCTGATTGAGTGGGCGAGCAAAAACTATGACCTGGTGCTGATCGATACGCCGCCAATTCTGGCCGTGACCGATGCCGCCGTGGTTGGCCGTCATGCGGGTACCACGCTGATGGTGGCGCGCTATGCGGTGAATACCCTGAAGGAAGTGGAAACCAGCCTGAGCCGCTTCGAGCAGAACGGCATTGAGGTGAAAGGGGTCATCCTGAACTCCATCTTCCGTCGTGCGACCGGGTACCAGGATTACGGTTATTACGAGTACGAATACAAGTCTGACAGCAAATAACAAAACACCCCCCCTCACCCTAACCCTCTCTCCTGAGGGGAGAGGGAACTGTCCGGTGCCGCCTTTCACCCTCTCCCCTCAGGAGAGAGGGCCGGGGTGAGGGGTAGGAGGAAAAGATGACCACACAACGCCCTTTAGTTTCTATCTATATGCCGACATGGAACCGTCAGCAGCTGGCGATCCGCGCTATTAAGTCGGTCTTGCGTCAGGATTACGATAACTGGGAACTGATCATCGTGGATGACTGTTCTTCCTCGTATGAACAGCTGCAAAAATTTGTCACCGAACTCAACGATCCGCGCGTGATGTATACCCATAACCCGATTAACTCCGGGGCGTGCGCGGTGCGTAATCAGGCGATTATGCAGGCCAAAGGGCAGTATCTGACCGGCATCGACGATGACGACGAATGGACGCCGAACCGCCTGTCCGTCTTCCTTTCGCATAAAGAGCAGCTGGTCACGCACGCTTTTCTGTATGCCAACGACTATGTTTGCCAGGGCGAGGTTTACTCGCAGCCCGCGAGCCTGCCGCTGTATCCGAAATCACCGTACTCTCGTCGCCTGTTCTACAAGCGCAACATTATCGGTAATCAGGTCTTTACCTGGGCGTGGCGCTTTAAAGAGTGCCTGTTCGATACCGAACTGAAGGCCGCGCAGGATTACGACATCTTCTTGCGGATGGTGGTGGAGTACGGCGAGCCGTGGAAAGTGGAAGAGGCCACGCAGATCCTGCACATCAACCACGGGGAGATGCAGATCACCTCCTCACCGAAGAAGTTTTCAGGCTACTTCCATTTTTACCGCAAGCACAAGGACAAGTTTGACCGTGCCAGCCGCAAGTATCAGCTCTTTACCCTGTATCAGATCCGCAATAAGCGCATGAACTGGCGCACCCTGCTGACGCTGCTGTCGGTGCGTAACGGCAAGCGTCTGGCTGACGGGCTTCGGGGGAAATAATGTTTCTGGAAGATTGCCGCGCAAACAGCTGGAGCCTGCGCCCGTGCTGCATGGTTCTGGCGTACCGCATCGCGCACTTTTGCTCGGTGTGGCGCAAGAAAAACGTACTGAACAATATCTGGGCGGCACCGATTCTGGTGCTGTACCGCATCATCACCGAATGCTTTTTTGGCTATGAAATCCAGGCCGCTGCCACCATTGGCCGCCGCTTTACCATCCACCACGGCTATGCGGTCGTCATTAACAAGTTCGTGGTTGCGGGCGATGATTTCACCATTCGCCACGGGGTGACGATCGGCAACCGCGGGCCGGACAGCCTGGCCTGCCCGGTGATCGGCAATAACGTCGAGCTGGGGGCGAACGTGGTGATGATTGGCGACATTACGATTGGTAACAACGTGACGATCGGGGCGGGCAGCGTGGTGCTGGACAGCATTCCGGATAACGCGCTGGTGGTGGGAGAGAAAGCCCGCGTGAAGGTGATTAAATGAACATTCTGCAATTTAACGTACGCCTCGCAGAAGGCGGAGCGGCAGGCGTGGCGCTGGATCTGCACCAGCGTGCCCTGCAAAAAGGACTTCAGTCCCGGTTTATTTACGGCTACGGCAAAGGCGGCAAGAAAAGCGTCAGCCATGATAACTTCCCGCAGGTGCACAAGCACACGCCGCGTCTGACCTCTGTTGCCAACATTGCGCTGTTCCGCCTGTTTAACCGCGATCTGTTTGGCAACCTGAACAGTCTTTATCGCACCGTGACCCGCACTACCGGCCCGGTTGTGCTGCATTTTCACGTGCTGCACAGCTACTGGCTGAATCTGGAAGAGGTGGTGGCGTTTTGTCAGAAGGTGCAGGCCCACAAGCCCGACACCCGCTTCGTCTGGACGCTGCACGATCACTGGAGCGTAACCGGACGCTGCGCGTTTACCGACGGCTGCGAAGGCTGGAAAGATAGCTGCCAGAAATGCCCGACGTTGAGCAACTATCCGCCGGTGAAGGTGGATCGCGCGCATCAGCTGGTAGACGGAAAGCGTCAGTTGTTCCGCGACATGCTTTCGCTCGGCTGCACGTTTATCTCCCCGAGCCAGCACGTGGCCGACGCCTTCAACAGCCTGTATGGGGCAGGGCGCTGTCAGATTATCAACAACGGTATCGACGTGGCGACGGAAGCCATCCTGGCCGAGCTGACGCCGGTGGCGGAAACCGCGGGCAAACCGAAAATTGCCATCGTTGCGCACGATCTGCGCTACGACGGCAAAACCAACCAGCAGCTGGTGCGCGACATGATGGCGCTCGGCGACAAAATTGAACTGCATACCTTTGGCAAATTCTCGCCGTTCGAAGGCGCTAACGTGGTGAATCACGGGTTTGAAACCGACAAGCGCAAGCTGATGAGCGCCCTGAATGGTATGGACGCGCTGGTGTTCAGCTCCCGCGTGGATAATTACCCGCTGATCCTCTGCGAGGCGCTCTCCATCGGCGTGCCGGTGATTGCCACCCACAGCGATGCAGCGCGCGAAGTGCTGGAAAAATCCGGCGGAAAAACCTTCGCTGGGCACGAGGTCCTGCCTCTGGTACAGCTGCCGAAGGCGCAGATCGCCGAGGCCGTTTTTGGCACTGACCTGGAATCGTTCCGCAACCGCAGCCGCAAGGCCTACAGTGGACAACAGATGCTGGAGGAGTATGTCTCGTTCTATCAGAATCTGTAGTTATCTGCTGCTGCCGCTGATCTACCTGCTGGTCAACGTTAAAATTGCCCAGCTCGGCGAAAGCTTCCCGATAACCATCGTGACTTTTTTGCCCGTTCTGCTTCTGCTGTATGTCGATAAAATCAACCTGAAGAAGCTGATGATTGCCCTGGGGCTGGGCACGGGCCTGACGCTGTTTAACTACATCTTTGGCCAGTCGCTGGATGCCAGTAAATACGTCACTTCAACCATGCTGTTTGTTTATATCGTTATTATTATTGGCATGGTCTGGAGTATTCGCTTCAAAACTATTTCACCGCACAATT
Source organism: Enterobacter cloacae complex sp. P38RS (assembly GCF_014930775.1). Taxonomy (NCBI): domain Bacteria; kingdom Pseudomonadati; phylum Pseudomonadota; class Gammaproteobacteria; order Enterobacterales; family Enterobacteriaceae; genus Enterobacter; species Enterobacter cloacae complex sp. P38RS. The sequence goes on from NZ_JADBRS010000002.1 coordinate 246,659, forward strand.
ATCGGAAAATCCTCAGGTTCTTTTATATTGCCGTTGCGTTAATTGTTATGCTTGCCGCACTGGAAATGGCGCAGATTATTTTGACCGGTGGCAGCAGCCTGATGGAGATAATTTCGAAATATCTCATTTACAGTAACAGCTATGTACTGAACTTCATTAAGTTTGGTGGTAAGCGTACAACGGCGCTCTATTTTGAACCGGCGTTTTTCGCTCTGGCGTTAATCTCAATTTGGCTCAGCATCAAACAGTTTGGTATCAAAACGCCTAAGACCGATGCTATGATTCTTGCAGGAATCGTTCTGTCTGGATCGTTCTCAGGGGTAATGACATTTATCCTGTTTTACCTGCTGGAGTGGGCGTTCCAGTACCTGAACAAAGATGCGATTAAGAAAAAACTGCCGCTGGCGATAATCTCTCTGACGGTATTTTTAGTGGGCGTCATATTCGCGTTTCCGTACATTTCAGAACGTCTGGGTGATTTGGGAACGGAAGGGTCATCGTCCTATTATCGCATCATTGGTCCGCTGGTGATGGTTGGTTATTCCTTAACCCATATCGATGGTGTAGTAAGATTCGGCTCACTTTACGAATATGTTGCATCATTCGGAATCTTTAACGGTGCGGATGTCGGTAAAACCATAGACAATGGTCTGTATCTGTTAATTATTTATTTTTCATGGTTCGCCGTACTGTTGACGCTGTGGTATCTGTTTAAAGTTTTCAAAATGATGATCAACGCGTTTGGTGATAACCAGAACTTTCGCGTGCAGCTTTATCTTTTTACGCCGGTGTCGCTGTTTTTTACCGGGTCAATATTTAGCCCGGAATATGCTTTCTTGATTGTCTGTCCGTTTATTTTGCGTAAGGCGCTTAATATTACGAACGTATGACGAAATGAGGTGATTTATGTTTCTTAGCGTCATTACTGTCGCTTTTCGTAATTACGAAGGGGTGGTAAAAACCTGGCGCTCGCTGCGCAACCTGGCGCGCGATCCAAGCCTCACCTTTGAGTGGATCGTGGTCGACGGCGGCTCGAACGATGGCACGGCGGAGTTTCTGGAAAAACTCAACGGTGAGTTCAACTTACGCTACATCAGCGAGAAAGATAAAGGCATCTACGATGCGATGAACAAGGGCATTTCTATGGCCCAGGGCCGTTATGCCATCTTCCTCAACTCCGGCGATATTTTCCACGACGACGTGGCGTTGTTTGCTCGTCAGCTGGCGCGCCAGAAAGAGGATGCCATGTATATTGGCGATGCGCTGCTCGATTTTGGCGACGGGCATAAAGTCTGCCGCAGCGCCAAGCCAGGCTGGTATATCTACCACAGCCTGCCAGCCAGCCATCAGGCCATTTTCTTCCCGGTAAACGGTCTGAAAAAACAGCCTTACGATTTGCAGTACAAGGTGTCATCCGATTATGCGCTGGCCGCCAGCCTGTATAAATCAGGTTACCCATTCCGTCGAATTAAAGGGCTGGTGTCTGAATTTTCGATGGGCGGCGTGTCAACGTCTAATAATCTGGAATTATGCCAGGATGCAAAAAAGGTGCAGCGTCAAATATTACGCGTGCCGGGATTCTGGGCGGAATTGTCTTATTTATTACGCCTGCGTACGACAGGTAAAACGAAAACCTTATATAACAAAGCCTGAATATAAGGAAACGCAATGCAGGATTTAAAAGGTTTCTCCGTGCCGAAAGGTTTTCGGGGCGGGAACGGTATTAAGGTACAGCTATGGTGGGCGGTTCAGGCAACCTTATTTGCCTGGTCGCCGCAAATACTGTACCGCTGGCGAGCCTTTTTATTGCGCCTGTTTGGCGCAAAAATCGGAAAAAACGTAGTTATTCGACCTTCGGTAAAGATTACCTACCCCTGGAAATTAACCCTCGGGGATTACGCCTGGGTAGGGGATGACGCGGTGTTATATACCCTGGGCGAGATTACGATTGGCGCAAATTCGGTGGTTTCACAGAAGTGTTATTTGTGCACCGGCAGCCACGACTTTATGAGCCCGCATTTTGATATTACCGCTTCGCCTATTGTGATCGGTGAAAAGTGCTGGCTGGCAACGGATGTTTTTGTTGCACCAGGTATTTCTGTTGGCGATGGCACGGTAGTCGGTGCCCGCAGCAGCGTTTTTAAATCGCTACCGGCAAATAAAGTTTGCCGTGGCAACCCCGCAGTGGTGATACGCGAACGCGTTGAAACTGATTAAATTCATAAGTAGAGGAATATAAACATGTCTAAAGTCGCTCTCATCACCGGCGTTACCGGGCAGGATGGTTCTTACCTGGCAGAACTGCTGCTGGAGAAAGGGTATGAAGTGCACGGTATTAAACGTCGTGCGTCTTCTTTCAACACCGAACGTGTGGATCACATCTATCAGGATCCTCACGCGGCAAACCCGAAATTCCACCTGCACTACGGCGACCTGACCGATACCTCCAACCTGACCCGTATCCTGCAGGAAGTACAGCCGGATGAAGTGTACAACCTGGGGGCGATGAGCCACGTAGCGGTCTCCTTCGAGTCCCCGGAATACACCGCTGACGTTGACGCCATGGGTACCCTGCGTCTGCTGGAGGCGATTCGCTTCCTCGGTCTTGAGAAGAAAACTCGCTTCTACCAGGCATCTACCTCCGAGCTGTACGGCCTGGTGCAGGAAATTCCACAGAAAGAGACCACGCCGTTCTACCCGCGCTCTCCGTATGCGGTAGCAAAACTGTACGCCTACTGGATCACCGTGAACTACCGTGAATCCTACGGCATGTACGCCTGTAACGGCATTCTGTTCAACCACGAATCCCCGCGCCGCGGCGAAACCTTCGTGACCCGTAAAATCACCCGCGCGATCGCCAACATTGCTCAGGGTCTGGAATCTTGCCTGCACCTCGGCAACATGGACTCCCTGCGTGACTGGGGCCATGCCAAAGACTACGTGAAAATGCAGTGGATGATGCTGCAGCAGGAACAGCCAGAAGACTTCGTTATCGCGACCGGCGTGCAGTACTCCGTGCGTCAGTTCGTTGAGATGGCTGCGGCGCAGCTGGGCATCAAACTGCGCTTCGAAGGCACCGGCGTGGAAGAGAAGGGTATCGTTGTATCCGTGACCGGCCACGACGCGCCGGGCGTGAAGCCAGGCGACGTGATTGTGCAGGTTGACCCGCGTTACTTCCGTCCTGCTGAAGTAGAAACCCTGCTGGGCGACCCAACCAAAGCGCACGAGAAGCTGGGCTGGAAACCAGAAACCACTCTGCAGGAGATGGTTTCCGAGATGGTGGCCAAAGATCTTGAAGCAGCGAAAAAACACTCCCTGCTCAAGTCTCATGGCTACGAGGTTGCCATCGCGCTGGAGTCCTGAGAATGACAAAACAACGTATTTTTGTCGCCGGTCATCGCGGAATGGTGGGTTCCGCGATTGTCCGCCAGCTGGAACAGCGCGGTGACGTAGAGGTGATTGTCCGCACCCGTGACGAGCTGAACCTGCTCGACAGCCGTGCGGTACAGGACTTCTTTGCCAACGAACGCATTGACCAGGTGTATCTGGCGGCGGCGAAGGTGGGCGGCATTGTCGCTAACAACACCTATCCGGCGGATTTCATCTACGAGAACATGATGATTGAGAGCAACATCATTCACGCGGCGCATCTGCACAACGTGAACAAGCTGCTGTTCCTCGGTTCATCCTGTATCTACCCGAAGATGGCGAAGCAGCCGATCGCCGAAAGCGAGCTGCTGCAGGGCACGCTGGAAGCGACTAACGAGCCCTACGCGATTGCCAAAATTGCCGGGATCAAGCTGTGCGAGTCCTACAACCGTCAGTACAACCGCGACTATCGCTCGGTGATGCCGACTAACCTGTACGGACCGCACGACAACTTCCACCCGAGCAACTCGCACGTGATCCCGGCGCTGCTGCGTCGCTTCCACGAGGCGACTGCCGAAAACGCCCCGGACGTGGTGGTGTGGGGCAGCGGAACGCCAATGCGCGAGTTCCTGCACGTGGACGACATGGCGGCTGCCAGCATTCACGTGATGGAGCTGGATCGCGAGGTGTGGCAGGAAAACACCGAGCCGATGCTGTCGCACATTAACGTGGGTACCGGCGTGGACTGCACCATTCGCGAGCTGGCGCAGACCATCGCGCAGGTGGTGGGCTACAAGGGCCGCGTGGTGTTTGACGCGACCAAACCGGACGGCACGCCGCGCAAGCTGCTGGACGTGACCCGTCTGCATCAGCTGGGCTGGTATCACGAGGTCTCACTGGAGCAGGGGCTGGCCAGCACCTACCAGTGGTTCCTGGAAAACCAGCACCGCTTCCGGGGGTAATGATGTTTTTAAGTCAGGAAGATTTTGCCACGGTAGTGCGTTCCACTCCGCTCATTTCGATTGATTTGATCGTGGAGAACGAACGCGGCGAGTTCTTGCTGGGGAAACGAACCAATCGTCCTGCACAGGGCTTCTGGTTCGTGCCCGGCGGGCGCGTGCAGAAGGATGAGACGCTGGTTGATGCGTTTGAGCGTCTCACTCTGGCGGAGCTGGGCCTGCAGCTGCCGATGGCAGCGGGCCAGTTTTACGGGGTCTGGCAGCACTTCTATGACGATAACTTTTCGGGCACCGGGTTCTCCACGCACTACATCGTGCTGGGGTTCCGCCTGAAGGTGAGTGAGGCAGACCTGCGTCTGCCTGATTCTCAGCATGACGATTACCGCTGGTTAGCGCCAGAGGCGCTGCTGGCAAGCGACAACGTCCATGACAACAGTCGGGCGTACTTCCTCGCGGAACGTCAGGCCGAGGTGCCAGGACTATGAAAATCCTCGTCTACGGAATTAACTACTCGCCGGAATTAACCGGTATCGGGAAATACACCGGCGAGATGGTGGAGTGGATGGCGAGCCAGGGACATGACGTGCGGGTGATTACTGCCCCGCCATACTACCCGGAGTGGAAGGTAGGCGAACGCTATTCCAGCTGGCGCTATCGCCGCGAAGAGGGGGCCGCGACCGTCTGGCGCTGCCCGCTCTACGTGCCGAAGCAGCCCTCGACGCTGAAACGTTTAATTCATCTGGGCAGCTTTGCCCTCAGCAGTTTCTTCCCGCTGATGGCGCAGCGTCGCTGGAAGCCGGATCGCATTATCGGCGTGGTGCCGACACTGTTCTGCACGCCGGGCATGCGCCTGCTGGGAAAACTCTCCGGCGCGCGCACCCTGCTGCACATTCAGGATTATGAAGTGGACGCCATGCTCGGTCTGGGTATGGCCGGGAAAGGCAAGGGCGGCAAGGTGGCGAAGCTCGCCAGCGCCTTTGAGCGCAGCGGCCTGCATAACGTGGATTACGTTTCGACGATCTCGCGCTCGATGATGAACAAAGCGCAGGAGAAGGGCGTCCCGGCGGAGAAGGTGATCTTCTTCCCGAACTGGTCCGAAGTGGCGCGTTTTCGCGACGTGACGGAGCAAGAGGCTCAGGCGCTGCGCGCCCGGCTCGGTTTGCCTGAAGACCAAAAAATCATTCTTTACTCAGGCAACATCGGCGAAAAGCAGGGGCTGGAGAGCGTTATTGAAGCGGCCCAGCTGCTGATCGAACAGCCGTGGACGTTTGTGATTGTCGGACAGGGCGGGGGAAAAGCGCGGCTGGAGAAGATGGCCAGTGAACGCGGCCTGACCAACGTGAAGTTTTTCCCGCTGCAATCGTACGACGCGCTGCCCGCGCTGCTGAAAATGGCGGATTGCCATCTGGTCGTGCAAAAACGCGGCGCGGCGGATGCGGTGCTGCCGTCCAAGCTGACCAACATTCTGGCAGTGGGCGGTAACGCGGTGATTACGGCCGAAGCCGAAACTGAATTAGGCCAGCTGTGTGGCAGCTATCCGGGGATTGCCGTGTGCGTGGAGCCGGAATCGGTCCCGGCGCTGGTCACCGGCATTGAACAGGCACTCGCCATGCCAAAAGTGAATACGGTGGCACGTGAATATGCCGAACGCACGCTCGAGAAAGAGAACGTGCTGAGCCAATTTATTGCAGATATACGGGGATAAATCATGAGTCAAACCACTTTGTATCCGGTTGTGATGGCTGGTGGCTCTGGTAGCCGGTTGTGGCCGCTGTCCCGCGTGCTCTATCCAAAACAGTTCCTCTGCCTGAAAGGGGATCTCACCATGCTGCAGACGACGGTAAACCGTCTGCACGGCGTGGAGTGTGAAAGCCCGGTGGTGATTTGTAACGAACAGCACCGCTTTATCGTTGCCGAGCAGCTGCGCCAGCTGAACAAGCTCACGGAAAACATCATCCTGGAGCCTGCCGGACGTAATACCGCGCCCGCGATCGCCCTGGCGGCGCTGGCGGCAAAACGCAGCAGCCCTGACTGTGACCCGCTGATGCTGGTCCTGGCGGCAGATCACGTTATCCAGCAGGAAGACGCATTCCGCGACGCGGTGCGTGCCGCGATCCCTTACGCCGAGAGCGGCAAGCTGGTGACCTTCGGCATCGTGCCGGATCTGCCGGAAACCGGCTACGGTTACATCCGTCGCGGCAGCGTAACGCCGGGTGAAAGCGACAGCGTAGCGTTTGACGTGGCGCAGTTTGTCGAAAAACCGAATCTCGAAACCGCCCAGGCCTATGTCGCCAGCGGTGAATATTACTGGAACAGCGGGATGTTCCTGTTCCGCGCCGGACGCTATCTCGAAGAGCTGCGCAAATACCGCCCGGATATTCTGAACGCCTGCGAAAAAGCGATGGCGGTGGTAGACCCGGATCTCGACTTTATCCGCGTGGATGAAGAGGCGTTCCTCGCCTGCCCGGAAGAATCTATCGACTACGCCGTGATGGAACGCACGGCTGACGCGGTGGTGGTACCGATGGATGCAGGCTGGAGCGACGTTGGCTCCTGGTCCTCCCTGTGGGAGATCAGCGCCCATACCCCGGAGGGTAACGTCCATCACGGCGATGTGATTAGCCACAAAACCGAAAACAGCTACGTTTACGCCGAGTCTGGCCTCGTCACCACCGTCGGGGTGAAGGATCTGGTGGTTGTCCAGACCAAAGACGCGGTGCTGATTGCCGACCGTAACGCCGTGCAGGACGTTAAAAAAGTGGTTGAGAAGATCAAGGCCGATGGCCGTCACGAACACCACATTCACCGTGAAGTGTACCGTCCGTGGGGCAAATATGACTCCATCGACGCGGGTGACCGCTATCAGGTGAAGCGCATCACCGTGAAGCCTGGCGAGGGGCTGTCGGTGCAGATGCACCACCACCGCGCCGAGCACTGGGTGGTGGTCGCGGGTACCGCCAAAGTCACTATCGACGGCGAAGTGAAGCTGCTGGGTGAAAACGAGTCCATTTATATTCCGCTGGGCGCCACGCACTGTCTGGAAAACCCGGGAAAAATTCCTCTCGATTTAATTGAGGTGCGCTCCGGCTCGTATCTGGAAGAGGACGATATTGTGCGCTTCCAGGATCGCTACGGCCGCGTGTAGCACGCAGCATCATGCCCGGCGGCGCTGCGCCTGCCGGGCCTACGAATGACAAAAATAAATTTGGCCATTAAGTGGTCAGGGCCAACTGTTGCCTGAAAAAGGGGTCATCATGGAAAAATTAACCTGTTTTAAAGCCTACGATATTCGCGGCAAGCTGGGCGAAGAGCTGAACGAAGACATCGCGTGGCGCATCGGTCGCGCGTACGGCGAATATTTAAAACCTAAGACCATCGTGTTGGGCGGCGACGTGCGTCTGACCAGTGAATCCCTGAAGCTGGCGCTGGCAAAAGGGCTGCAGGACGCGGGCGTGGACGTGCTGGACATCGGCCTGTCCGGTACCGAAGAGATCTATTTTGCCACCTTCCACCTCGGCGTGGACGGCGGTATCGAAGTGACGGCCAGCCACAACCCGATGGACTACAACGGCATGAAGCTGGTGCGCAAGGGCGCGCGCCCGATTAGCGGCGACACCGGTCTGCGCGACGTGCAGCGCCTCGCGGAAGCCAACGACTTCCCGCCAGTGAACGACGCGAAGCGCGGCAGCTACAAGCAGATTAACCTGCAGAAAGAGTACATCGACCACCTGCTGGGCTACATCAACGTGGCGAACCTCAAGCCGCTGAAGCTGGTCATCAACTCCGGTAACGGCGCGGCCGGCCCGGTTGTCGATGCGCTGGAAGCCCGCTTTAAGGCGCTGAACGTGCCGGTGACCTTCGTCAAGGTACACAACACGCCGGACGGTAACTTCCCGAACGGTATTCCTAACCCGCTGCTGCCGGAGTGCCGCGACGACACCCGTAACGCGGTGATCGAGCACGGTGCCGATATGGGCATCGCCTTCGACGGCGACTTCGATCGCTGCTTCCTGTTCGACGAGAAAGGGCAGTTTATCGAAGGCTACTACATCGTTGGCCTGCTGGCGGAAGCGTTCCTCGAGAAAAACCCGGGCGCGAAGATCATTCACGATCCGCGTCTTTCCTGGAACACCGTGGACGTGGTGAAGGCCGCGGGCGGCGAGCCGGTGATGTCTAAAACCGGCCATGCCTTCATCAAAGAGCGCATGCGCGAAGAAGACGCTATCTACGGCGGCGAGATGAGCGCCCACCACTATTTCCGTGATTTTGCCTACTGCGACAGCGGGATGATCCCGTGGCTGCTGGTGACCGAACTCCTGTGCCTGAAGGGGCAGAGCCTGGGCGAGCTGGTGCGCGACCGTATGGCGGCCTTCCCGGCGAGCGGGGAGATCAACAGCAAGCTGGCGCAGCCGGCCGAGGCGATTGCCCGCGTTGAACAGCACTTTGCCATTCATGCGCTGGAGATTGACCGTACGGACGGCATCAGCATGGCGTTCCCGCAGTGGCGCTTTAACCTGCGTTCGTCCAACACCGAGCCGGTGGTGCGCCTGAACGTGGAATCCCGCGCTGATACGGCGCTGATGGAAGCCCGAACGAAGGACATTCTGGCGCTGTTGAATCAGTAACAATTGCCCCTCCCGGCGGGAGGGGGAACCGAATACAGGAACAACGATGACGAATCTAAAAAAACGCGAACGAGCGAGAACGAATGCATCGTTAATCTCTATGGTGCAGCGTTTTTCTGATATCACCATCATGGTCGGTGGATTGTGGGCGGTGTGTCGGATCAGCGGGCTGCCGTTCTTATATATGCATCTTCTGATGGCCCTGATTGCGCTGGTTGTGTTTCAGATGATCGGCGGGATGACCGATTTCTACCGCTCGTGGCGCGGCGTGAAAATGACCACCGAACTGATGCTGCTGCTGCAGAACTGGACCCTGAGCCTGATCTTCAGCGCCGGTCTGGTGGCGTTCAGCCATGATTTTGACAACCGCTTCGTGACCTATCTCTGCTGGTACCTGTTAACCAGCGTCGGCATGGTCGTGTGCCGTTCCCTGATCCGATTTGGCGCGGGCTGGCTGCGTAACCGCGGCTATAACCGTCGTTTCGTCGCCGTGGCGGGTGATTTACCGGTCGGGAGAGTGCTGCTCGACAGCTTCCGCAAAGAGCCGTGGTTAGGCTTTGAAGTGGTGGGGATTTATCACGACGCGAAGCCGGGCGGCGTGCCTGCGGACTGGGCGGGCAATTACGCGCAGCTTATTGAAGACGCGAAGGCCGGAAAAATTCATAACGTCTATATCGCCATGCAGATGAAAGACGAAACCCGCATCAAGCAGCTGATGCGCGAGCTGGCGGACACCACCTGTTCGGTGATCCTGATCCCGGACGTGTTTACCTTCAACATTCTGCACTCCCGCATTGAAGAGGTGAACGGCGTACCGGTGGTACCGCTGTACGACACGCCGCTGTCGGGTATCAACCGCGTGCTCAAGCGCGTGGAAGATATCGTACTCTCTTCCCTGATTTTACTGCTCATCTCCCCGGTGCTGTGCTGCATTGCCCTGGCGGTGAAGCTGAGCTCTCCCGGCCCGGTTATCTTCCGTCAGACCCGCTACGGCATGGACGGTAAGCCGATCATGGTGTGGAAATTCCGCTCCATGAAGGTGATGGAGAACGACAAGGTGGTGACCCAGGCGACGCAGAATGATCCGCGCGTCACCCGCGTGGGTAACTTCCTGCGTCGCACTTCGCTTGACGAGCTGCCGCAGTTCATCAACGTCTTTACCGGCGGCATGTCGATTGTTGGCCCGCGTCCGCACGCGGTGGCGCATAACGAGCAGTACCGTTCGCTGATTGAAGGCTACATGCTGCGCCATAAGGTGAAGCCGGGCATCACCGGCTGGGCGCAGATCAACGGCTGGCGCGGCGAGACCGACACGCTGGAAAAAATGGAAAAACGCATCGAGTTCGATCTGGAGTACATCCGCGAGTGGAGCCTCTGGTTCGATATCAAGATTGTTTTTCTGACCATCTTCAAAGGTTTCGTGAACAAAGCGGCGTACTAAGATGAGCTTACGTGAAAAAACCATCAGCGGCGCCAAGTGGTCAGCGATGGCGACCATCGTCATCATTGGCCTCGGCCTGGTGCAGATGACGGTGCTGGCGCGCATTATCGATAATCACCAGTTCGGCCTGCTGACCGTCTCGCTGGTGATTATCGCGCTGGCCGACACGCTGTCTGACTTTGGTATCGCCAACTCGATTATCCAGCGCAAAGAGATCAGCCATCTTGAGCTGACCACGCTCTACTGGCTGAACGTGGGGCTGGGGATTTTCGTCTTTGTGCTGGTGTTCCTGCTGAGCGACACCATCGCCAGCGTGCTGCACAACCCGGATCTCGCCCCGCTGATGCGCACGCTGTCGTTTGCCTTTGTGGTGATCCCGCACGGGCAGCAGTTCCGCGCGCTGATGCAAAAAGAGCTGGAGTTCAATAAAATCGGCATGATCGAGACCAGCGCGGTGCTGGCGGGCTTTACCTTTACCGTGGTGAGCGCCCATTTCTGGCCGCTGGCGATGACCGCCATCCTCGGTTACCTGGTTAACTCTGCCGTGCGTACGCTGCTGTTCGGCTACTTTGGCCGCAAGATTTATCGTCCGGGGCTGCACTTCTCTCTCGCGTCCGTCTCGTCCAACCTGCGCTTTGGTGCGTGGCTGACGGCGGACAGCATTATTAACTATGTGAATACCAACCTCTCGACGCTGGTGCTGGCGCGCATCCTGGGCGCGAGCGTGGCGGGGGGCTACAACCTGGCCTATAACGTTGCGGTTGTTCCTCCTATGAAGCTGAACCCCATTATCACTCGCGTGCTGTTCCCGGCGTTCGCCAAGATTCAGGACGACACCGAGAAGCTGCGCGTCAACTTTTACAAGCTGCTTTCCGTGGTGGGGATTATCAACTTCCCGGTGCTGCTGGGACTGATGGTGGTTTCCAGCAACTTCGTGCCGCTGGTGTTTGGCGAGAAGTGGAACGGCATTATCCCGATCCTGCAGCTGCTGTGCGTGGTGGGGCTGCTGCGCTCCGTGGGCAATCCGATTGGTTCTCTGCTGATGGCGAAGGCGCGCGTGGATATCAGCTTTAAGTTCAATGTGTTCAAAACTTTCCTGTTTATTCCGGCGATTATCGTCGGCGGGCATATGGCGGGCGCCATCGGCGTCACGCTGGGCTTCTTGCTGGTGCAGATCGTCAATACCGTTCTGAGCTACTTCATCATGATCAAACCGGTGCTGGGCTCCAGCTACCGTCAGTACATCCTGAGCCTGTGGCTGCCGTTCTATCTCTCATTGCCGACCCTGGCGGTGAGCTACGGTCTGGGCATTATCCTCAGCGGGCATCTGCCGCTGGCCGCGCTGCTGGCGGTGCAGGTTGCCGCGGGCGCGCTGGCGTTTGGCGTGATGATTGTGCTTTCGCGCAACGCGCTGGTGGTAGAGCTGAAGCGCCAGTTTTGCCGTAACGAAAAAATGAAAACGCTGCTTCGCGCAGGCTAGTTCTTTAAGAGGCCATTATGAAATTATTAATTCTTGGCAACCATACCTGCGGCAACCGTGGCGACAGCGCCATCCTGCGCGGTTTACTGGATGCAATTAACACCCTTAAGCCTGAGACTGAAGTGGACGTGATGAGCCGTTATCCGGTCAGCTCATCCTGGTTACTGAACCGCCCGGTGATGGGCGACCCGCTTTACAGCCAGATGAAACAGCACAACAACGCCGCGGGCGTGATGGGGCGCGTGAAGAAAGTGCTGCGCCGTCGCTACCAGCATCAGGTGCTGCTTTCCCGCGTCACCGACACCGGCAGGCTGCGCAACATCGCGATCGCGCAGGGCTTTACGGACTTCGTGCGTCTGCTTTCCGGCTATGACGCCATTATTCAGGTCGGCGGCTCGTTCTTCGTCGATCTCTACGGCGTGCCGCAGTTTGAGCATGCGCTGTGCACCTTCATGGCGAAAAAGCCGCTGTTTATGATCGGCCACAGCGTCGGGCCGTTCCAGGATCCGCAGTTTAACCAACTGGCAAATTATGTGTTTGGCCACTGCGACGCGCTGATCCTGCGTGAATCGGTCAGCCTCGACATGATGAAGCGTAGCGAAATTGACACCTCTAAAGTAGAACACGGCGTGGATACCGCCTGGCTGGTGGATCACCAGGACGATAACTTCCAGCCGAGCTACGCGGTGCAGCACTGGCTCGACGTGACGGCGAAACAGAAGACCGTTGCGATTACCCTGCGTGAACTCGCCCCGTTCGATAAGCGTCTTGGCACCACCCAGGCAGCCTATGAGAAAGCGTTCGCCGACGTGGTGAACCGCGTACTGGACAGCGGTTACCAGGTGCTGGCGCTCTCAACCTGTACCGGCATCGACAGCTACAACAAAGATGACCGCATGGTAGCGCTGAACCTGCGCAACCTGGTGAACGACCCGTCCCGCTACCACGTGGTGATGGACGAGCTGAACGACCTGGAGATGGGCAAACTGCTCGCAGCCTGCGACCTGACCGTGGGTACCCGTCTGCACTCGGCAATTATCTCCATGAACTTTGGCACGCCGGCCATCGCCATTAACTATGAGCACAAGTCCGCCGGGATAATGCAGCAGCTTGGTATGCCGGAGATGGCCGTGGATATTCGTCATCTGCTGGACGGATCGCTCGGTGCAATGGTGGGGGACACCCTGGGTCAACTGCCCGCGATCAATGAACGCCTGGCGGTGGCGGTGAAAGCCGAGCGCGAGAAGGGCATTGACATGGTGAAGTCGGTACTTGACCGCGTGCGGGAGGGGAAATGAAGGTTGGTTTCTTCTTACTGAAATTTCCGCTGTCGTCTGAGACCTTTGTACTGAACCAAATTACCGCGTTTATCGATATGGGATATGACGTGGAGATCGTCGCCCTGCAAAAGGGCGACACCAAAAATACCCATGCGGCGTATGCCCAGTATGGGCTGGAGGCCAAGACCCGCTGGCTGCAGGACGAACCGGCCGGGAAGCTGAGCAAGCTACGTTACCGGGCCAGCCAGACGTTACGCGGGATCCACCGCGCGTCGACGTGGCGCGCGCTGAACGTTTCCCGCTATGGATCGGAATCTCGCAATTTAATTCTGTCGGCCATCTGCGGGCAAACGGCGCAGCCGTATCGTGCCGACGTGTTTATCGCCCACTTTGGCCCGGCGGGGGTCACTGCCGCGAAACTGCGTGAGCTTGGTGTAATTGACGGAAAAATTGCGACCATCTTCCACGGTATCGACATTTCCAGCCGCGAGGTGCTGAACCACTACACGCCGGAGTATCAGGAGCTTTTCCGCCGCGGCGACATGATGCTGCCCATCAGCGACCTGTGGGCCGGACGACTGAAAAGCATGGGCTGTCCGGGGGAGAAAATTGCCGTGTCGCGTATGGGCGTGGATTTAACGCGCTTCACTCGCCGCCCGGTTAAGGTGCCGGGAAAACCGCTGCAGATCATCTCCGTAGCCCGTCTGACCGAGAAGAAAGGTCTGCACGTGGCCATCGAAGCCTGCCGACAGCTGAAGGCGCGTGGGGTGGCGTTCCACTATCGCATTCTCGGCATTGGCCCGTGGGAACGTCGTCTGCGCACGCTTATCGAACAGTATCAGCTGGACGATGTCGTGGAGATGCCGGGCTTCAAGCCGAGCCATGAGGTTAAAGCCATGCTCGATGAGGCGGACGTGTTCCTGCTGCCTTCGGTAACGGGCACCGATGGCGATATGGAAGGCATTCCGGTGGCGCTGATGGAGGCGATGGCCGTTGGGATCCCGGTGGTATCGACGCAGCACAGCGGGATCCCGGAGCTGATCAAATCTGATCATTCCGGCTGGCTGGTGCCGGAGAATAACGCGATGGCTCTTGCAGATCGATTGGCTGCCTTTAGCGACATCGACCAGCAGGCGCTGGAGCCTGTGCTCCAGAATGCCCGACAAAAAGTTGAAACCGATTTTAACCAGCAGGTAATCAATCGCCAGTTAGCGAGCCTGCTGCAAACGCTGTAACGCCGAGGTTGTATGCTGAAAAAGATTACCCGACGCACCTTTGTCTCTTCTCTGTCTGTTCTGGCGGCCTCGCCGCTGCTGTCGTCCCGCATGGCGCGGGCGGCAAGCGGAAAGACGGTCTCCATTAATCAGTACAATAACAACGACTGGATCGCCGCTTTTAAGCAGGCGTTTAAGGACGGTGACACCGTCGTTGTCCCGGCCGGACTTACCTGCGAAAACATCAATACGGGCATTTTCATTCCCGACGGTAAAACGCTGCTGATCCGCGGAGCGTTGACCGGCAACGGACGTGGGCGTTTTGTGCTGCAGGAAGGCTGCAAAGTGATCGGTGAAGGTGGCGGGCGCATGGAGAACATCACGCTCGACATTCGCGGCTCGGACTGCGCGATCAAAGGGCTGGCAATGAGCGGATTTGGGCCGGTGACGCAGATTTACATTGGCGGCAAGAAACCTCGCGTGATGCGCAATCTGCTGATTGATAACATCAGTGTGAGCCAGGCTAACTACGCCATCCTGCGCCAGGGCTTTCACAATCAGGTTGATGGTGCCCGGATCACCAACAGCAAATTCAGCCATCTGCAGGGCGATGCGATCGAGTGGAACGTTGCCATCAATGACCGCAATATCCTCATCTCCGATCATGTGATCGATAACATCAACTGCACCAACGGTAAGATCAACTGGGGCATCGGCATCGGCCTCGCCGGCAGCACCTACGATAACGACTACCCGGAAAAGCAAACCGTGAAGAACTTCGTGGTGGCAAATATCACCGGCAGCAACTGTCGCCAGCTGGTGCACGTTGAGAACGGGAAACACTTTGTTATCCGCAATATAAAGGCCAAAAATATTACCCCCGATTTCAGTAAAAAGGCGGGTATAGACAACGCAACGGTCGCCATTTATGGCTGTGATAATTTCATTATTGATAATGTCGACATGGTCAATAGTGCCGGAATGTTAATCGGCTATGGGGTAATTAAAGGTGATTATTTGTCCATCCCGCAGAACTTCAAGCTCAACAATATTCACCTGGATAATCGCCAGCTTGCGTATAAGCTGCGCGGAATTCAAATTTCATCCGGTAATGCGACCTCCTTTGTAGCGATCACCAACGTGGAGATGAAGCGGGCGACGCTTGAGCTGCACAATAAGCCGCAGCATCTTTTCTTACGTAATATCAACGTGATGCAGGAGGCAGCTATTGGCCCCGCGCTGAAGATCAACTTCGACCTGCGTAAAGATGTGCGGGGTAAATTTATGGCCAAAGACGGAACCTTGCTGTCGCTGGCGAACATCAAAGCGGTGAATGAGAAAGGGCAGAGTTCGGTGGATATTGACCGGGTGGATCAGCAGGTAGTGAATGTGGAAAGGCTGAATTTTGCGCTTCCGCACAGATAATCGACAATTTTCTTTTTTGAGACTATTCCTGGCACAGAAGTGTGATCTATTCAGATTGCAACTACAGAAATTTGTGGGGCTAAGGCGTAACATTGCCAGAGGATTACGGCAAATCATGCTGGCGAAAACAGGTTTAAGAGCTATAATTCGTCAACCATTTTAAGGTGGAAGAAATAATGATTAATTTGAAAGCAGTCATTCCGGTAGCAGGCCTGGGCATGCATATGCTGCCAGCCACTAAAGCCATCCCTAAAGAGATGCTGCCGATCGTCGACAAACCGATGATTCAATATATCGTCGACGAGATTGTTGCTGCAGGGATCAAAGAAATCGTCCTGGTTACCCATTCGTCCAAGAATGCGGTTGAGAACCACTTCGACACCTCTTACGAACTCGAAGCGCTGCTTGAGCAGCGCGTCAAACGCCAGCTGCTGGCAGAAGTGCAGTCTATCTGTCCGCCAGGCGTAACCATTATGAACGTGCGTCAGGCACAGCCGCTGGGTCTGGGTCACTCGATTTTGTGTGCCCGTCCGGTAGTGGGTGATAACCCATTCATCGTTGTTCTTCCTGACATCATCATCGATACCGCTTCAGCCGATCCGCTGCGTTACAACCTGGCGGCAATGGTGGCACGTTTCAATGAAACCGGCCGTAGCCAGGTACTGGCGAAACGCATGAAGGGCGATCTCTCCGAGTACTCCGTTATCCAGACAAAAGAAGCGCTGGAGACGGAAGGGCAGGTGAGCCGCATCGTTGAGTTCATCGAAAAACCCGATCAGCCGCAGACGCTGGATTCGGATCTGATGGCGGTTGGCCGTTATGTTCTGAATGCCGATATCTGGGCGGAGCTGGAAAAAACTGAGCCAGGCGCCTGGGATCGTATCCAGTTGACCGATGCAATTGCAGCACTGGCGAAAAAACAGTCCGTTGACGCAATGCTGATGACAGGTGACAGCTACGACTGCGGTAAGAAGCTGGGATACATGCAGGCGTTTGTGAACTATGGGCTTCGCAACCTGAAGGAAGGGGCGAAGTTCAGAAGCCGAATTGAGAAGCTGTTGGCTAACGACTGATATTCCTTCCGCGTCCAGAACAAACGGCAGTTATCATTTTTGGTGTTGAGACATAACCAAAATGATAACTGCCGTTTTTTGTTATTAATTTTAATGATTACATAGGGTTATCTGATTCAAATCTCAGCAGCTTTGTAGCGATTTGTGCTTGTTTCTAAGGTCGTTTAGGACGACAATTAACGCCAGTTTTTGTCTGTAACCAGACAAGCAAAATCATTAATCAAACATCGCTCAGTGCACTGGTAGCTGTTAAGCCAGGGGCGGTAGCGTGCCTGGCATTTACAATTGAATTTTAAACGAACAGTTGTGAACGAGACAGTTTCACGCAAATCTGCACTACGTGCGGGCGTAAATATCAGATTGAGCCGATAGGGGATGTCAATGAAAGTAATGGTGACGGGCGGGACCGGGTTTCTTGGAACTGCTTTAGTCCAGGCGTTGAAGTCATCAGGACACGAGGTGATATTAACAACGCGCAAGCAGGAGAACCCTGAACAGGGCATTTACAACCTGGGTGATATCTCAGCCAATACCAACTGGTTAAATCTCCTGCAAGGATGCGACACTGTCATTCATACCGCAGGAAGGGCGCATATCCTTAATGATGATGCTCAGGACGCTTTAGCGGAATTTCGCCGTGTCAATCACGACGCAACGATGAAATTAGCGAGCGATGCTGCGACCAGCGGAGTTAAACATTTTATCTTTGTAAGCTCAATCGGCGTTAACGGTAATGCCACCTCAGGGATCCCATTTACTGAGGCCTCGGAGCCACAACCCACCTCTGATTACGCCATTTCCAAGCGAGAAGCCGAGCAGAGTCTGCTTAATCAATTTGCAGAAAGCGATATGGCGATCACCATTGTTCGCCCGGCATTGATTTGTGGTGAAAATGCACCGGGTAATATACAGCGCCTTTTAAAACTGGTTTCTAAAAACCTACCGTTGCCATTTAAAAATGTCAGGAACAAGCGAGCGCTGGTGTCTCTGGATAATGTCGTCAGTTTCATCAGCGAATGCGTGGTAAATGAGAAATCCAAAAATCAACTCTATTTACTCGCCGATGCAGAACGTCCTTCAACCGAAGATATGATTAATGCCTTTGCCTCAGGAATGGGCATTAAAGCGAAACTGGTCTCATTTCCAACGGGTATCTTCAGGTTATTGCTTTCTTCAGTTGGTAAACGAGGTATTTACGATCAGCTGTTTGGCGATCTGGAAGTCGATGCCTCTAAATCCCGGAAACATTTAAACTGGACGCCCCCGATAACCCTTTTTGAAACGATGAAAAAAACGGCGAAATATTATATCGAAGGTAATAAATAATGATGAGTTTTGGGATTGTGATATTCGCTTTTTTAGTATCATGCGCGCTGACCTGGGGGCTACGTGGTTATGCCATTAAGCATAACGTTATTGACCGTCCAAACCAGCGAAGTTCGCATTCGGTACCAACCCCACGAGGGGGCGGAGTGGCTATCGTTCTGACGCTCCTGGCGGCGTTAGTCTGGTTTTATTTCAGCCGCGCGCTGACGCTGGATAGCTTCCTGGGTTTATTTATTCCAGGATTGATTGTTGCCATCATCGGTTTCCTTGACGATCACGGCCATATCGCGGCACGCTGGCGTCTGTTGATGCATTTCCTTGCGGCAGCAATCGGCATCTATTTCTTAGGTTCTTTCCCTGTCATTACGCTGTTTGGTTATGACGTTTCCTTATCCTGGGTTGGTATGATTCTGGGCTGCGTTTATCTGGTCTGGATGCTTAACTTATATAATTTTATGGATGGGATTAATGGCTTAGCTAGCTCGGAGGCCATCACCTTTGCTGCATGTAGTGCGGTATTGATGGCTATCAACCCGAATACAGACGCGCCAGGCACTCTTTATCCTCTCACGCTTGCCCTTATTGGTGCCGGAGCCGGCTTTCTTGTCTGGAACTTCCCGGTCGCGAAAATCTTCATGGGCGATGCCGGAAGTGGTTTTCTTGGGATAACAATCGGACTGATGATCCTGCATATTGCGAAAGTTGACTCGCACTTCTTTATTGCAGAATTATGCTTGCTGGGCATATTTATTGTCGATGCCACGACAACGCTATTGAGGAGGCTCGTAGCAGGTAAAAAGGTCTATGAAGCACATGCCAGCCATGGCTACCAAATCCTCGCAAGAAAATATGGCAGCCACATTCCGGTGACATCATTGGCAATTGCCGTCAATCTGCTGTGGCTTTTCCCCTTCGCCTTTTTTATTGCCTCAGGCAAAATTGATGGTGTTGTGGGGCTGCTCATCGCCTGGTTCCCGCTTCTCGTTGTTGCACTGAAATGTGGTGCAGGAGTTAAAGACAAAGAGAGCAACGTCAATGCATGACTTATTGATTTTGGGCGCGGGTGGTCATGGCCGTACGCTGTACGAGACAGCGAGACTGCTGGGATATAAGGATATCGTTTTCCTCGACGATAATACCTCTGCCTGCCAGGAAATTAATCAGCTGATTATTGGAAAAATTTCCGAACTACAGTTACATATTGGTAAGGTCAGTCATGTCGCTATTGGCATCGGAAACAATAAAGTCAGAGAGCAGCTCTATCAGCAACTGCTCGGCTTAAGTATTCATCCTGTAACGCTTATACATCCCTTTGCATTTGTCAGTCCATCGGCGACCCTTGCTGAGGGAACTGTTGTGTTAGCGGGAGCTATAGTGGGTGCCAACGCAAAATTAGGTTTGGCGACTATTGTGAATAGCCACTCGACAATAGATCACGATGCCATTCTTGGTGATTTCGCTCATTTAGGTGTTGGTGTCCATCTTGCGGGCAGCGCTGTGATTGGGAAAGCAGCGTTTCTCCAGGCGGGGACAGTGGGCGGTTATAATACTAAAGTAGACGATTACTCAGTGTGTCCTGCTGGTACTATTTTATAAACTGAATGCAAGCTTTAGTGAGGCGACCAGTTTTTAGTATGCTAAATTATTTAATATCTTTACCCAGACCAATTAAGCGAATTATTACTCTCTTCATAGATGTTATACTGCTCTTATGCGCTTTTTGGTTTGCATTTTGGGTGCGTATTGATTCAATGACTCCGATATATAGTACGGAGCATTGGCTTTTTATTTTCTCAATAATTTTAGTTACTCTGGCAATATTTGTTAAATTAGGGCTGTATCGGGCCGTAATCCGTTACATTACTGCCAAGATATTATTAGTAGTAACGATGGGGATGGTCATATCGTCCATTTTGCTTATTATCGCAGCGTTCTATACCAACCTCTATTTGCCGAGAACGATTCCTTTTATCTATTTCTCATTCGGTCTGCTGCTTATTGCCGGATCACGGCTTGGAATGAGGATGTTGGTGAATCGTGGGTTGAATCTGGGCACTCGGGTAGTTATTTATGGTGCAGGTGCTTCGGGTCGTCAATTACTGCCTGCGCTGAGCCAGATGGACGAATATTACCCCGTTGCTTTTGTCGACGATAATCGCGCCCTGCAAGGTCAGGTGATTCACGGAGTAAGCGTCTTCGCACCAGAAAAACTGCCCTGGCTGGTTGAGAAATACGAAGCGAAGAAAATTCTGCTGGCCATGCCAAGCGCAAACCGGGCCAGAAAAAACGAAGTCATTAAAACCCTGGAAGGTCTGCCGTGCGAAGTGCTCTCGATCCCGGGAATGGTCGATCTGGTGGAGGGGAAGGCAAGTATTGATTCCTTGCGGAAAGTCGTTATTACAGACCTGCTGGGCCGCGATCCTGTCTCACCCATTCCGGAACTGATATCCCGTAATATCAACGGGAAAACAGTGATGGTTACCGGGGCAGGGGGGTCTATAGGGTCTGAACTATGCCGACAGATAATTAAAAATAAGCCAAACCAGCTTATTCTGTTCGAACTGTCCGAATTCTCCCTCTATTCCATTGATTCCGAACTGCGTAACCTGAATCTGGATCAGGATTTTAAAGTTAAAATCTATCCAATCCTCGGAAACGTTCAGGATAAAGAGCATCTCGAAAGGTTAATCAGAGCATTCAACGTCGACACAATTTATCATGCTGCGGCGTACAAGCATGTACCGCTTGTCGAGTTCAACGTACTTGATGGCGTGCGCAATAATATCTTTGGTACGTTGAGTTGCGCTCAGGCCGCGGCAAGTTGCGGTGTTGAAAACTTTGTTCTGATTTCGACTGATAAAGCCGTTCGTCCCACCAACACCATGGGGGCGACCAAGCGCATGGCGGAGCTGGTGCTGCAAGCGCTGGCGAAGGAATCCAGTAAAACCTGCTTCAGTATGGTTCGTTTCGGCAACGTGTTAGGCTCATCAGGCTCAGTTGTGCCGTTATTTGAAAAACAGATTGCTGCAGGTGGACCGGTGACGCTGACTCACGAAGATATCACGCGTTACTTTATGACTATTCCTGAAGCGGCTCAATTGGTTATCCAGGCGGGAGCCATGGGCACGGGCGGCGATGTTTTTGTTCTGGATATGGGGGAACCCGTCAAGATCATCGACCTTGCGCACCGCATGATTACGTTGCAAGGGCTTACCGTTCGCGATGATAAAAACCCTTATGGTGATATCGCGATAAAAACAACGGGTCTGCGGCCTGGTGAGAAACTGTATGAAGAGTTGCTTATCGGCGACAATGTATCCGTTACGCAGCACCCGCGTATCAGGACTGCTAACGAGGTGATGTTGCCGTGGAGTGAGATGAGCATTATTCTCGGTGACCTCGACAACGCCTGCTGTCAGTTCGACTACGAACGCGTGCGAGAGATACTTTTACAGGCACCTGCAGCATTTAATCCAACCGACGGTATCTGCGATTTACTTTGGAATGTAAAGGTAAGTTAAAATAGCAGATTGTCAGTTTCTCCGCCCTGGAAGCTTATCAATAGTTACCTGGGCGACAGCAACTAATTAATTGTTTCTGATAACATTAAGAGCGAAATAAACGTGAAAATTCTGGTCACTGGTGGAGCAGGCTTTATTGGGTCTGCGGTGGTACGACACATTATTAATGATACGCAAGATTCTGTTATTAACGTCGATAAACTGACTTATGCAGGGAATCTTGAATCGCTGGCCGAAGTCTCGCACAGCGAACGCTATCATTTTGAACATGCCGATATCTGCGACAGCAATGCCATGGCGCGTATTTTTGCAGAGCACCAGCCGGATGCGGTGATGCACCTGGCCGCCGAAAGCCACGTTGATCGCTCGATCACCGGTCCGGCAGCCTTTATTGAGACTAACATTGTTGGTACCTATGTACTGCTGGAAGCAAGCCGCCAATACTGGTCAGCGTTAGATGCTGATAAAAAAGCGTCTTTCCGTTTCCACCATATCTCAACAGATGAAGTCTATGGCGATCTTCCGCATCCAGATGAAATGGCCAAGGGAGCTGAACTGCCGCTGTTTACTGAAAAAACGGCCTATGCCCCAAGCAGTCCCTATTCTGCTTCTAAAGCGTCCAGCGATCATTTGGTCCGTGCCTGGCTGCGTACCTATGGTTTCCCTACCATTGTGACTAACTGTTCTAACAATTACGGTCCATATCACTTCCCGGAAAAACTTATCCCGCTGGTCATTCTCAATGCGTTGGAGGGTAAAGCCCTGCCTGTTTACGGTAAAGGAGACCAAATCCGCGACTGGCTGTACGTAGAGGATCACGCCCGTGCGTTATACACCGTGGTAACCCAGGGCAAGATTGGCGAAACCTATAACATCGGCGGCCACAATGAGAAGCAGAACCTTGATGTGGTAAATACCATCTGCTCATTGCTGGATGAAATCGTGCCGAAGGAAGGTTCCTATCGTGACCAGATAACGTATGTGGCTGACCGCCCGGGGCACGATCGCCGCTACGCGATTGATGCAGAGAAAATTGGTCAGGAGTTGGGCTGGAAGCCTCAGGAAACTTTCGAAAGTGGCATTCGTAAAACCGTAGAATGGTACCTGGCGAACACAAAATGGGTAGAGAACGTGAAAAGCGGCAGCTACAAGTCCTGGATTGAAGAAAACTATGGAGATCGTGCCTGATGAATATTCTTCTGTTCGGTAAAACCGGTCAGGTGGGTTGGGAGCTACAGCGTGCTCTGGCACCGCTGGGCAATTTGATTGCGGTTGACGTCCATTCGCAGGAGTATTGCGGTGATTTCAGCAACCCTGAAGGCATTGCAGAAACGGTGCGCCGCATTAAGCCTGATGTCATCGTCAACGCGGCTGCACATACCGCCGTCGATAAGGCCGAGTCAGAACCCGAATTTGCTCAGCTGCTGAATGCCACGAGTGTCGAGGCGATTGCCAAAGAGGCCCAAAAATTGGGGGCCTGGGTTGTTCACTACTCTACTGATTACGTATTCCCGGGTAATGGCGATACGCCGTGGCTTGAAACGGACGCCACAGCGCCGCTTAATGTGTATGGCGAGACCAAACTTGCTGGTGAAAAAGCGTTAAGTGAAAATTGTTCACGCCATTTGATCTTCCGGACTAGCTGGGTTTATGCCGGTAAAGGGAATAATTTTGCGCGTACCATGCTGCGACTGGCAAAAGAGCGTTCTGAGCTGTCTGTTATTAACGACCAATTCGGGGCCCCTACGGGTGCTGAATTATTAGCAGACTGTACGGCTCATGCTATTCGGGTTGCCCTGAATAAACCTGAAGTGGCAGGGACTTATCATCTGGTTGCAAGTGGTACAACAACCTGGTACGACTATGCCTCTCTGGTATTTGATGAAGCGCGCAAAGCAGGAATTGAACTGGCATTAAAGCAACTTCATGGCGTGCCGACCAGTGCGTACCCTACGCCTGCAAAACGTCCGGCAAACTCGCGCCTCAATACGTTAAAGTTCCAGCAGAATTTCAACCTCGCACTGCCTCAGTGGGACGTGGGGGTTAAGCGTATGCTGACTGAGTGGTTTACAGCGACAGCGATTTAATAATGATCGGGATGCCTGGGAGTGGGCATCTTATGACTATAGAGATGATGAAATGAAAACGCGTAAAGGTATTATTCTGGCGGGTGGCTCTGGTACTCGTCTGTATCCAGTGACAATGGCTGTTAGTAAACAATTATTGCCTATTTATGATAAGCCGATGATTTACTATCCGCTTTCAACGCTGATGCTGGCTGGTATTCGAGATATTTTAATTATTAGTACTCCGCAGGATACACCGCGTTTTGAACAACTTCTGGGTGATGGAAGCCAGTGGGGGCTGAATCTGCAATATAAAATCCAGCCAAGCCCGGATGGTCTGGCGCAGGCTTTCATTATTGGCGAAGAATTCATTGGTAACGATGATTGCGCCCTGGTGTTGGGGGATAACATTTTCTATGGTCACGACCTTCCTAAATTGATGGATGCAGCGGTTAATAAAGAAAATGGTGCAACGGTTTTTGCCTATCACGTGAACGATCCTGAGCGTTACGGTGTTGTCGAGTTTGATAAAAATGGTACCGCCATCAGCCTCGAAGAAAAACCGCTGGAACCGAAGAGTAATTATGCAGTGACGGGACTCTATTTCTACGATAACAGTGTCGTTGAGATGGCGAAGAATTTAAAACCGTCAGCACGTGGTGAACTGGAAATCACGGATATTAACCGTATTTACATGGAGCAAGGAAAGCTTTCCGTGGCTATGATGGGCCGTGGCTTTGCCTGGCTTGATACAGGGACTCACCAGAGCCTGATTGAAGCGAGTAACTTCATTGCAACCATTGAAGAGCGCCAGGGGCTGAAAGTGGCTTGTCCTGAAGAAATTGCATACCGCAAAGGTTTTATTGATGATGAGCAGGTTAAAAAACTCGCTGCTCCGTTGTCAAAAAACCAATATGGACAATATTTACTGAAAATGATCAAAGGTTATTAACTGATGAATTTTATTAAAACAGAAATCCCAGAAGTATTAATCTTTGAACCAACAGTATTTGGGGATGAGCGTGGTTTTTTCATGGAGAGTTTCAATCAAAAAAAATTTGAAGATGCGGTAGGGCAAAAAATAGATTTTGTTCAAGATAACCACTCAAAATCATCTAAAGGTGTGCTTCGTGGTTTGCATTACCAGAAAGAACCCTATGCACAAGGAAAATTAGTCCGCTGTGTGGCTGGAGCTGTCTTTGATGTCGCAGTCGACATTCGTAAGAATTCTCCGACTTTTGGGAAATGGGTTGGTGTTATTTTATCTGCTGAAAATAAACGTCAATTGTGGATCCCTGAGGGATTCGCTCATGGTTTTCTAACGTTGGAGGATAATACTGAATTTTTATATAAAACAACGGATTATTATCATCCAGAAGCCGAGGGCTCCATTCTCTGGAATGATGAAGATATTGGTATAAATTGGCCTAAAGAAGACGATGTGATTTTATCTAAAAAGGATAAAGATGCTCCACTGATGAGTTTTTTGATTAAAAGTAAAATTATATGAGTTTAATTAAGAACAGCAGTTGGAATATATTTGGACTTGCGCTCCCATTATTAATGGCTATCCCCGTTATGGGGATTTTAGCTCGATTACTCGGAGTGGAACGCTTCGGTCTTTTTACTATCGCATATGCCCTTATGGGCTATGCGAGTGTTTTTGATGGCGGTCTATCAAGAGCTGTAATACGATTTGTTTCTACACATAGAAACGATGAAAAAAGAGTTAATGCTATTCTTGGAACATCACTTTATGCTGTGACCGGGCTTAGTATTATTATCGTTCTGCTTGCATATATTTTTGCTCCTTCGTTAGCACACTTTTTGAATGTATCCCCCGATCTTTTCAATGAATTGACGCTAGCGCTACGTTTGTTAGTATTATGTGTGCCGGCTTTGTTGCTTACTCAAGTTTGGAGAGCTTATCTTGAGGGCGTCGAGAAATTCTCAAGTCTTAATATCCAGCAAGTCACAACAAGTCCATTTATTATCTTACTCCCTCTTTTTGCAGTACTTTATTCTCCGACACTAACCTCTGCTGTATGTGGATTAGTGGCAGGAAGATGGATTGTGGCACTGATAAGTTGGAAAGTGTGTGCAAGCCACCTTAAAGAATTTCGACGGATTTTTAGGAAGGATATTTTTTCAGAACTGATGAGTTTCGGTGGATGGGTTACCCTAAGTAATATAATTGGTCCACTCATGGGGTTTGTTGACCGATTTGCCGTTTCTCATTTTTCAGGTGCAAGTATTGTAGCTCATTATTCTGGGCCATCAGATATGGTCGCAAGATTAGCATTGTTCCCAGGTGCTGTCGCTAGAGCATTATTTCCAAAATTGAGTTATTCGAAATCAAAAGACTCCCATTCAGTCTATAGTCGCACGTTGTGGTCGGTGTTCTTTTTTTCGATAATTCTTGCTACTCCTTTTTTTATCTTTTCCAGCGAGATTTTAGGCTTATGGTTAGGTAAAGAATATATGGGAGATGCAGCACAAATATTTCGGATTTTATTGGTTGGTTTTGTATTTAATTCAGTGGCCCAGATCTGCTTTGCAAAGATACAGTCCGCAGGACATGCAAAATGGACGGGGATTGTTCATATTGTTGAGTTTTTCCCTTATCTACTGATTTTATATTATTTGACTACTACCTATTCGATCTTTGGGGCTGCAGCAGCATTTTTAATAAGATCTTTTGTTGATTTTTTAATCTTATTTTATGTTGAGAAAGTTGGAATTCGTATGAAAGCAGGTGGCTGAAATGGATGTTATAATCGCGATGATTATAGTTTATGCATGTGGTCTTATGCTATGTTTTTATCTCAAGCTTGAGTGGATTCATCCAGCTGTTGTACATGCTCTGTTATGGTTATTTTCTTCAGTTTTAGCATTCTTTTTTTCTGAAGAGAAATATTTACCTAAAGTTTATTTTATTCTCTATGCCAACTTAGCTTTTTTTCTCGCTGCTATTATTGGTGGTGAAACAATCTTACCAAAAGTAATGCGTAAGATGGAGGTAAAGCGAAAAGGCCTCTGGCCTGATATAATACCTTTTACGTTCATCTTGTCATTTTATATGGTATTTTTTCTGAAGTTTAGTGTTAGCACAATCTGGAATATTTCAGCTTTTCGTGAATATCTTGTAGCTGATGATGGTGCCAATTTTGGCCTGTTGGGGAGACTAGCATTACTATCACTTTTCTCTTCATGTTTTTTACTTATAACATCACGCAAACTATTTTTATTGAGTTTTGTACTTGCTGTTCCTATGTTACTTTTACTTGGTGCCAAAGTACTTGTTTTACTCTATTTGTCAACAATACTTATTTTAACTCCGAAACGATTAAAATTATCGAAAGTTATTCTTTTTGGCGGCGGCTTTATATTATGCTTCTTGGGAGTTATGAGTTTGCGATATCCAGATGCTCCCCCGAGTCTGATGTTTTATTATCTCTACAATTATATGTCAGGTGGAATATTAGCTTTTTCACAATTAACTGATACTCCCTCAGATACCTTCGGGTTCTACTCTTTTAGAAATATTTATTTGTGGCTGGGCTTCCTGTATCCTTTTAAAATCGCAAATATTGTCCAAGAGTGGGTATTTGTTCCGTTTCCTACAAATATATATACATACTTGCGCCCTTATTTTATGGATTTTGGATATTTTTCAATTATTTTTCCGGCGTTTTTGGGTTTCATTTCTGGCCGTATATATACATGGAAATACAAAAACGTCCGGGCTTATTATATCGTATACCCCATTACTCTTTATGCAATATTGATGCAATTAATAGATGATCAATATTTTACATGGTTAGCAAATTGGATTTTGCTTATTTTTGTTGGGTATTTAATGACGTGTGGAAGAAAAAATGTTAAAGATAGCGGCGTTAATAGTCACATTTAACCCAGATACCAAAGTTCTTGCTAAGCTTGTTGACCGTTTAAAAACATCCCAATTACTTTTAGACATTCATTTAGTGGACAATGCTAGCAATAATGCAAAAGTCCTGAAGGATACGTACTTACCTGAACATAATTATATTTTTTTGTCGGAGAATTTAGGGTTAGCTGGAGCACAAAACATCTTACTTCAAAAAATTATGAATTCTGACTCAGATGCAGTGCTCTTTTTTGATCAAGATTCAGAACCGACTGATGAGTTTATTACTTCCCTTACTCAAGGCTTACTTAATCTCAAATCAAAAGGCAATAAAGTTGGTGCCGTTGGGCCTGTATTTTATGATCCAAGAACGGGAACAAAAACACCGTTTTCGTTGATTCAGGGATGCCGTATCAGGAGTATCCATCCAGAGTCCAGCGACCCACTTAAAGTTTCTTTCCTTATTAATTCCGGTATGTTGGTACCTGTTCAAACATTAAAAGATGTAGGTCTAATGCGAGATGAATTATTTATAGATTATATTGATATTGAGTGGTGTTTGAGGGCCGCAAAAGAGGGGTATTCTTTTTATGCTGTACCAAATGCCCAAATGAGTCATACAATTGGAGATGCTCGAAAGGTTTTTCTGGGAAGAGAGGTTAGTATACATAGTCCGTTAAGACGCTATTATCTTGCAAGAAATTCTATTTATATGATGAGATTATCATATGTACCTGTTGGTTATAAATTTAGAGAGATCATTTTCTCTACAATTCGTACTTTAATGTTTGTCGCCTGTGTGGATAAAAAACTTACATATATAAAATATATATTCCGCGGATGGAAAGATGGCATTCAGAAAAAATACGGGAAGTATGCTGGTTAAGTATAAGCAACGGTATAAGATTTTATTTAAGGAGTTTTAATTGATTAGCTCGGTCACTGTTACATATAATCCAGACCTTGATTGTTTTAAGGCGCAACTTCAATCTCTTCAACAGCAATTAGATCACTGTGTAGTTGTTGATAATGGTTCAAAGAATGTAGCTGACATTGAAGATCTCTGCCAGCAGTTTAAATATGATCTGATTAAATTAGATACTAATCGAGGGCTCTCTTACGCGCAAAACATTGGTATCGAAAATGCTATATCTCGCGGTGCCGAATATTTATTACTTCTTGATCAAGACAGTGTATTAGGTGCAAATTTCATCAGCGCCATGAGTAAGATGTACACTCAGTACAACGTTGGTATCCTGGGTCCTTCTTTTTATGATCCGCACACAAACGAATTTTATTGGGGCACAAACTACATCGGTCCATTTATTAAACGAACGCCAATAGAAGAAATAACAGATGTCACCTACGTTATTGCATCTGGCTCTTTTTTTTCTTCTGAAGTTTACGAGAAAGTTGGTAAAATGGAAGAAGCATTGTTCGTGGATTATATTGATGTGGAGTGGGCCCTGCGTGCTAAAAAATTAGGGTATCGCGTTGCAATGACTAATCAGGCGTCAATGGCTCACACGATTGGTGATTCAAGGCTGAATCTGTTAGGACGTAAAATATCTGTTCATAGCCCGATGCGACGTTACTTTTTGGTCAGAAATAGCTTCTTTATGATCAGAAAGTCATATATTCCAGTGGGTTATAAAGTTCGTGAGGTTTTCCTTAATTTTGCTCGTGCTGCAATATCTTTAATTCTTAATAAAGAAAAAAAGAAAACGTTGATGATGATCTTTTACGGTATTTCTGATGGTCTTTCTGGAAGATTTGGACCATTCAAAAGACATTAATACCAGGTGTAGCTGTCTCGTTGCAAGTTAATGAGCGTTAGTAACGATATACTTATCGGACTGTTTCAAAAACTATGAAAATTCTTTATATAATTACACGCGCGAATGAAATCGGTGGGGCTCAGACTCATTTGCGTGATATGACATCTGGTTTAGTAAAGGATGGTCATCAAGTTGAGTTAATCGTTGGAGAGCAAGGCGCTCTGGTTGATGATGTTCGCGCATTAAATGTGAAAGTTCACATTATCCCTGAGCTGGTAAGGGAAATATCGCCTTATAAAGATATTAAATGCGCTTTAATTATACGCAAGATTATAAAAGAATTTTCTCCGGATGTTATTGCACTTCATTCTTCTAAAGCTGGAATTGTAGGGAGGTTGGCAGCTCTTTTTCTGAAAATTCCTGTTGTTTTCACCGTACACGGTTGGTCATTCGCAAATGGTGTTCATGATAAGAAACGTCGCTTGTACATTGTTATTGAACGATTATTCAGTAAAATTACTGATGAAATAATCACAGTCTCTGCTCAAGATAAACAACTTGCAATCGAACATAACGTTGCGTCTGCCAGTCAGCAAACGGTGATCCATAATGGCGTGCCGTTAAAAAGTGCTGCTCCTCATGTTTACCATACTCATGACGTAGTGAAGTTGATTTCGGTAGCTCGTTTTTCAGAACAAAAAGATCATGAAAGCCTATTGAAAGCGTTGAGTCGATTAGAAACAAGAAACTGGGCGTTGACGCTGGTAGGAAAAGGCCCCAGGTTAGATGAGATGAAACAGCTTTCACAGGATCTTGGAATTAGCGAAAATGTACTGTTTACAGGCGAACGTTTAGACGTTGATGCCTTGCTGGCAGACAGTGATATTTTCCTGTTAATTTCTAACTGGGAAGGTTTCCCTATCAGTATTCTCGAGGCTATGCGTGCAGGCTTGCCTGTTTTAGCATCAGACGTTGGTGGCGTTTCTGAATCTGTCATTGATGGCAAAACGGGATATCTCGTTCCTCGTGCAGATATTGATGCTATCAAAAACAGACTCGCTGACTTAATTAATGATAGTGCTTTACGTGTTGAATTAGGCAAGTCAGGGAATGAATTTTTCCTTGAAAACTTCTCATTCAACGCAATGTATAATAAAACGGTTGAACTTTATCAAAAAGCAATTAATAAAAAACATAATACGTAATAGAGTTTATTATATATTGTGACTTAGTTCATTTATAAATAAAATATACCTACATGCTTTATAGGGATTTAATATCTCCCGTTTTGTGTCGTCTTGCGTGATCAAGGCCACAAATGCCTACCTCTGTCCCTGATTTATGAGTTAAGATTCTTGCAAATTATATCTGTCGGGGTTACCCGACAGTGACCACACCTGACAGGAGTATGTAATGTCCAAGCAACAGATCGGCGTTGTCGGTATGGCAGTGATGGGGCGCAACCTGGCGCTCAACATCGAAAGCCGTGGTTATACCGTCTCCGTTTTCAACCGCTCCCGTGATAAG
Organism: Enterobacter cloacae complex sp. P38RS; assembly: GCF_014930775.1. NCBI lineage: Bacteria > Pseudomonadati > Pseudomonadota > Gammaproteobacteria > Enterobacterales > Enterobacteriaceae > Enterobacter > Enterobacter cloacae complex sp. P38RS. The sequence continues at coordinate 277,632 of NZ_JADBRS010000002.1, forward strand.
ACTGAAGAAGTGATTGCCGAAAACCCAGGCAAGAAACTCGTTCCTTTCTATACGGTAAAAGAATTTGTTGAGTCTCTGGAAACGCCTCGTCGAATCCTGCTAATGGTGAAAGCGGGCGCAGGTACCGATGCAGCTATCGACTCCCTGAAACCTTACCTCGAAAAAGGCGACATCATCATTGATGGCGGTAACACCTTCTTCCAGGACACCATTCGTCGTAACCGTGAATTGTCCGCTGAAGGCTTCAACTTCATCGGTACCGGTGTTTCCGGTGGTGAAGAGGGCGCGCTGAAAGGTCCATCTATTATGCCTGGTGGCCAGAAAGAAGCGTACGAACTGGTTGCGCCTATTCTGACTAAAATCGCTGCTGTTGCGGAAGATGGCGAGCCGTGTGTGACTTATATCGGTCCGGACGGTGCGGGTCACTATGTCAAAATGGTGCACAACGGCATCGAATACGGCGATATGCAGCTGATCGCAGAAGCATACTCCCTGCTGAAAGGCGGCCTGAATCTCTCTAATGAAGAGCTGGCTGAAACCTTTACCGAGTGGAACAAAGGCGAGCTGAACAGCTACCTGATCGACATCACCAAAGATATCTTCACGAAAAAAGATGAAGAGGGTAAATACCTGGTTGATGTGATTCTGGATGAAGCAGCGAACAAAGGTACCGGTAAATGGACCAGCCAGAGCTCTCTGGATCTGGGCGAGCCGCTGTCTCTGATCACCGAATCCGTCTTTGCGCGTTATATCTCTTCTCTGAAAGAGCAGCGCGTTGCGGCTTCTAAAGTGCTGTCAGGCCCACAGGCTAAACCAGCCGGTGACAAAGCTGAGTTCGTCGAGAAAGTTCGTCGCGCCCTGTACCTGGGTAAAATCGTCTCCTACGCGCAGGGCTTCTCTCAGCTGCGTGCGGCGTCAGACGAGAATAACTGGGACCTGAACTACGGCGAGATCGCGAAGATCTTCCGCGCGGGTTGCATCATTCGTGCGCAGTTCCTGCAGAAAATCACCGATGCCTATGCTGAAAACGCAGGTATCGCTAACCTTCTGCTGGCACCGTACTTTAAGAAGATTGCAGACGAGTACCAGCAGGCGCTGCGTGACGTGGTTGCCTACGCTGTACAGAACGGTATCCCGGTTCCAACCTTCTCCGCTGCGGTGGCGTATTACGATAGCTACCGCGCTGCCGTTCTGCCTGCCAACCTGATTCAGGCACAGCGTGACTATTTCGGCGCGCATACTTACAAGCGCACGGATAAAGAAGGCGTGTTCCACACCGAATGGATGGAATAAGTTAACTTACTCGCTATCATCAAACCCGGAGCCTGTCTCCGGGTTTTTTTATGCAAAAAATGCCGCGCATTATTCGAAGTAGTCTGAATCTCATCCCCCTCGTTGTGATTACTCCTGGTTTGCCTTGACAGTGCTGTTTGCCAGGAGGTACAAAGCCCAACAGTTATGTTTATCGCGATGGTCTGCCGGCCATCAGTACAGTTAACTAAAAGAAGTCATTAGCGAATGAAAATAACAATTTCCGGAACAGGGTATGTCGGTCTTTCTAACGGCATTCTGATTGCTCAGAACCATGAAGTGGTTGCGCTGGATATCGTGCAGGCCAAAGTGGATATGCTCAATCAGAAGAAATCGCCGATTGTCGACAAAGAAATCCAGGACTATCTCAGCAACAAACCGCTGAATTTCCGCGCCACGACAGATAAAGAAGATGCATACCGCGATGCGGATTACGTCATCATTGCGACGCCTACTGACTACGATCCAAAAACCAACTACTTCAACACCTCAACCGTAGAAGCGGTTATCAAAGATGTTATTGCGGTCAATCCTGATGCGGTGATGGTTATTAAATCAACCATTCCTGTCGGCTTTACCAAATCCATCAAAGAAAAGTTTGGTATCGATAATATTTTCTTCTCGCCTGAGTTCCTGCGTGAGGGGAGAGCGCTTTACGATAACCTGCATCCTTCCCGTATCGTTATTGGCGAACGCTCTGAGCGCGCTGAACGTTTCGCTGCGCTGCTTCAGGAAGGTGCGGTGAAGAAAGATATTCCGGTGCTGTTCACAGACTCCACCGAAGCGGAGGCAATTAAGCTTTTCGCAAATACCTATCTGGCAATGCGAGTCGCGTACTTCAATGAGCTCGACAGCTACGCAGAAAGTCTTGGATTGAATACCCGCCAGATTATTGAAGGGGTTTGCCTCGACCCGCGTATTGGTAACCACTACAACAACCCGTCATTTGGCTACGGTGGCTATTGCCTGCCAAAAGATACCAAGCAGCTGCTGGCAAACTACCAGGCTGTGCCGAATAACCTGATATCGGCGATTGTTGACGCTAACCGTACGCGTAAAGATTTCATCTCCGATTCTATTCTTGCGCGTCAGCCGAAAGTGGTCGGCGTGTATCGTCTGATCATGAAGAGCGGTTCTGATAACTTCCGCGCCTCTTCCATTCAGGGGATCATGAAGCGCATCAAGGCGAAAGGCGTTGAGGTTATTATTTATGAACCGGCCATGCCGGAAGAGCAGTTCTTCAATTCCCGCGTGATCCGCGATCTGGATGCTTTTAAGAAGGAAGCGGATGTCATCATCTCGAACCGTATGGCCGAAGAGCTGGCTGACGTCGCTGACAAAGTCTATACCCGCGATCTGTTCGGTAGCGACTAATTCTATTACGTTAAAATAAAAAACCCGGCTGATTTGCCGGGTTTTTTATCTTCAGACCTTGTAAAACTCGCGGTACCAGTCAACGAAGTTCTTCACGCCGTCTTTAACCGAGGTTTGCGGTTTGAAACCGATCACGTCATAGAGCGCTTTCGTGTCGGCGCTGGTTTCCAGGACGTCGCCCGGCTGGAGTGGCAACATATTTTTCTCGGCTTTCTTACCCAGCGCCTCTTCCAGCGCGGTGATGTAGTCCATCAGCTCTACGGGCGAACTGTTACCGATGTTGTAAACCCGGTAAGGTGCTGAACTGGTTGCCGGTGAGCCGGTCTCGACGGTCCAGTTTGCGTCAGGATGGGGAATAACATCCTGCAGGCGGATAATTGCTTCAGCGATATCATCGATGTAGGTGAAGTCGCGCTTCATCTTGCCGTAGTTATAGACATCGATGCTTTTGCCTTCAATCATCGCCTTAGTAAACTTAAACAGCGCCATGTCCGGGCGTCCCCACGGACCGTATACGGTAAAGAAGCGCAGTCCGGTGGTCGGCAGGTTGTACAAGTGCGAATAGGTGTGCGACATCAGCTCATTGGCTTTTTTGGTCGCGGCATAGAGTGAAACCGGGTGATCGACGGAATCGTCAGTGGAGAAGGGCATCTTACGGTTGAGGCCATATACGGAGCTGGATGAGGCATACAGCAAATGCTGAACGTGGTTATGGCGGCAGCCTTCCAGCACGTTGAGATGGCCAATAAGGTTGGCATCGGCGTACGCATGCGGGTTTTCCAGGGAGTAGCGTACGCCTGCCTGTGCGGCCAGGTGAATAACGCGATCGAACTTCTCGTCAGCGAAAAGCGCAGCCATACCTTCCCGGTCAGCTAATTCCATCTTGTGGAAGGTGAATAGCTCAGATTGTAGCCGTTCCAGACGTGCCAGCTTTAAATTAACATCGTAATAGTCGTTCAGGTTATCAATACCGACAACCTCATGACCGCCCTCAATGAGGCGTTTGCTGACATTCGAACCGATAAAACCCGCTGCACCCGTTACCAGAAATTTCATATCTTTCCTCAAATACCCAACGCTTACAGATGCGATAACGCATCACATGGTGACTATGATAGCGCGAAGGGGGCGAGTTACATAACGCATCTTTCCGATATAACTCATCGGATTCTTATAGAAAAATCCCCAGCAATAGATAAACTATGAAAACACAATTATGTTTGCCCTTTTTCATCTGTTAGGGAATGTATGACGCACAACAACAATAGCCAGGTCATCCGAAGCAATGACCCTGAGCAAATTGATTTACTTGATTTAGTGCTGCAGCTGTGGCGTGGGAAGTGGATGATAGCAACGTTTGTTGTTGTTTTTATTGCACTTGCTGTCGGTTATCTTACTTTCGCGAAAGAAAAGTGGACCTCAAGCGCAATTATTGCGCAACCTGATGTCGCTCAAATTGCAACATATTCTAATGCGTTGAATATCCTCTACGGTAGCGCTGCACCCTCAATGCTTGATGTTCAAACACGCGCTATTGGTCGTTTCAATTCTTCCTTCTCTGCATTGGCACAGGCACTGGAAAATCAGGACGAACCTGAAAAACTGACAATCGAGCCTGCTGTTAAAGGGGAATCGCTCCCGTTGAGTGTTTCCTATACCAGTACTTCCGCAGAAGCGGCGCAGAAGCAGCTTGCGCAATATATCCAGCAGGTTGATGAGCAAACTTCCAAAGAGCTCACGGTTGACCTGCAAAACAGCATCAAAGAGCAGATTAAAACCCTGAACGATTCTCTGGTAAACCAGGAAAAGGTCGCTCAGGAGCAGAAAGACCTGCGTATTAAACAAATTACCGAAGCGCTGAAAAACGCTGAGGCGGCGAAAATCTCCTCGCCACAGATTCAACAAACTCAGGATGTGACCCAGGAAACAATGTTCCTCCTGGGAAGCGTAGGGCTGAAATCGATGATTGAAAACGAAGCCTCTCGTCCCCTGGTCTTTTCTGCTGCATACTATCAGACCAGGCAAAACCTGCTGGACATCCAAAACCTGAACGTTAAGCCGGACACAATACACGTCTACCGTTACGTCATGAAGCCGGATCTGCCCGTTCGTCGCGATAGCCCGAAAAAAGCCATTGTGCTGATTCTTGCCGTGCTGCTGGGCGGAATGATTGGTTCCGGTGTGGTATTAGGGCGTAACGCATTACGCAACTATAAGCCAAAAGCCTGATTTGCAGATTTAAAAAAACCGGGGAAATTCCCCGGTTTTTTTATTTATGCCGTTTACGAAGATTCTCTATCACCGCCGTCAAATCCAGTTCCTGATCCTGCAGCAGCACCAGCAGGTGATACATCAAATCCGACGCTTCATTCGTCAACTCTTCCCGGTCGTGTACGGTCGCGGCCAGCGCCGTCTCAACGCCTTCTTCACCCACCTTCTGCGCAATACGCTTAGTCCCGCTGGCATACAGCTTCGCGGTATAGGAGCTCTCAGGATCCGCAGATTTACGCTCCGCCAGGAGTTGCTCAAGCTGATAAAGGAACAGCCACTGGTGACTCGCCTCGCCGAAACAGCTGCTGGTGCCTTTATGGCAGGTTGGGCCGATTGGGTTTGCCAGCACCAGCAGGGTGTCGTTATCGCAGTCAGGCGTCATGCTGACCACGTTCAGGAAGTGCCCCGAGGTTTCCCCTTTGGTCCACAGGCGCTGCTTCGTGCGCGAGAAAAACGTCACTTTGCCGCTGTCGATTGTTTTTGCCAGCGCGTCCTGGTTCATGTATCCCAGCATCAGCACTTCGCCTGAGACGGCATGCTGTACAACCACCGGCAGTAATCCGTCAGTTTTTTCCCAGTCCAGCTGCGCCTGTTGTTGCTCTGTTAACATACCCTGATCTCCACGCCCTGGTCGGCCAGGTACGTTTTTAACTCGCCAATATTGATAATCTGTTTGTGGAACACGGACGCGGCCAGCGCGCCGTCCACGTTCGCATCGCGGAAGGCTTCCAGGAAGTGTTCCATGGTGCCCGCGCCGCCGGAGGCAATCAGCGGAACGTGGCACACCGCGCGAACTTTCTTCAGCTGCTCGAGATCGTAACCGTTACGCACGCCGTCCTGGTTCATCATGTTCAGCACAATCTCACCTGCGCCGCGCTTCTGCACTTCCTGCACCCAGTCGAGCGTTTCCCACTGCGTCACGCGCGTCCGGCTTTCATCGCCGGTATATTGGTTAACGTGATATTTGCCGGTCGCGGCGTCGAACCAGGTATCAATCCCTACCACTATGCACTGCACGCCAAAGCGATCGGCCAGGCGGGTAATCAGTTCCGGCTCGGCCAGAGCAGGGGAGTTGATGGAAATCTTGTCGGCGCCAAAAGAGAGAATTTTGGCGGCGTCATCAGCAGACTTAATCCCGCCCGCCACGCAGAACGGAATATCAATCACTTCCGCCACGCGCGCGACCCAGCTTTTATCGACCACGCGGCCATCGCTGGAGGCGGTGATATCATAGAAGACCAGTTCGTCAGCGCCTTCATCAGCATAGCGTTTTGCCAGCGGGACGATATCGCCAATGATCTCGTGGTTGCGGAACTGCACGCCTTTCACAACCTGACCATCGCGCACGTCAAGACAAGGAATTATCCGTTTTGCCAGCATTGAATCGCCTCCGTCACCGTAAATTTACCTTCCAGCAGGGCCCGGCCCACAATCACGCCCTGTACCCCCGTTCCGCGCAGCGCGGCGATATCGGCTAAGTCACCGATGCCGCCAGATGACTGGAATGCCACCTGCGGATAACGGGCGCAAACTTCTTCATATAAAGAAACGTTGGAACCCGCCAGCGTGCCGTCGCGCGAGATGTCCGTGCACAGCACGTGCTTCAGGCCCACAGGGAGATACGTCTCGACCAGCGCTTCCAGCGTTACGCCGGAATTTTCCTGCCAGCCGCTGACCGCCACCTGTTTATTACCCTGTTCGTCAATGCGCACGTCCAGCGCCAGTACCAGGGCGTCGGCGCCAAAGCGGCGGAACCAGCCCTTCACCGTCTCAGGCTCTTTCACGGCGGTTGAACCGACCACCACGCGCGCCACGCCCGCATCCAGCAGAGCCGCCACGTCGTCTTCGGTGCGCACGCCGCCGCCGACCTGCACGGGCACGTCAACACCAGCAACCAGTTTTTTCAGCAGCGGGATCTGGCGCTTCGCCGGATCTTTCGCGCCCGTTAAATCCACCAGATGCAGCACCTGTGCACCCTGGGCGGCATAATCCTGCAGGCGCGGCAGCGGGTCCTTTCCGTAGTCGCGCTGTTGACCGTAATCGCCCTGATGAAGACGGACAACCGTGCCGTCAATTAAATCTAACGCGGGAATAATCATCACATCTCCAGGAAGTTTTTCAGCAGCTGCGCGCCCGCGGCGCCAGAGCGTTCCGGGTGAAACTGCACGCCGAAGAAATTGTCTTTCTGCACCGCCGCGGTAAACGCCTCGCCATAATTGCACTGGGCGATGGTATTGACGTTCACCGGCATGGCGTAACTGTGCACGAAGTAAAAGTACGCGCCGTCTTCGATGCCGCGAAACAGCCGGTCACCCGCTTTGGCGTAAACGCGGTTCCAGCCCATATGCGGCAGAGGCAGGCCGTGGTCGGTCATTTTCGGTACGTCTTCGTCGATAATGCCCAGCAGGTCAACGCCGTTGCTCTCTTCGCTGCGGCGGCCAAGAAGCTGCATGCCCAGGCAAATCCCCAGCACCGGCTGGGTACAGGCTTTGATCAAATCGACCAGATCGCGTTCGCGAATCTGATCCATCGCCGCCTGCGCGGTGCCAACGCCCGGCAGGAAAAGCTTGTCCGCGCGCAATACAATGTCCGGATCGCGGCTCACCACCGGCTCATAGCCGTGGCGCGCGATGGCCGATTTCACGGAGTTGAGGTTGGCGCATCCGGTATCCAGAATCACCACGTTCATTACAACACTCCTTTCGACGAGGGCAGGGCATCGCCTTCCACGCGGATCGCCTGGCGAAGCGTACGGCCAAAGGCTTTAAACAGGCTCTCCACGCGGTGGTGATCGTTTTTGCCTTTGGTTTTCAGGTGCAGCGTCAGTCCCATGGTATAGGACAGGGAACGGAAGAAGTGCTCCACCATTTCGGTGCTGAGATCGCCGACGCGCTGGTAGGTGAAATCAGCTTTGTATTCCAGGTGCGGACGACCCGAGATGTCCATGGCGCAGCGCGCCAGGCACTCGTCCATCGGCAGGACGAAGCCGAAACGGTTGATGCCGCGCTTGTCGCCGAGCGCCAGCTTCAGGGCTTCACCCAGCGCCAGGCCGGTATCTTCCACGGTGTGGTGATCGTCAATATAAAGGTCGCCTTTTACCGCGATCTCCATGCGGAAACCGCCGTGGGTGGCAATCTGGTCCAGCATGTGGTCAAAGAAACCGACGCCGGTGTGGATCTTGCTGCCGCCTTCACGGTCCAGCCATACCTTTACATCAATCTGCGTCTCTTTGGTGTTACGCTCAACGTGGGAATAGCGGTCGCGTTTTGTCAGTTGCTCGCCAATCTTTGCCCAGTTAAGGTCGTTACGATCGTAGCGCAGCCCCGCGATGCCCATGTTTTCCGCCAGCGTAATATCGGTGATGCGATCGCCGATGACGTAGCTGTTGGTTTTATCCAGCATATCTTCGGCCAGATAGCGCTCAACCAGCTTCACCTTTGGCTTACGGCAGTCGCACTCGTCGGCTGGCATGTGCGGGCAAATCAGCACTTCATCAAATACCACGCCCTGAGAGGTCAGCACCTGCATCATCAGGTTATGCGGGCCGTCAAAGTCCGCCTGCGGGAAACTGTCCGTACCCAGACCGTCCTGGTTGGTAATCATTACCAGCTTATAGCCCGCTTTCTGAAGCTTAAGCAGCACCGGGATCACGTCCGGTTCAAAAGCCAGCTTGTCGAAACGATCGACCTGGAAATCGGCTGGTGGCTCCGAAATAAGGGTGCCGTCACGATCGATGAAAAGGATCTTCTGGGTCATACTTTCTCCGCTTTCAGGGCGTCAATGACGCGCTGGCTCTCTGCGCGGGTGCCTACGGTGATACGTAAACAGCCACTCAGGGAAGGTTGTTTATTCTGGTCTCGTAAGATAATGCCCTGATCCCATAAAGATTTAAATACGGCACTGGAGGCGGTGAAGCGCGCCAGGATGTAGTTGGTTTCCGAGTCGAACACCTGCTCGACGCAAGGGATGTCTTTCAGCGCGGTGACAAGGTACTGACGTTCCTCCAGGATCTGCGCCACGCGTTCGCGCATCGCGTTGATACCCTGAGGCGTCAGCGCCTGTGCCGCAATATCGGCAACCGGCGTTGAGAGCGGGTACGGGGCGATCACTTTCAGCAGCAGGTCGATAACCTCTTTATTCGCCAGCGTAAACCCGCAGCGCAGGCCCGCGAGGGCGAAGGCTTTTGACAACGTGCGCAGCACAACGAGATGCGGATACTCTTCCAGCCAGCCCGTCAGCGTCGCCTGCGGGCAGAACTCGATGTAGGCCTCGTCGGCCACCACCAGCGCTTTACCACGGGTCATCTCTAGCAGGGTGCGGATATCCTGCGGGTTAATAATCTGCCCGGTGGGGTTATTTGGGCTGCAGACGAAGACGACCTTCACGCCGTCGAGATTGTCGGCAATGCCCTGTAAATCGAGCTGCCAGTTCTCCAGCGCCTGGACGTTGCGGCACGCCACGCCGAAGGTTTCGGCGCTGACGCTGTACATGCCGTACGTGGGCTGGCAGTACATCACCGCGTCTTTGCCCGGCTCGCAGAACGCGCGGATCAGTAGCTCAATGCCCTCATCCGCGCCGCGGCTTACCAGTACCTGCTCCGGCTTCACACCCGCGTACTGGGCGTAGTTTTCAATCACCGCTTTTGGCTGACACTCCGGATAGCGGTTCAGCGTTTGCTGCGACAGCTCAAATTGCACCGCAGTCGGGAATTCGTTGGCGTTCAGCCAGACGTCCCCGTTTCCACCCAGACGACGCGCAGACTGGTAAGGCGTCAGGCGGCGGACATTTTCGCGGGCTAATTCTTCAATGTTCATGCTTGCTCCTTCAGGGCGGCAACGCGCAGCGTCACGGCGTTTTTGTGGGCGGTCAGACGCTCGGCGGCGGCCAGGGTTTCAATAGTAGAAGCCAGTGAAGCAAACCCCTCGCGGGACAGCTCCTGCACGGTCATGCGTTTCTGGAAATCCGCCAGGCCGAGGCTGGAACAGGTAGAGGTGTAGCCATACGTTGGCAGCACGTGGTTGGTGCCGGAGGCGTAATCCCCTGCGGACTCCGGTGACCAGTCGCCGAGGAACACCGAGCCCGCGCTGGTGATGCTGTCGACCAGATCGCGCGCTTTGCGGGTCTGAATAATCAGGTGCTCCGGGCCGTACTGGTTGGAGATGGCGATGCACTGCTCGAGATCGCGCGCCACAATCAGGCGGCTGGCCGCTAACGCCTGACGTGCCGTGTCGGCGCGGGGCAGGTCGGCAAGCTGGCGTTCAACGGCTTCGCCCACGCGTTTCGCCATATCGGCATCCGGCGTCAGCAGGATGACCTGCGAGTCCGGGCCGTGTTCTGCCTGTGAAAGCAGGTCGGAGGCCACGAAGTCCGGCGTTGCGCCGCTGTCGGCAATGACCAACACTTCAGACGGACCGGCAGGCATATCGATGGCCGCACCGTCGAGACGCTGGCTGACCTGGCGCTTGGCTTCGGTCACATACGCATTTCCCGGGCCAAAGATTTTGTCGACTTTAGGAATGGACTCCGTCCCGAACGCCAGGGCGGAAATCGCCTGCGCGCCGCCCACTTTATACACCGCCTGCACGCCGCAGAGTTTTGCCGCGTAGAGGATCTCATCGGCGATCGGTGGCGGAGAGCACAGCACTACTTTCTGGCATCCGGCGATACGCGCCGGCGTGGCGAGCATTAATACGGTCGAAAACAGCGGCGCTGAACCACCAGGGATATAAAGTCCCACTGACGCAACCGGGCGCGTCACCTGCTGGCAACGCACGCCGGGCAGGGTTTCGACATCCACGGTCTGCAGCTTCTGCGCGGTGTGGAAGGTATCAATATTTTTCACCGCGACGGCCATCGCCTGCTTGATATCGTCACCGAGACGATTACTGGCATCAATGATTTCCTGCTCAGTAACCTTTAATGCGCCGACTTCCGTCTTATCAAACTTTGCACTGTATTCACGCAGGGCGTCATCGCCACGGGCTTTGACGTTATCCAGGATCTCCGCCACGGTGCGGGAGATGCTTTCAGAGGCGGAAATCGCCGGGCGCATCAGCAGCTCGCGCTGTTGCTCGTCGCTACAATTATTCCAGTCGATGATTGTGTTAAAGCTCATGGCCATTACTCCATCATCTTCTCAATTGGCAGCACCAGGATGGAGCTTGCGCCCAGCGCCTTCAGTTTTTCCATGGTTTCCCAGAACAGGGTTTCGCTGCTCACCATGTGCATCGCCACGCGCTGCTGATCGCCCGCCAGCGGCAGGATGGTTGGGCGCTCAGCGCCCGGCAGCAGGGCAATCACTTCATCCAGACGCTCGGTTGGGGCGTGCATCATGATGTATTTGGACTCACGCGCCTGAATCACGCCCTGAATACGGGTCAGCAGCTTGTCGATCAGCTGCTGTTTGGCGTCGGCCATCTCGCCGTCGCGCTGAATCAGGCACGCTTTAGAGCGGTAAATCACTTCCACTTCGCGCAGACCGTTCGCTTCCAGCGTCGCGCCGGTCGAGACGAGGTCACAGATGGCGTCCGCCAGACCCGCACGCGGTGCAACTTCAACGGAGCCGTTCAGCAGGCAGGATTTAAACTGCACGCCTTTCTGGTCGAGATAACGCTTCAACAGGTGAGGGTAAGAGGTGGCGATACGTTTGCCGTTCAGCGCGGCCGGGCCGTCCCACGCTTCATCAACCGGCGTGGCCAGCGACAGGCGGCAGCCGCCGAAGTCCAGACGACGCAGGGTGAAGTAACGCGGGTCTTCACCCTGCGCGCGGCGGGTCAGCAGCTCTTCTTCCAGCACGTTTTCACCGATGATACCGAGGTCAACGACGCCGTCCATCACAAGGCCGGGAATATCGTCATCACGCACGCGCAGAATGTCGATCGGCATGTTTTCAGCCAGAGCAATCAGGCGCTGGGTGTGCAGGTTGATTTTGATCCCGCAGCGGGCCAACAGTTCGCGTGAATCGTCACTTAAACGGCCTGATTTTTGAATAGCTATGCGTAAACGTGAGTTATCTAACATTCTTTATTCCTCGTTAACCTGTTTTAACCTGTCTGAATTTGGTCCAAAAAAAAGCCCCCGGAAGAAGATCTTCCGGGGGCTTTTTCATGCGTTCATGCACCACTGGAAGATCCAAACGTCTTCCAGCACACATCGCCTGAAAGACTAGTCAGGATGATGGTGATGATGGTGGTGTTTAAATTGAACGCGTGTCATATAAATTCTCGATGAATGCTTATTCATTTGATGTCTTTTAACCTAAACCAGTTGTACGACATATTGCAAGGGCTTTTTTTGATCATTAATTCATTTCATATTGATGCTATGAATTGTGTGTTCTGCCGGGCTGGCGTAGCCTTATGAAAGACGAGTGAGAGTCAGGAGAATTCGCATGAAAAAGGTCGCGATTGTCGGTTTAGGATGGCTGGGAATGCCGCTGGCGATGTCATTAGCCGCGAAAGGCTGGCAGGTGACCGGGAGCAAGACCACCCGGGATGGGGTCGAAGCGGCACGCATGTGCGGTATTGATGGCGTTGAACTGCGTCTGGAGCCGGAGCTGGTGTGTGATGCGGACGATCTGGACACGCTGATGAACGTAGATGCGCTGGTGATTACGCTACCCGCACGGCGCAGTGGCCCGGGCGAATCATTCTACCTGCAGGCGATGCAGGAGATTGTCGACAGCGCGCTGGCGCATCACGTCCCGCGCATTATTTTTACCAGCTCGACGTCGGTTTATGGCGATGCTGAGGGCGTGGTGAAAGAGAGTTCCGAGCGCCGTCCCGTAACCGCGAGCGGTCAGGTCCTGAAAGAGCTGGAAGACTGGCTGCATAACCTTCCCGGCACGCAGGTCGATATCGTTCGTCTGGCGGGGCTGGTTGGCCCGGGGCGTCATCCGGGGCGCTTCTTTGCCGGTAAGACGGCACCAGACGGTCAGCATGGCGTGAATCTTGTGCATCTTGAAGATGTTATTGGCGCGATTGAGCTACTCTTACAGGCTCCAAAAGGCGGACACATCTATAATATATGTGCACCGTCTCATCCGGCGCGCAGCACGTTTTACCCGCTCATGGCACGCCAGCTTGGGTTGGCTCCGCCGGTTTTTGGTGAGGCAAAGAACGAAAGTAAAGGCAAAATTGTTGATGGCAATCGCATTTGCCATGAGCTGGGGTTTGAGTATCAGTATCCCGATCCGCTGGTGATGCCCATGGAATAAGCCCCGCAGCGGAGACCGTCGCACACCGAAAGGGGGCGAGCATGAAACCGCTGCTGGATGTTCTTATTATTCTGGATGCACTGGAAAAAGAGGGGAGCTTTGCGGCTGCCTCGGCAAAGCTTTACAAAACCCCTTCGGCCCTGAGCTACACCGTTCAAAAACTGGAAAGCGATCTTAACATACAGATCCTCGATCGCTCCGGGCACCGCGCGCGGTTTACCCGCACCGGGCAGATGCTGCTGGAAAAAGGCCGTGACGTTCTTCATACCGTTCGCGAGCTGGAAAAGCAGGCCGTCAAGCTCCATCAGGGATGGGAGAATGAGCTGGTGATTGGCGTGGATGATACCTTTCCGTTTTCTCTACTGACGCCGCTCATTGAAGCGTTTTACCAGCATCACAGCGTCACCCGGCTGATCTTCATCAACGGGGTGCTGGGCGGCTCCTGGGAGGCTTTAACCCAGGGCAGGGCGGACATCTTTGTCGGTGCCCTGCATGAGCCTCCCCAGTTGAGTGACTTTGGCTTTGCCCGCCTGGGCGTGCTGGAGCAGGTATTTGCCGTGGCGCCCCATCATCCGCTGGCTCAGGAGCCTGATCCTCTTAACCGCCGCGTTATTAAGGGGTACCGCGCAATAGTAGTCGGGGACAGCTCTCGCCCCGAATGTGCGGTTTCCTCGCAGCTGCTGGATGAGCAGGAGGCCATTACCGTTTTTGACTTTAAAACCAAGCTGGAGCTGCAAATTAGCGGCCTGGGCTGCGGCTATTTACCGCGCTACCTGGCGCAGCGCTTTATTGATAGCGGTGCGCTTGTTGAAAAACAGGTGCTTGCGCAAAGCAGTAACGAATCGGTGTGGGTCGGCTGGAATGAACAAACCGCCGGGCTGGCCAGCGCCTGGTGGCGGGACGAAATTTTAGCAAATAGTGCTATCGCCGCAGTTTACTCTCAGGGGAGCGCCGAGAAATCAGCCAGTTAGAAAAAAGAAAATGACCCGGTGCGTTGCAAAGTATTGCCTTTTGTATCCGATGTGGGGCAAAATGCCGCCGCTGCAACCAAATGAATAATCGACGATATAAAAGGCGTCGGTTATTTTTTTTTGCATGTACGAAACGAAACTAAAAACCAAGAGGCCGGGCTTCGTACCGGATAGATATTTACTAAAATCCGACAGTTGTTGTCGCTGAGGAAGAAAGAAATGGGGCAATTTTTCGCTTACGTGGCGGTTATCACCGTAAAGGAGAATAACTATGTCGCATAACGCAACTCCAAACACCTCTCGCGTGGAATTACGTAAAACGCTTACGTTGATTCCGGTTGTTATGATGGGCCTTGCCTATATGCAACCGATGACGCTGTTCGATACATTCGGTATCGTATCGGGCCTCACTGACGGTCATGTGCCGACGGCTTACGGCTTTGCGCTGATTGCGATCCTCTTTACCGCGCTGAGCTACGGTAAACTGGTGCGTCGCTATCCGTCTGCAGGTTCCGCCTACACCTATGCCCAGAAATCCATCAGCCCGACGGTTGGCTTTATGGTGGGCTGGTCTTCGCTGCTCGACTACCTGTTCGCGCCGATGATCAACATTCTGCTGGCAAAAATCTATTTTGAAGCGCTGGTGCCATCGATTCCCTCGTGGATCTTCGTCGTGGCGCTGGTAGCCTTTATGACGGCCTTTAACCTGCGAAGCATCAAGTCTGTTGCCAACTTTAACTCCGTTATCGTTGTGCTTCAGGTTGTCCTGATTGCCGTGATTCTTGGCATGGTGATCTATGGCGTATTCCACGGCGAAGGCGCGGGCACCCTGGCGAGCAGCAAACCGTTCTGGTCTGGTGATGCGCATGTGATCCCGATGATTACCGGGGCGACGATTCTGTGCTTCTCCTTTACCGGTTTCGACGGGATTAGCAACCTGTCTGAGGAAACGAAGGATGCAGAGCGCGTGATCCCGCGTGCCATCTTCCTGACGGCGCTGATTGGCGGTCTGATCTTTATTTTCTCGACCTATTTCCTGCAGCTGTACTTCCCGGATATCTCGCGCTTCAAGGATCCGGATGCGTCTCAGCCGGAAATCATGCTCTATGTGGCGGGTAAAGCGTTCCAGGTCGGCGCGCTGATCTTCTCCACCATCACCGTACTGGCGTCCGGTATGGCCGCGCATGCAGGCGTTGCGCGTCTGATGTACGTAATGGGTCGTGATGGCGTATTCCCGAAAAGCTTCTTCGGCTACGTGCATCCAACCTGGCGTACCCCGGCGATGAACATTATCCTGGTCGGTGCGATCGCGCTTCTGGCGATTAACTTTGACCTGGTGATGGCAACGGCGCTGATTAACTTCGGTGCGCTGGTGGCGTTCACCTTTGTTAACCTGTCGGTTATCTCTCAGTTCTGGATCCGTGAAAAGCGTAACAAGACGCTGAAAGATCACTTCCAGTATCTGTTCCTGCCGATGTGCGGTGCCCTGACCGTGGGCGCGCTGTGGGTTAACCTGGAAGAGAGCTCGATGGTGCTTGGCCTGATTTGGGCAGGTATCGGTCTGGTGTACCTGGCCTGCGTTACGAAGAGCTTCCGTAACCCGGTTCCTCAGTACGAAGACGTTGCTTAAGTCTTAACGTATCAAAAAAAAACCGGAGACCTTGTCTCCGGTTTTTTTATATCTCACTTCAGACTATCTCTTGCGCGTACTGGAACAGGGCTTTTAACAGGATCTGTTTTTCTGCATTGCCTTCATACTGGTTGTATAACGACTCAAGCTCCTGCGCGTAATGCTGCAGATACTCTGGCGTAAACACGTTT
This sequence comes from Enterobacter cloacae complex sp. P38RS, assembly GCF_014930775.1. Lineage (NCBI taxonomy): Bacteria > Pseudomonadati > Pseudomonadota > Gammaproteobacteria > Enterobacterales > Enterobacteriaceae > Enterobacter > Enterobacter cloacae complex sp. P38RS. The sequence continues at coordinate 293,595 of NZ_JADBRS010000002.1, forward strand.
CGACGGTGCTGCAGCCAGCGCGCCTGTTCTGCTTCATCCAGCGTGCCGGGATAATTGCGCGCCCGGTAGTTAAACATCAGCTTTTCGATGCGCTTATCGGCGAAGGTGATGTCCAGCGCAGGTAAGTTACGCGGCTCGGTTTGCAGAACAATATTCATGGCTGCGCGGTCGGCATCGCTGAAGAAGCCGTTGTAGAGCTGGGCATCCACGTTTTCGGACGGCACGAACGGCTCCGCCTCGGCGAAGATGGCGACCACTTTCTCGCGCACCTGCGGGTTATCGCGAAGCACTTTCAGGTTATCCAGGCAGTGCTGACGGTTAATGCCCAGCCTGTCGGCATCTTCCGGACGCAGCGTGTTCGCCTGCGCCAGCACCGGACATTTATTGATGTGCACCAGCTTAACCGGCACCGCAGGCAGATCGCCGAGTTCATTTTTCGGGGTGTAAAGCCGTTCGCGCAGGGTATCGCTGTCAAGCTCCAGCAGCGGCGAAATATCGCCCGCCAGGTCCACCATGATAACCGCATTACGGTTATCCGGGTGCCACGCCAGCGGCGCAACCCAGCTGGTATTGCCGCGCCAGGCGCCAAACATGCCGGAGATATGCACCAGGGGCTTCATCTGCGGTACGTCGATAAGGGTCATGAGCTTCTGCTTGCTTCGGTGGCTCAGCAGATATTCAAACAGCCGGGGCTGTGCGGTTTTCACCAGCTTCGCCATGGCAATGGTGGCATAAACGTCTGCCATCGCATCGTGGGCATTGCTGTGCTCGATGCCGTTGGCGCGCGTCAGGTGTTCCAGCCGGAAGCTGGTTAGCCCTTCCTCATTTTCCGGCCAGTTAATGCCTTCAGGGCGCAGGGCATAACAGGCGCGCATGATGTCGAGCAGATCCCAGCGTGAATTGCGGTTCTGCCAGCTCCAGGCGTACGGATCGTAGAAGTTGCGATAGAAGATATTGCGCGTCACTTCATCATCGAAGCGGATGTTGTTGTAACCGACCACGCAGGTATTAGGCACGGTAAACAGATCGTGGATACGGCGGGCGAACTCTGCTTCGTTAACGCCTTTTTCTCGTGCTTCCTGCGGCGTGATCCCGGTGACCATTACCGCGCCGGGCTGCGGCAGGTAGTCATCAGCCGGTTTACAGTAAAAGACCTCAGGCTCGCCAATGATGTTGAATTCGTCATCGGTGCGGATGGCGGCAAACTGCGCCGGTCGGTCCAGCGCCGGATGCGTGCCAAAGGTTTCGTAGTCGTGGAATAAAAAAGTCGGGCGTGCGGCAGAGTCAGACACCAGTAATACCATCCTGTTAAAAAATGACGTCACTATGGTAAACGATCGTGCGGGTCAGACCGAATAAAAAGCGCCGCCGCGTCGCAAATTTGCGAGACCGCTTCCGCGTAAAACCTGCGTTCTGTCACATTTTTTTGCAATTAAGCCAGGTAACGACATCAGAAGTCCCGTAAAAAGGTCATCGATTTTTAATGACCTGAGGATATACCGTTGAAACGCCGTCTGTTTATTGCTGTTTCTTTACTCGCTTCGAGTGTCTCATCTGCTTTTGCGGCCGAACCACTGGATTTTTCGCCGCAGCCTCCGGCCATTCAGGCTGGCTCCTGGGTGCTGATGGATTACACGACTGGTCAAATTTTAACGGCGGGCAACGAACATCAGCAACGTAACCCGGCGAGCCTCACCAAACTGATGACGGGCTATGTGGTCGACCGGGCTATTGATAGCCACCGCATTACCCCGGATGACATTGTCACCGTAGGGCGTGACGCGTGGGCAAAGGGCAACCCGGTTTTTGACGGTTCGTCGCTGATGTTTCTGAAAGAGGGCGATCGCGTCACCGTGCGTGACTTAAGCCGCGGTCTGATTGTCGATTCCGGCAACGATGCCTGCGTGGCGCTGGCCGATCACGTGGCGGGCGGGCAGCCGCAGTTTGTGAAGATGATGAACGACTACGTGCAGAAGCTGAACCTGCGTGATACGCACTTTGAAACCGTCCACGGTCTGGACGCGCCGGGCCAGCACAGCTCGGCCTATGACCTGGCCGTGCTCTCCCGGGCCATCATTCACGGTGAGCCAGAGTTTTATCATATGTACAGCGAAAAGAGTCTCACCTGGAACGGCATCACCCAGCAAAACCGTAACGGCCTGCTATGGGATAAAACCATGAACGTGGACGGCCTGAAAACGGGGCATACCTCAGGAGCAGGCTTTAACCTTATTGCCTCCGCGGTGGACGGTCAGCGTCGTTTGATTGCGGTGGTGATGGGCGCAGACAGCCCGAAAGGGCGCGAGGACCAGGCCCGCAAACTGCTGCACTGGGGGCAGCAGAATTTCGATACGGTGCAGATCCTGCATAACGGTAAAAAAGTCGGAACAGAGCGTATCTGGTACGGCGATAAAGAACAGGTGAAACTGGGCACCGACCAGGACTTCTGGCTGGCCCTGCCGAAAGCGGAAGTACCGAACATCAAAGCCAAATACGTGCTGGATAAAAAAGAGCTGGAAGCACCGATTACCGCGCATCAGCGGGTCGGGGAGATCCAGCTCTATGACCGCGACAAGGTCGTGGCGCACTGGCCTCTGGTCACTCTGGAAGCCGTTGATAAGGGAGGCGTATTCTCACGCCTGAGCGATTATCTTCACCACACGCTTTAACCGCTGATGGGCAGACTGGCAGGGTTGCGAGTCTGCTCACATAATAAACACTCCTCGTTTGCCGATAATAGAAATCCTGCTTTATAGTGTATAAATATACAGTACTAATCGGAGGCAGCATGGACTACAGCATCAAGCAGCAACAGAAACGTAAGATTGCGGGTTTTCATCTTGTTGGGCCGTGGGAAAAAACGGTCAAGCAGGGTTTTGAACAGCTGGTCATGTGGGTAGACGGGCGTCACATTGAGCCGCTGGAGTGGGTGGCGGTCTACTACGATAACCCCGATGAGGTTCCGGCAGAAAAACTGCGCTGCGATACGGCCGTTACCGTACCGGATGATTTCGTCATCCCGGAAAACAGCGAAGGGGTGATGATGACGGAAATCGCGGCCGGTGATTATGCCGTGGCGACGGCGCGCGTGGAAAACTACGACTTTGCAACCCCGTGGTATCAGTTCTTTAATTCCCTGCTGCAGGATAATAAATATCAGATGGCGCTTAAGCCCTGCTTTGAGCGCTATCTCAATGATGGCAACGCGGACGGCTACTGGGATATTGAAATGTTTATCGCGGTAGAGCACAAAACGGTTTAAGCCTGCTCAATGAAGGGTTTTTCAGCCGGGAGCGATCCGCCCGGCTGAAAACACAGTACAATTGTGATTTGCCGTGTTGCTGGAGAGCGGGTGTGCGTCCCGACAAATCATTAACCCCTTTTGAAATTCGCTTATATAAACATTACCGCGTGGTGCACGGGTGTCGCATCGCGCTGGCGTTCGTGTTGACCTTTGTACTGGTCAGGTTGCTGGATATACCGGAAGGAACGTGGCCGCTGATCACGTTGGTGGTGGTGATGGGGCCAATCTCATTTTGGGGAAACGTTGTCCCGCGCGCCTTCGAGCGGATAGGTGGTACCGTGCTTGGCTCTGCTCTGGGGCTGATTGCCCTGAAGCTTGAGCTCATCTCATTTCCAGTGATGCTGGCATGGTGCGGTGCCGCCATGTTCCTGTGCGGCTGGCTGGCGCTGGGCAAACGGCCTTATCAGGCGCTGCTGATTGGTATCACTCTCGCGGTCGTGGTCGGCGCGCCAGCAGGGGATATGACCACGGCGATGTGGCGAAGCGGGGATGTTATTCTGGGCTCGCTGCTCGCCATGCTGTTTACCGGCATCTGGCCGCAGCGGGCTTTTCTGCACTGGCGTATCCAGATGGCTAACTACGTCACGGCGTTTAACCGCGTTTACCAGGCGGGGTTTTCACCGAATCTGGTTGAGCGTCCCCGGCTGGAAAAGCATCTGCAAACCATCCTCAACGACGTGGTCAAAATGCGCGGCCTGATAGTACCAGCCAGTAAAGAGACCCATATTCAGAAAGCGATTTTCGAAGCTATCCAGACGGTCAGCCGCAATCTGGTGTGCATGCTTGAACTGCAAATCAATGCGCACTGGGCCACGCGTCCCAGCCATCTGTTGATGCTTAACGCCCAGACCCTCAAAGAGACGCAGATGATGACGCAGCAGACCCTGCTGACCATCGCCCATGCGCTCTATGAAGGCAACCCGCAGCCCGTGCTGGCGAACAGCGAGCGGCTCAATGAAATCGTGGCGGAACTGAAGCAGTTAATCAACGAGCGGCAGGGCGATAACGTGGCGGAAACGCCCATTCACGGCTATGTCTGGCTGAGCCTGGAGCTAGCGCGACAGCTTGAGCTGCTATCGCACCTGATTTGTCGGGCGCTGCGCAAATAAAACGCGGATGTGACGCCTGCTGCTTCGATTCAGCAGCAATTGGGGTTATGATAGCTTTAAACGATATAGCCATTGTCATTCGCAGCCGCTGTCAGTAAGGTTATTGTTACAACGGTTGCTTTAACGAATCCGAATCTCACATTATCAGGGGTGTAAAAATGGAAACTATCAAGCCTTCGTTCCAGGATGTTCTGGAATTCGTCCGCCTGTTCCGCCGCAAAAACAAACTGCAGCGTGAAATCCAGGACGTTGAGAAGAAGATCCGTGACAACCAGAAACGTGTTCTGCTGCTCGACAACCTTAGCGACTACATCAAGCCGGGCATGAGCGTTGAAGCTATTCAGGGCATCATCGCCAGCATGAAGAGCGACTATGAAGACCGCGTTGATGATTACATCATCAAAAATGCCGAGCTGTCCAAAGAGCGTCGCGACATCTCTAAAAAGCTGAAAGTGATGGGCGAAATCAAAAACGCCGAAGCTAAAAGCGAATAATCGCAGCGAATTGTGAAAAAGGCTCTCTGGTGACAGGGAGCCTTTTTTATTTGACGATCAACGGTCCGCTGATTTGTAGGTCGGGTCAGGCGCAGCCACCAGCCGACAATTCTACCCGACGCAGAAAAGCAAAAAGCCTGCTACAAAGCAGGCTTTTTAAATTTGGCTCCTCTGACTGGGATCGCCTTTGCCAGTAGCTGGCTAATAAATAAGCTAAACCTGAAAGCTCTTGTTGTCAAGACCACCAGAATGACCACCAAGTGCTGAAGTGCAACAGACCATAAAATGGCCTCTCGCCAGTCGGCTATCGAGTTGGTTTCTCTGACCATGAACGCCGCATATTAATGACCTGCTCAACATCGACTAAATAGCTGCGCGGAATAGTAGATCACTTTGAGGGAACCCAGCCCGGATTGTGCGATCAGATCAATCACCAAATCAAAACAAATCACCAACCTATTGTGAAGATCTCCGCACTTATTTTGCGGATGGTGGTTTGGTCGCTAACAACCCCAGCTATATCGGTCTGCTGGAAGTTTTCAGGGACATGAAGTTTGATTTTCCTGATGTTACTCATAAAGTCAGTGTATGTATCGTAATAGGTGATGCTTTGTTTCCACATTTTCACCGACTGCACTCTTTGTATCTCTTCCTGCGAGCATAACCCGGATGCACTGGCTCACGCTGAAGTACCCGATACACACGTGCATCGGACCTGTAGAAAGGTTACTGTGTTTGAAACTCCCAGGCATCAATCTCACCGAAAGTGATCTTTTTGCGATGGTTTACCGCTTCCGAAGGTACTAAGTATAATTTGTCTTCCATTTGGAAAAAATAATAACGATTTCCAATGATGATTTTTTCTTCAGGATCTGGATATTTTTCCTTAAATATTTCATTGTCATCGTAGAAACATTTTGCAGGATAAGAGACTCGATCGATAATGAGGTCAGTGGAAGTCATGGGGGCGTTGATAGTGTGCAAATCGCGAGCTTCATAGGGGGTTATGAACAAGTAGTCGGACATCAACTCTACTCGTTGAACAAACTCATGTTCACTATCGTTATTTTTTTTAAGAATATCAACTAACCCGGAATAGAGAGCGTTTTTTTCAAAGAGTGAATTACCGGTCTTTGAGAATTTTACATATTGGTAAATCAGTTCATTGATAACTCTGAACTGCGGAATGGTGACAGTGGTCTCGCTGGCTGTCACTTCGGCACCGTTATAGTTGAGCCGATGGTGAAGCATTTTATTTCTAATCTGAGAACACATTTTGTACAGCGTATGAAGGAACAAATCATCAATTGAATCTTTATCAATATTGGATTCGAGAATGAGGATTTTTTTGTTGAAGCTTTCGTTGACACAGTCAAAACGAAGATCAACATAGCTATCCAGATAATCAAAGAAAATAGGAAATAGGACAAATTTTGTGTAATTATTTTGCAAGCTGCTATTCCATGAGAAAAAACCTATGCAGTTTAATGGGTATTTTGTAGTTGAGCTACCATTCGTCTTGCTGTATAAAAATCTATTGTTTGCCATATTGTTCATAAAGCAGTTACCGATAATAGCCTGAACAATGTCAAAATGTTTTTGCATCATACTGTGACTCCATGTCTGTAAAACATAATAAAACCTTAGATAAGAGGGGAATACTTAAATTTGCGCCAATGATCCTAACATTGTGGTGTTGAGACAAAAGCAATGATTGGTCACTGATGGCCGCCATTTTACTAAGAGTGTGATAGGGGTATCGTCTTGTTAACGGGTATACAGAACGCAGAACAGCAAAAAATCCTGCTTAAGTATCCTTAAGCGGACTCTTCTTAAATACGGCTCCTTTGACTGGGATCGCCTTTGCCATTAATTGGCTGATAATTAAGCTAAATCGCAAATCCCTTTCTGTCAAGCCCCCCCAAACTGACCACTTATGCTGTACATGCAATCTATCTTGAGCATACAAATCTTTTGTTAGTCAGAGTTTAAGTGCACCCGTTTTAGTTCCACGGCGCTGGTCAAGGAATACCTGCGCAGCAAGTTGGCAGGCTTTGAGCATGAAGTCTTTGCGGTGCTGTTTCTGGATACGCGCCACCGGCTGATCGAGCACCGGGAGATGTTCCACGGCACCATCGACAGTGCATCGGTGTATCCGCGTGAAGTGGTCAAGGAAGCCCTGGGGCTAGTTGAGGTGCGTATGCTGGATCAGGTCATTGTGGCCGGAGCAGGCTCCGTGTCGTTTTCGGAGCAGTGGCTGATTTTACGTACCATCTACACAAAAAAGCTATCAGTCCTTATCCACCCAACGCGCCTCGCCTTTTCCAATACGGCGGATGGTGACACTCGTTCCGCTCTGTAGAGATTCAACTTCAAGCAGGCTCGGTAGTTCCGCCTGAAGCCTCTGTCTGATTGTTGTGAGCTGTGAAAAATCTGGCGTCGCTATCGACACTTGTCCATCTTGCGGATCAACTTCAATACGCAGAGGCACTGTTGAGTCTGTTGCCCATTGCATCGTCCACTCCTGCGACGCCCACCTGCCATCTACGCTTGACACAACGTCGTGCCGAAACTGCTGCCAGATTGCATGAGTCTCAAGCGTGGGCCATCCAGGAACATGGTCGAAGCCTGCTACTTCTTCCGATCGTAACCAGGTTTTCATTTCCGCGCGATTCGTGAAGGCGGGCGCGAGTTGCTCCACGGCTATCTTGGCGGCCACCCGCGAGGGCAGTCCGGCCCGAACAAGCATGGCCATGGCGTTGGACGGTAGTCCAGCTTCCAGGCAGGCGGCAGCAGCTCCTTCGACGGGTAGTTCTGATTCGCCTCCATTGATGCGCCGATTCATCCGGATGGCTTCAATCGCCCAAACCAGGCGATAGACAAATGCGTCGTCCACGAAGCGCATTCCCTCTTGGCCGATGGCTGCTACGTCTTGCCCTCGCACCCAAGCTCCCAGCAAGTCTCTCCAGTTCGCCGGCAGTGGGTCATCTGGAACGAAGGGACGGATCGCAAGAAGCCGCTCTCCCATTCCAATGAGAGCAGCGATCAGGGCATCTGCGTCACTGGCGAGGGCGGCTGCATCGGCACGGTCAAGAAGCTCAGTCAGCACGACAGCCAACGCGTCGATGGCAAGGCCCGATTCTAGGCCCACTCCCATCGCGAACTGACCTTTGCGTTGCTCGACCGTTGTTTTGTTCCAAATGAGCTGTGCTCTACTGAGGAGAATCCACACTTGCTTCTGCTTTTCGGCGCCGTCAAGGTGAGCGATTTGCCTTGCCCAAAGTGAACCCGCAAGGGCTTCATCGAGCAGCCTTGGTAGATCCGCACTTTGCGCGTCAAGCGCTTCGACGAGCCCAAGGACGGTTGTATCCAACCGCTCGATGAGGCTCTCCATTGAGTCTGACTCCATCTCACCATCTACAGCATCCGGGAACCAAGCATCTTGCGTGCTAGACAGGTAATCCATGGCATCCCCACGCGCAAAAACACCCGACGTCGCGAGGCGCCGTATGACCTCGTTGACCACGACAATGATGCCGCTTGAGAGTGACCGAGCCTTGGCCGACGTGACCAACTCTCTCCATCGCTGGTGGCGCCAATTTTCTGGCTGATGCATTACGTGGATCACGAGTCCTTCGAGATCCACGAATGCGCGCCCGGCGCGGCCAGCAACGTTGGCAAACTCCTCACCCGTGATCAGAGTGCCCGCCCTGTACAGATTTGGGATCAGGAGTACCGCTGCATTGAGGTTCAGTCCCTGCGCCAAGGTGGGTGACGCCACGGTAACGCGTAGAACGCCTGCGGCAAGTAGTGTCTCCACTTCCCGCAGGAAGGGGCCGGGAAGACGACCATGATGAATCGCAACGCCGATGGCCAGACAGCGTACTGCAGGATGTTCCGCGCCTAGCCACTCCCTACCTACGGCCATGGCACGTTCAACCTCTTGGGCGTTGGCAAGCAGAGATGGCAGAAAGCCTCGTCGCTGCAGGTCCAGGGCCGTCTCGGCAAATCCTTCAACATGATCTCGTTGGGTGCAAAATACGAGAGCTCTCTTTCCTTGCTCAGAGAACTTCCATGCCGCTGCGAGAGTTAGCTCCTTGTTGTCCTTTGGAAATGCCGTACGACGAGGGCGAATGGGTGGGACCTCTGGCACAAAGTGTCGAATGAAAGGGCCATTTGGCTCAAGGTCGAAGCTCAGCCGCGCAGAATTTCCGAGCCAAGACAGAGTGCCAAAGCGCTGACGCGTAGGGCGCCAACTGGACTGGATCGGATCGCCAGGCGCATCACTGCGAATCCATGCAGTCAGATCGTTGAGCTGATCGCCTGCCGGCAGAATTGCCGAAAGACAAACGATCCGCCGGTCGCCATGGTCAGTGCGCCGCAGCAACCGTTGCACCAGATTCTCATAGCGGATCTCGCGTTCACTTGGACCAATCAGATGTCCTTCGTCTAGGACGATCAAGCCGACATCATTGATGATGTCGGGGTCGTTCCGCAAAGCAAAATCCAACTTTTCTGGGGTGGCTATGACGATGTTCTGTTCCCGGAGCGCATCCTCGTCATTTCCTGCTACACCGCTGCTTCCATACAGCGACGAGACGGAAAATCCAAGAGGTGTGAATGTCTTGCGGAAGGAGCGCTCGGTCTGAGCGGACAGAGCCCTGAGTGGCGTGACTATCAAAACGCGTTTACCACACGCCAGAGCCATCAACGCAGCGATCTCTGCAATCCGCGTCTTGCCCGCGCTCGTGGGGAGCGCGACCACTAGGTCGTCGGAGACATCGACGGCTCGCTGTGCCGCCAGAAGTTGAGAAGGCCACAATTCGACCTCAGATGACCTCCTGCAGTACAACTCAGAGACAAAAAGCTTCCGAAGTTGTGCGTAGTCTTGCGAGCCTAGTGGCCCTTCGGAGGGCAGAACCTTGTGCAGACTGCTTGCCCAAAGATCATCTATCAGGTTCACGGTGATTCGAAGAATCCACCAGAGTGACACCGCGCTGGCCGCTTTGGTCAATGAAATCGCCCGTTTCAGCAGGTTGCGAGCTTCTACAACGAGGGACTCTTGGCCGGTTTGCAGGGCAAACTCAAAGAACACCAATGCTCTGAACATTGTCGACGTCGCTACACGCGAAACGATATCGTCGGGGTCAAGCGCTCCCTCGGCCGCAGCTCTGGCGATTCCCTCATCTCGGTTCGCTGGGCTGCTAAGCCACTCCCTCGCACGTTGAACCAAGCCTTGAAGATCACGCACGATTAGGAGCGCGAGAGCATCCTCGGCAGGCGAACGATTCTGATCGGCCTGTAATTGCGACAGAAGCGAAAATGCCAGCGCAGAGTAGTTGGCCAAGTGAAAGGAAGCAGCCCCCACTGTTCGATAGAACCCTCGAGATGCGTCGGCCTGTGACCCGTTCTGAACCAATGCCTCAAAGGCCCCACCTGCCTGTACGAAGCCTTTTCGCCAAGTCACTGCATCACCTTCAAGCTCGCGTAGCGCCAAGGAAGCACGTAGTACTGAGAAGCCATAGTCCGCAAGATCGGAGTCGATCCCTTCGCTGAAGGCTGGAGCGTCTGGTGGCAAGTTTCCTTCATGGCGAATAAGAGCCCTTGCTTGACCCCGGGCCTGCAAGCGACCTCGATATCCGTCTTGTGTGATGTCGAGCAGGAATGCAGTCAGTTCTTCAGTCGTTTCCAAGTGCCAGAGCCCTCTCGTAGCAGGCCAGAATGAAGGCCTGATGGTCTTCTATGCGCAAATTTGCAGAAAGATGGGGACGAACCAGATCCGCCGCTGCGAGATCGTCGTACAGTGCCTGAGGCGTGGCGTTGCCCGACAAGGTGAACAGCATGTGACTGGTTCGCCCTTGGGGCGCAGATCGACTGGCGACTTCATTACGAATCCGTCTACCCATCTGCCGTCGTTCGCCTTCACCCTCCATGAGTCGATCCGCGACGAAGAGAAGGGACGTTGCCGTAGGTCTGCCATCGTCTCTGGACAGTGCTTTTCGTGCCTCAGAGATGGTGGCGTTGGCAAGGTTTACACGACTCTTAGACTCGCCTTTTAAGTAGTGCAATTTTTGTTGGTCATCGAGCTTTAGACCGACGAAATCGTCGCCGCGCAGCGCCATCTCTCGACCATCTTTGTATCGCAGGCGACGGATCGGAACCTCGAATTCAAGATGTTCTTCGACCAACTCGGTCGCGAGGATCTCGCCAAGCTCTCCCGAACGTGCTCGGGTGGAGCGCGGCATGCGCTCAGCCAAAATTGCAGCCGCGCCTGGGTATCCCAACTCACGGACGTCTTCAGCTATTTCGTCCAAATTGTCGTAGTGAGCTCGGATCCGAGTAGTTAGGGTAGCTTCGATAGCAGCCCTTCCTCCATCGCGTTCGGACAAGCGCCATAGCTGCTTGTTGTCTTGCTCTTGGATAGTTATGTCGCACCAACGTGGATATAGCATTCAAAAGCTCCGTATTCTTATGCCAGGTCTTTCTGAGAGAGGTGGATTAAACCCTCTGTGCGACGGCCGCAAGCTGCAATTTTCTTCCAACCCAAAAGTTGCCTCACGTCATCACTTTAAGTTCTTCGACGTTACTCCGGCTTCAGCCTCGCGGAGAATACTAATGATCTGTTGGTTGGAAAAACGCTTCTTCATGGGGATGTCCTCATGTGGCTTATGAAGACATTACTAACATCGGGTGTACTAATCAACGGGGAGCAGGTCATTCATCCTGTCAAGACCACCAAAATGACCACCAATAGTTGCGGATTGAATAAATCAGGTTGAGCAATCCTCGGAATGTGGTGATCGTTACTATGGTTTAACCCTAAACGTTAGCATAACTAACGAGAGCATCGAGGAATCTATCCTAAGAGAGCAAAGAGGTCTAACAGTCTGCACATACTAAGAGTGGAAGTTGCTTACATAAGGGGCGGATGTTGTACTTGGACTGATTAGGCTATCTAGGGTTCCCCTCATAAAATATTTTTCAGAATCCTGGGTGTTGACAGTAGTAAATTGATTGGATTTCAGTTAGAAAATATTATCGATAAATTAACGGAGTGACGGGATGAGTAACGCGCATGAGGCCAGCGCGTCGGCCACTGGCTATCTGTATCAGTGTCGCTACGCATTGCTAAAAGGACTGGAAGCTACTCTGGATTCACCAGAGTTCAGGATTTCAATTGAAAAGTTTGATGATATAGCTTTTGAGGCAAACGGCTTACCGATTCATCTTATCCAGACCAAACATCATAAAGCCAAAACTGGAAAGCTGACTGACAGCAGCGCTGACCTTTGGAAAACGCTACTCATCTGGATAAAAAGTGTAGCCACCGATAGTGGCGGTTTCTCAAGAACTCGTCACTTCCTAATAACAACTGGTTTGGCACCTTCGAATTCGGCGTCTTTTCTATTACGAACAGAAAGTCGTAACGAGGCTCAAGCCGATTTTTTGTTACTCACGACTGCAAACAGTTCAAATAACCGCGCGCTACAAGAAGCTTTCAACGCCTATAAGCTCTTACCGGAGGAGGCTCGATTTGCTCTGTTAAGATCAATATATGTACTTGATAGATCTCCTTCGATTACTGATGTTAAAGAAGATATTTACCGGCAGTTGCACCGTGCTGTAGGAAGACAGCATATCGAAATTTTCACCGAGCGTTTAGAAGGCTGGTGGTTCGACCAAGTGATACGTATGCTCAGCGGCAATGAGGTGGGCAGCATCCCAGTGCTGGCTATTGAATCCCGCATTGATGAACTGCGAGAGGAGTTTCGACGTTCCTCATTACCTGTAGATTTTCGGTCATTTTCTCCTCCTCAAGAAGTGATCGCTCAGCTAGATAGTCGACCCTTTGTCAATCAATTGCGAAAGATAAATCTCGGTTCGGCTCGTATTGAGTATGCCATCCGTGATTATTACCGAGCTTCAGAGCAACGCTCAAAATGGGTAAGAGAAGAATTATTGCTTAATGATGAGCTTAAAACGTTCGAGCAAGACCTGATAGAGGCTTGGCAACCACGATTCGCCGCACAGAAAGACGATTTATTACCTGATAGTGATGAGTCCGATCGTATACGTTCTGGAAAGGACCTGTTCACATGGGCAGAACAGCAGGCATGTTTTCCTCTCCGCAGCCTACGAGAGCGGTTTCTTACCCACGGAAGCTACCATATTTTGGCTAACCGATACGCAGTGGGGTGGCACCCTGACTTCATGCAGAATAATAGTGATGAACAGAAAGGAGAGGATTGATGATGGAGCCTTGGTCTTCCCGTCCCATAGAGGAGAGCTACCTCTTCAACCCAGCTTTCTGCGTATTGCTTATAGCCAATACATCGTCAGAATTCAATAAAAAGACCGGTTGCTCTTTACCCTTTGCACTAGCCTTTATAATCCTTCCGATAATTCTTCATCAGAAAACACGCAAGGCTCTGCCTGCTACAACCGTAACGTCACTAATGGCATGGTGCCAGGACAACCGAGATACGATGATTAATTTCCCCGACAGAGTCAGGCGGCTAAACGGTATTACCCGTGAGAGCATATTATTTGGCACAAGGCAAAGCGCTCTTTGCTTGGATGAAAATGGTGACTTAAAGAAAGGAGCTAAACTGCTCCCACCTACAGAAAAACGAACGCCGCTGCTTACTCAGGAAGCCGGAGAATGCATTGAGCGTGCGGCATTTCTGGGGCGTTGGCTCGCAGCAGCTGGTACAACAGCGACTATTTATGCTGCATGGGGGATAGCGCCATGAGTCTTCAGATAGCCAGCCTTGTGATTTACAACCACGGGGGAGAACGTCGTGAAATCACCCTTCATCCCGGTCAACTGAACATCTTGACCGGCGCATCCAAAACGGGTAAATCAGCAATAATTGATATTATTGATTACGTTACCGGGCGAAGCGAATGTTACGTAGCCGATGGCGTTATCCGCAAATGTACGCAATGGTATGGGATCCTTTTTCAACTGAATGATAGCCAAATCTTTATCGCGCGACGCAATCCAGATGCCGGTACACAGTCTCACGGCGACATCTATATTGCCCGAGGGAGCTCCCTGTCGATTCCCGATGGCGCAACTCTCCACAAAAACACTACAGTCAACGCTGTGGAGAAATTTCTGGGAACGGCAATCGGCATTAATGAAAACGAACACCGTCCCCCGAGTCCTACGCGACCCTCTCTGGAGGCAAATTTCCGCCACTCGCTTCTTTTTTGTTTCCAGGATCAGAACGACATTGATAACAAACAGCGTCTGTTTCATCGCCAAGATGATGGTTTTATAGCGCAGGCTATCCGGGACACCTTTCCTTATTTTCTTGGCGCAATGGATGAAGAGCGGCTCTTACAGCAAGCCCAATTGGACGATGCGCGAAAACTACTGCGTCAGCTTGAAAGGTTGGTACGGGAAGCTGAATCGCTGGATGACGCCACATTTCCGCGTGCAAAAGCTCTTCTTGAAGAAGCTAAAATGGCAGGGCTTACCGACGATCGAACCGTAGTTGTAAACTATGAGGCCTGCATGACTCTGCTCCAAAGCTTGAGCGAGCGAGGAGTATTTTCAGATGCAGTTGTAGTAAGTGATCATGATGACATATTGATGCGACTGCGCTCAGAACGTCAAGGGATGCGTACTGAGCTTGAGAGACTGAATAGCGAGATTCGTGAAACGCGGGCGTTTACCTCAGAATCAACCGGCTATGAGCGAGAGGCGCGGGAGCAGCGTGCAAGACTCAGCGTAGTGAATTTGATAAAGTCCTCAGAGGTATCGCAGCTTTGTCCTCTTTGCGAAAGTCACCTCGAAAACATTCCTCCTTCTGTTGCTCAACTCAACCATTCACTCAATGAATTGAGCCGACAACTTGAGGCGGTAGAAGCAGAAAATCCAAGGCTCCAGAAGCGCTTAGCAGCCCTCCAAATACAGGAAAATACTCTCCTCAATAATCTTCGAGAGAATCAGAAAAAAATCAGTGATTGCATCCAACAAGCTGAATATCTGCGAGTACAGCAGGAAAACTTTATGCTGCAGGCGCGGACTCTGGGGAAAATCGCACAGTATCTTGAAACTGTCAGCGATGCAGAGCAGTATTCGGGTCTTCGCACCCGGTTAGAAAATCAGCAATTAACTGTAAGTTTCCTTGAAAAAAAATTGGATCCGACTGCTGTACGAGAGAAACTTGCGGCCTTCCTCAATATAATCGGCCGTTATATGACTGAATATTCGGAACTTCTCGATCTAGAACATCAGGGAAGCAACCTGCGTCTAGATATCCGCAAACTCACCGTTGTGGCAGATACCTTGGACGGACCGGTACCACTTTTCCGTATGGGCAGCGGGGAAAATTGGGTCGGCTACCATATTTTGGCTCATCTGGCCCTTCATCGCTGGTTCCGTCAAAAAAAACGCCCCGTGCCAGGATTTCTAATTCTCGACCAGCCATCGCAGGCGCATTATCCACCTGAAAAAGATAATGATGGGTCTATTGACGCTCTGAAGAATGAAGATCAGAACGCTGTAAATCGGCTGTTCAGCCTAATCAACCACGCTGCTAAAACGCTCGCCCCTGATTTACAGATAATAGTTATGGACCATGCAGACCTTAAAGATGACTGGTTTCAGGCTGCAGTCTCTGATCGCTGGCGTAATGGCGTAAAACTTATTCCAACAAGCTGGATAACACCCCAGAAATAATGGCAAGACGCAAATTTGAGCCTACAGCGCACTTATTTCTGAGCGTAAGAACACTGTGCTATGTTGGCGGGGATAGCTACTATCCGGTGACTGAAGTAATGAAGGTTTAACTGGAACAACGACGTCTAGGCAGGCGAAAGATTTGTAAGTAGGTCTGGAGAAGATAAGGTTTGGCTCTGCATGAGAATGTGAACGCTGGAACATAAATCCAATTGAGGCATTAACTATAACTTGCTGCAGTGCTGTGCCAATGCAATAAATTTAGTAAAAATATGATGGCTAGATTTGATAGGTTGATTTATAGGGGTTGTTATGTGTTTTGCAAATTTAAAGATACTCAACTTTCGTGATTTTGAGACAGTTAATATCCCTCTGACGGGCAACATAGTCTTGTTGGGCGAGAACCTCGTCGGTAAGAGCAATCTTCCATTAGCGATTCGCCTGTTCAACCTTATGATAGATAGATATTAATGGTGTGATTTATAAGGGAATGTACAATCATAAAAATGTGCCAAATACTAACAGGAGTTTTATGATGATTGATAGATTAGAGCTTACAAAAAACATTCAATTCTATAACTTAATAATACCAGAAGACAATCGAAACAGAACAATAACAGACGTTGAAATAACTAATATTTTGGATGCTGCAGATGACAATATTGAACCTGGTAGTGATTACCTATTAGAGGAGTTTAGAATTGACAAAAGATTAATTGAAAATGATATCCCTTATAAATATTCATTGCGAATCTTCCCAACACTCAAGCCAGTGTATTTTATTGGGGAGATCGAGGGCGGAGAGAACTACCAAGATAAAATTTATGCTTTTATATTAATTCTTGAGTTTGATAATAGTGTGGCAATAATAAAGAAAAGCTGTGCAAATATTTCAGATGATATTGAAAGAAGTTTTAATTTAGTATCGAGTAATTTATTGGCTAGCACCTTTAATGATTCTGATGTTTTATTCCAAAAAATATCCACAAGAACAATAACTAATTCAGATAAGGCAATCAGAAATAGATCTGCAGAATCAGCAGATCTTAAAGGTTCTTACTCTACTCATGCTGCTGGTAGGTCAATACCTTACTACTTAAAACTTAGGCAAGGTGCAATAATTAAGACAATCTCTGGTTCAGGACGATTGGTAGAGGCATCACAGAGAGTTAATTTCGATGAAATTGCGACATGGTCTTATAATCAACTTTGTCTGATAAGGCAAGGTGGAGGGGTTAAGGACTTCCTCAATTCTTTTGCAAAACAAAAAGATTTAAGTGAGGTTTTAAGATCTACTGTGCCAAGTGCCTTATTAATAGAAAGTACTTCATTATATGAAAAGTTACAATCGGAAGGCGCCATACTGAAATACAAATTGCCTGATGGATCCGATTGCATTCTAAATGAAATACAAGTAAATCGGTTGCTTCGTAAACTTGAAAAAGTTTATGAAATAAAATCCGACTTGACTATTCAAGTGCCGCTTGGTAAGGCTAAGATACGAAAAAACAACAAAACACTAACGATTGACTCTACTGTTCTAAAAAAAATAAAAGTTTCGTACAACTCTAAAGATATAACTTTGCAAAGTTATATCTTTAAAAATGGTTTCTACAGCATTACGTTTACTGACCCATGCTATATGTATTTTATGGGTAATTGTTTCGAAGACTCTTCAGGCATATCGGAAATCAATAACATATTAGAAATGCTTGTCCCTAAAGCTAATATAAAAAACGTCTTAAGTGAGAAAGGTTTGCTTTTAAAAGGAATGGATAAGTTCTCTAATGATTCCATGTTTGATGTGGTGGAAAACATTCATAGTGGGGATGATTACATCTTTTGCGATGACTTAGGGAATGAGTGGGCAGACCATATCACATTTAATAAAGCGGATTCATGCATTTGTTTCATTCATTCAAAGCATGGTGACAAAAGCACATCAGCAAGTAAACTTCATGACGTTGTTGGTCAGGGTATAAAAAATCTTGGATATATGTATTTTAATACTGCTGATTTTACTGTTAAATTAAAAACAAAATTTAATAAAAATTATACTGGAGTTTACAATAAAAAGTCAGTATCAACCAAGATAAAAAAGGTAAGAAAAGGTGACACTAAAAACATTAAAAAATACCTTGACGACCTTTTTAAGGATGTTAAATTGCATAGAAAATGCATTCTTAGCTGTTCATTTTTATCCAAAAAAGAGATAGAGCGCGAGTTCATTAATTTGCGAAGAAAAAAACCGGTTAAGCCTCATGTGATTCAACTGCTATGGATCTTGTCTTCTTTTTCTCATGCTGTAAAAGAGGCTAATGCTGTTCCAATTATTTATTGCGATAACTAGAAAACATTTTGAGAGGGGTAATAAACCTCTCAAAACAATACCGATGAATATTCCTAATTTATACTATCGATTGGAAGTTTGGAGTTTATTTGAAAGGTGCATCAAACTCTATGTATCCAATCTCAATAGATTAAAGTTCAAACTCTATATAGCATGCTTTATTTAGAAGGAGACAATTGATACTACTCTTTTGATCAGGTATCAATCGCAGAGCTATAAGAGTAAATAATAAAAAACTCATAAGCTGAATTGATGAGCTTTAAGTTACGCGCCAACAGGAAGGCAACTGATCCTATAAGATAATCCCTTGAAAAGTCAGCACTTGAATATGTGGGATTTTATCATGACCTCAAATAAGGCTGAGGCCAGAAATACGCGGGCTCCCGGCATCAGAGCGCCTAGCTTCTAGGCAATCCCCGAGCAAACCGCAATTGGCTTCGCTGCATAAGTGGTTGATAGAGAAAAGCGCGACACTGTCGTAGAAATCCCGGTTGGGGGTGGCGTTCGCTTATGCGCTCAATCAGTGGGGTGCTCTGTGTTATTACTGCGATGACGGGCCGGTGGAACCTGATAATGATGATGCGGAGCGGGCGCTGAGAGAGGTCTGTCTGGGGAAAAGAATTATATATTCTTCGGTAGTGACAATGGCGGTAAGCGCGGCGCACTGCTTTATGGGCTGATAGGCACATGCAAACTCAATGTATTGACCCTGAGGCTTATCTGCACCATATCCTGGCGTACTGCCGAAGGCGTCTACAAATAAAGTGGCCGAATTGCTGCCATGGAACGTGGTTCTCACCGATAAATAACCGTCAATACGGCGTTCACTTAACGCTTATCGATATAGTCATTCCATTTTCTTCAAGAGATATACCCTTTTGGCGTAGCTTTATGCCTAGTGTGTACTCTCTAATGTCCGCTTTCGTTAAAGATGAGTGTCAGACTTGAGTGTGTTCTACCTCAGAACACTGCTACATCAGGTCTGAAGTTATACAGTGAAATTCAATTTCTAAATCACAACCTTCAACCCATTTCACCGCTGCGAACCAAGGGGCGCTACGCCCGGCTATGTAGATCATATCTTTTCCTTCCGTGTGCTTTTCGTTCCCGTATCAGCTTCCGGCTAATCGTTTCCCAACACAACCCGTCCCGCAAGGGTAAATAGCACGCATTCTGCGCCCTTGCGGGCCGGAACGATGTCGGGAAAGCGAACCGTCAGGCGATTCGAAGACGAAAATCACACCACTGACGGAGAAAAAATCATGACTATTTCCCTGCATACCCAGGCTAGCGCCCCTAACACCGCAGCGGCGACCAGCGTATCCCCGCTGGACCCGTCAGGCTCCTCAAAAACGAAATTTACCAGAACCAAAACTGATATTTATCAGACCGTCACTGACAGCATCATTGCGGCACTGGAAACTGGTGTTAAACCCTGGGCGTGTCCGTGGCAGCGTACCCCTGGTATGTCGGGTTTACCGTCCAATTACGCAACTGGTATGGGTTACAGTGGAATGAATATCATGTTGTTGTGGTGCAGTGCGTCAGAACAGGGATTCAATGATTCGCGTTGGATGACCTACAAACAGGCAAAAGCGGAAGGCGGGCAGGTACGTAAGGGAGAACACGGCACAACAGCTATTTTCTATACCATGTTGGAAAGGGAAAATAACGAAGGAGAAACTGAATATATTCCGATGCTTAAGACTTTCACCGTGTTTAATGTTGAGCAAATTGACGGTTTGACTCTGAGTGATGAAGCCGTTTTCCCGGCAGAGACCTTTGAGCCGTTACCGCAGGCGGAAGCGCTTTTCCGTAACAGTGGTGCAACCATCATTGCGAAGGGGCAGAACGCCTTTTTCGCACCATCAACCGACGAAATCCATTTACCGGAACGTCGTCTTTTTAGCGATGCTGCCAATTTCTACGCTACGGGTATGCATGAGCTGGTTCACTGGAGTGGAGCCAAAAGTCGGCTGAATCGTGAAATGAAAGGGAAGTTTGGCAGTGAGGATTATGCTTTTGAGGAGTTGATCGCCGAGCTTGGAAGCGCGTTCCTAATGGCGGACCTAGGGATTGTCGGAGAGGTTCAGCATGAAAGTTATATTGCTTCCTGGCTGAAAGCACTGAGGAACGACAAACGCTATATTTTCAAGGCCGCCAGCGCGGCATCCAAAGCGCATCGTTATTTGATGGATAAAATCTGAGCAGGAAGGAGTCGCAACGGAATGCGGCTTTGCGTGTAGGGCCGCTTAAAACAGTAACGCTGTAGAGACACGAGTGAGGCGGAGCGCAGCCAGGCGAGCACCGAACAGTCATGTCTCTACAGTGGAATAACGCAAATCACGCGGACAGGGCTGAATGGGCAGCTATTCCCGGTTATCAGCAACTACCTGAAGCGCAAGTAGCCGCTGTTCCAGGTTATTCAGTCTTTCTTCGAGGTCATGGCTCTGCTGCTCAATATCTTCCAGCGTTTCTGACAGTACATCACGCAGCAGCACAAAATTTGCTTGTAAGGCATATACAAAATCGTTGCCGCGTTCCAGTAATGCTTCACGCGGAAAGCCATGTAACGCAGAATGTGTCATCCACGTCACCAACGCTTTTGCGCTCATTTCAGTTAGTACGTCCGAAAGTCGGTCAGTTTCTCTGTTCATACTGGAGTCCTGTCAGTTCTGATGGTGGGGGAGTATTTAGGTAGGGCATTACTTCCGGTCATTGCGCTGCTGGCGGGCGGGTTGGGGCAGTTGGTGATAAAGAACAACTATATGCAGTGACTTACATCGAGCCGTTGCAACTCGTCGAGTGTATAGATGCGGAAGACATTCCGGTGGCGGGTTTCCAGCGGGATGTGCTGATGGTTAACGATCACGTGCCTGATGCTGTCAAACAGCCGTTCAAGACCGCGTTTTTTCTGCGGGTCCGGCACGATATAAAAAACGTAAATCCAGTTTTTATGGGTCCGCGCCAGCAAATGGCTGGCGATGATCGACTGGTAACGGGCTTTGGTTTTCAGACGGCGCTCGGTCTCAATGGCGATCACGGTTCCGCCGGGCAGGGTAATCAGTCCGTCCGGGCGGTGGCTGGTCTGATAACGACTGAGGAAGGTTGTGCGATCGCCGTTTATCCATCCGGATGCGCCTTTTTGCTCAAGGATGATACGGGCGGTTTGATTATCAAGGTGGTGCTCCAGTGTCCAGCCGGTGATTTTTGACGGCTCAAACCGTGCCGGAAAAAGTGTATCGTCGGGGGTTAACACTACGGCCAGTCCGTCACTGGTTATGCCCCACAATGAAATTTTCATCGTGCGCGATACCAGGACATGTTTTTGTATTAAGCCCATACCCTCGACTTTTGAAAGAAGGGAATATAGCGATTTATGGTCTCTGAAGCCGAACAGCAGCATCAGCGTTTTAAAGTCACTGTACGTTTCTTCTTTCAGGAAATTCAGCAGTCGTTGTATTTTTTCGCGGTGCCGCGTCTGGCGTTCGCGGTATGCGGTGATAAGCATCATTCCCCCCTTTTAAAAATCCAGCAATGACGGGTTTTACTCTTTATCGGCATTCGGTGTTGTTGTGTCTTTTTCGTCCGTATCAAAAAAAAGATCGGGCCGCGTTGTGGTGATATCCGGCGTTGATGCCGGTCCGGGGGCGATTTCCTCCTCGCTAAAATCCAGGGTGATGTTTACCGTTGTGGCGGTGGCGGCAATCGCGGGCGACACGGCACAGATCTCCAGTTCGCGTTTTTTCACCCTGATGGGCGAAATCAGAGAAGCAGAGGGGAGAGTTTTTGTCGTGAAGATGAAGCTGACAAAATCGGGTAGGTTCAGGATCATATTGCTGTCGGTAAAGAAACGCTCGGCCTGCCTGATGGTGCGTTCGTCGTCGATAGTCTCTGTCAGCACGGCATCGGTTTTCGCTTTGCGGACCTCGTCATCCACTAATATGGTGCCTGACATCCTGGCCACCCATTCCGCGGTGTCCGGGTCCATGACACGGTAAACCAGTTTGAATTTGGCGTTCTCAACGACCGCGCCGACAACGGCGTCACCCTTCAAATCTGCCGGACAGTCTTTTAAATCGGCAATCGACTGGTGGTCCATAATAATATGCACGCCTTTATCGCGTGCCGCGCCTAAACCTTCCAGCGCGGGCCTGGATAAATGGTATTTCAGTTCGGAAAGATAAATAGCAATGGGGCGGGGCACGTCTTTCACCCGCTCGCGCCTCTCTGCCAGCTGGTACAGGCGTACCAACATCATGCGCTGAGTGGTAATGATTTTGCTGTTGCGCATTGAACCAATCACATAACAGCAACCGCCTTCCTTAAATATCGTATTAAGCGAAAATCCAGTGGGGGCATTAATGGCATTGAGTAAAGCCAGCTCTTCAATTTTCCCGAAAAAGGCTTTTATCTTATCTGCAGTACCCTGAACGTAGTCTCCGTTATACACATCCCGAATGGTTGAGGCCGTATTACGGGTGACAAACTGCGCGGCTATCCGCGCCGCCTTCCGGTCGTCAATCCGATAAAAGTCAGATTCCTGCCCTTTTTCCGCCAGGCTGAAACCGGCAACAAACAATTCTTCCAGTTCATCTGGCGTGATGCCTTCAATCAGATTTAACTGGTATTGTTGTTTCCGCAGGTCAATCAGGGCAAAAGGTTTTCCTGCATCCTCGCAGGCTTTGCGGTAAAGGTGGGGTGCCCATTCATCATCCTTGGGGTCCATCACAAATACGCCTTCACCGGCCAGAATACTTTGATAGAGTAATATTCCGGTGGCAACGCCTTTGCCCGCTCCGGTGGTGCCGATAATATCTGCGTGTTGTTTTTGCCAGTCTTTTAACGGCAGATACATCGGCTGAACATCGCGGTCCATGCCGATAAATAACCCTTTGTTCAGGTCGATATAATCCAGCGGGTCATAATGCAGTGTTTCCGGCAGCAGTGATTTCACCGTACGGACATCGGTGCGTAATTCCCGTTCAAGCGTGGTTTTTCTGACGAGGCGTTTCTTTATTTTGTCTAATTCAGGGGTTAATACCCTGCGCAACAGAATATGCAAAATAAAACCCGTTACGGTAAAGGCAATCAGCACCGGCCATGCCGGAACGGGAATGCTGGCGACTACACGGCCTTTATAAAGCCACTGGAAAATCCAGATAACAACCGGGGCCATCGTACCGCAAAGAAAACACAGCAGGGAAAAAGCAATCATCAGCTTTTGCCACAGCGGGGCTTTTTGCCGTTCATCGCTTTTCATCGACGCGAAAAATGGCATCGTCAGCCCTGATAACAGCGCCAGCATCAGCTGATGCTGTTGCATAAAAGCAATGAAGCTAAGCGCGCCATTCACTATCGGCGACAGTGAAACGGCCAGCTTATTCAAAATCACGTTGCCTCCTTCATCAGCGGTTCGCCCCATGACATCACCCTATCAGTTCGCCCCACGGTGTAGGGCGAAAAGGCGGGGCGAGCGTATGGGGTAAAGATGGTGGCCGCTGTGCGGCCATATGCAGGAAAGCATGCTTCCCTGCACGTCACGGCGTGCGCCAGTTCATGCGGGCTGGACGCCCTTATTACCTGTCGCATGGGGGTAATGTCGCGGCTGGACGCCGCGCCAAAACCCCCGACGTCAACGGCGGCACACCGTCGCCCGCTACGCGCGACCACCCCCTTTAAGACGGTCGCTTTCGCCTTTTTCTTCCCTTTGCTCGTTCCTCACAGCGGGAATAAAAGGGAAGCTGACCTTTAAAGGGGGTGGTCGCGCCACGCTACCGGCTTTGGGCCGGAGACTTAGCCGCGACGGTGTGCGGGGCTGTGCCCCCCGGGTAAACCGCTGTCGTGGGCGACAGCTTTTCGCTCGCTGGGGCGGCGAAATTTATCCGGCTCCCCCCGGCCTGCAAAATCCGCGTGGGCGCGGCTGTTTGCAGGTGAGGCGCGGTGCCTGAATTATTTTCGCTCCTTAACCCGCGAAAATATTTCTGTCCGCTGCCTCATTTTTACGGCCCCTGTTTCTTCGCTTCTTAATCCGCGAAAAACAGACGCCGTAAAAACCTGAAAACCGTCATGCTCTGTGCCGTCTCGCCAGTATTAACCACGAACGCGGCCATATTTACTGATGATTTGACCGATAGCCGCCGGGTCTGCCAAATCACATTCACTTAAAAATAATTGTCTGGCATCGGCCGTATGGTCAGGAAGAAAGCCGTGTTTATTCTTTTTCACGATATTAAAGAATGCAAGTTCAGCGGAATGACATTCACTGCCGCCGCCATTTCCGGTTGCTTTACCGTACATACATAACACCACTTCGCAGGCATCAGCAGCCAGTACAGTTGTTGAACATGACGCAATAACGCAGAGCAATAATACGGAGGATATTGTTTTTTTCATTTCAGTTACCGTTATGATTAATGAAAGGTTACGTATTCTGGATAATGTTATTTGCCGGAGTTATTTTCTGAATGTCTCTTTCATGCTATTTAAATGAACTGGTTTAAAGTAAACATTATGCATCCGGCGAACATCGCCGTGTATATCAATACTGACGATGACATCAATGCTTTTAAGTACCTTGCGTAACAGCACATCAAAAGGAATATTCCGGCAGTCGGGGTTTTCATAGCAGCGGTCAATGATACCTTCAATGCATTCTTCCGGGCTGCCCGCATGCATGGAGGTGATTAATCCCTCATGCCCGGAACCAATAATTTTCAGCGCGTCCCACGCTTCCCGCCCACGAATTTCCGCCAGTAATATCCGGTCAGGGTTCATACGATAATTAGCACGGATCAGCCTGCCAGGTGTGACAATAGCGTTATCCCCGGCATCCGCCGGGTAAAAAAGATGAACATAATTGCCGTGGTGATAAAAACGGATTTCGGGATTATCCTCAATCGTTACCAGACGGAGATGCAGCGGAATATATTGCAGCAGCGTTTTCATATAGGTGGTTTTGCCGGAGCCGGTTTCACCCACAATAAAAATCGTTTTGCCGTATTCCACCGCCTTTTCCATAAAGCGGGGAATATCCCCGCTGTGATATAACCGGATCAGTGCATTATCCTGGCTTTCCGTTTTTTCCTGTCCGGCCACGCGCTGGTAAAATCCCGCATCAATCCATGACTGATGTGTTTTCTGTTCAAACGAGGGCTTGCGCAGCGTAATGGACACCGTCTTACGCTCACAGGCCGGGGGAATAATCGTCTGAATACGCTCGCCGGATTCGAGCGTGGCCGACAGTATCGGTGACGTATCGTCAATATTATCGTCCTGCCAGGACGCCAGTGCTCTGGCAAAGGCGTAACACTGACGCAGCGTGACCGGGGATTCACGCCGCTGCCATGCACCCTTTATTTTTGTATGCAGTTCCCCTGGACGGTTAATCACGATTTCGGTCAGCCCTTCGACTGGCAGATAATCACCGAACAGCTGATTTTTCATAAAATCCAGTGACAGGTTTTCAGTGCTCATACCATTTCTTTTTCAGTCGCAGTTGATAAACAGAGGAAAAATCAATATCCGTACCGGTCATGATGCCGATCACGTCGCCCTGGTTCAGATACATCGTAGGCGGGATACTGATGCTGTTTTCCAGCGTCGTTTTCGCCATTTCCGCCGTAGCGGCGCGGGTGTTTTCGGTATAATCGGTATTACGGTCTTTCCCCGGCGCGGCATCCGATGCCGCTGCCGCCACGTCCTGCACGGTACTCAGCAGCAGGGCGTTGCCGAAACGCTCCCAGAAATGGCTGTCGATCCAGCCCGCGATCCCTGCCTCGCCTAGCGGGCCGGTGGCCTGCGTATCGGTGAGCGGGATTTGCAGGCTGCCGGGCTCCGGCGTGCGCAGCTCCGTCCACAGCACAAACATCCGGCTGCGCCCGTGTTGCAGTGCGCCGGTGCGGTAGACGCCACGGGCGACTGTTCCGGCCGGGATCAGCTTCACATGGTTGCTGGCGCTCCAGATATCCTCCCCAATCAGGCAGGATATATGACCGCCAACATCGGATACGAAGCGCCGCATCATCGAACACGGAATATAGCGGTCTACCGGAATATAGAGATCGGGATCGAGGCCCAGTCGTCTGACACCGGTGACACGGGCAACGCCCGGATTGTCGTTATTATTGCTGCCTGCCGGTGTTGTCGTATCCGGGCAGCGCAGGCGTCCATCTTCGCCACTGACCAGTGCAGACTGACAGGATGTGTACACCGTGGAGGCTGACGGGCTGCCCGACGTTTCCGCGTTGCTGCGCACTCCGCTTCGGGACGTGCGTGTATTGTCGCCTGACCCTGTGCTGCCGCTGTTCAGCCCGTCTGCCAGTGCTGCCGCCTTGTTCAGGGCGGGCGGCCCGGGCGGCAGAGCTGGAGTGGCCGGGGCGCTCTGACTGGCAGGGTCTGCACTTTCCTTCCTCCCGGGCCCGAACAGGCCAAACGGATTACTGTCCAGACCCAGATTCTTACGCTCCTGCTGCACCGCCCCGGAGGAAGAGGGCGGCGCGGTGTCGGATTCTTTCTCATCACCCCTTTTCAGGGCGTTGAGAAGACGATCGCCACCGGATGCCAGTGCAATGACCAGAACCAGACTCAGCAGGCTGACGATCAGCGTGCGGCGACCTGAAGCTTTACGGAAACGGGTCACTTCCGGCTGACCGGGCGGCGTTTTCTGCTCCGGCTCGTGATATGCCATTGCCGCGCGGGCGCGTTCACGGGCTTCCGCTTCCCGTTCTGCGGTGGTTTTTTCCGGTTCGTCCGGGAAAGATTTGTCGGTCATTTTGCCTCCAGCATAACGGAGGGTGAAACAGTGTCACTGTTGGTCAGCGGGATACGCCCGGACCCGTCGTTTTCGATCCCCACCACCGAGGTGCCGTAACGCAGAACCAACCGCGGCGATGCCGGAACCGCCATCACGGTGTAGTTGCCCTGTTTAATGGTCCGGGGCGTGACCGCCTGCTCCTGACCATTAACCACCCGGAAAACGGAAGGCAGGGTTTTCGAGGGAGAAAAACCGATATACGCAAAACGGCCGTCATCCCAGGTAAAGACCGGGGCGATAGAGGTTGATCCGGTGGCCACCCGTTTTATATAGCGCCAGTTGCGTGGCGTGGTGGCCTGCCCGAATGCCGCCGCTATCCGCTGCCGGTCCAGTGCTTCCTGCTGATGTTGCTGACGGGCGGTGCTGGCGGCGGCTGACTTTTTCCGCTGCGCATCGGGATAGTGGTAACGGATAACGAACGCCTGAGCGGGCGAGTCGCGGTCCAGCACGTTCAGCTCCAGGCTGTAATCGCGCTTCGAGGTCACCACGAACAGGTTGGTTTTCCAGTCTTTCTCTGTCGGCAGAAACACCTGGCTGATGTTATTGCCGCTGGCATCCGTGACCGGCTGGGTAATCGGGTTCGGGCTGACGCCCACCCGGTTGTCGCTTTTCGTCACGGTCCAGCCTCTGGGAAAACCCGGCTGCGCATCGATAACGGTTTCATCATCGTCAAACACCAGCATGGTGACGTAGCCGGGGCGGGTACTGACGACCGTGGCGTTCTGGCTGTTGTACGTGACGTTCTGCATCCGGCTGTCATACGCGCTGCCGCGCGGTGTCGCCGCGCTCCATGCCACGCATGACGCCAGTAAACCCGTGAGGAGCAGAATGTATTTCAGCATCATTCCCCCCTCAGCTCTTTGTCGCGCTGGTAGCTGGTGACGATAAAGCCCAGCGGGTTCACTTCGCGCTGGCTGTCGGTCAGTTGCCGGTGCGGGACGTAGCGGTATGTGAGACGGATATTCCACACATCCGTTTTCACGGAATTATCAGCAATACGGCGGATAGTGCGCTTGATACGCAGGGTTGCCAGATTATCCGGCCCGGTGGCAGGCGCATGAACATTGGAAATAATGTCGATATAGACAACATATTCCGCCTTGTTAAAAATAACGTCCGGTGCCTGGTCGCCGTTAAACCCGTCCAGATAGTCCCGGTTCACGCTGTCGCTGTTAAATAACTGCACGTCGTCATAATCACGCTGGAGGGAGAAATAATTATACCCCTCGCGGAGTCTGACATAGTGTGCTGCCAGAGAGTGCGCCAGTGCTTTTTCAGACGAGATATCCCGCTCCTTCACACGGGTCATATATTCATAGCGCCCGGTCTGTTTATCCACTGACCATAATTCAGTGTCGGTAGTTTTCAGCGGCAGCAGAATAATAATGGCCGCAATCGCCATTGCAGCCAGAATCAGTCCGGCAGCGGCCACCCGCCAGGCGGTTCTTCGGGAACGCTCTTCCTTTTCCAGCAGGATGGATTCAAAAGAGCGGGAAACATTAACAATGTTCTGAATATCAGACATGGTGAGTCAACTCCTGAATGATGGCGGGGGAATTCACCGGCTCGGGTTCGCCGGATACCGGCGGGAGGTCGCCCTGATGCCGTGCGCAGCCCGTGAGCGCGCACAGCATCAGAAGGAAGATGCTGAATTTCATGGAAGCCTCTTATCGTATGGATGCAGGAATGCCGCACCGGTGGCGCTGGGCACGGCGTGACGGGGAAAGGAAATTAACAGCCGGGAGGATTAACGGTAACGCTGCCGGTTCAGGCGTTTCATACTTTCGATGGCGGCGGCGCGTTTCTGCCAGGCGCTCACGGTTTTACCCACGCCTGCGCCGGTGAGCCTGCCTGTCGCCGCGGCGACGGCCATGCCGCCTTTCGCAGCAAGGCGGGCACCTCCCTTTACACCCGGCCCGGCAAGACTGGCGGATTTATTCGCCAGTCCGCTCAGGCCACTCATGGCTGCACCCTGCAGCACCGCCTGTACGGCGGCCCCGCTGAGTGCGCTGGCGAGCTTCGCGGAGAACCAGACCACCACACCCGCCGCTATCCCGGCCAGCAGGCACTGTGCTGCCAGCGTGACCATATTGGTTTCAGCGGATGTTTTTGCTGCGGCATCCAGTATTTTATTCAGGTAATTAATGGCGATACGGATGGATAAGGCGGAAAACATGATCGTTAATATTGCCGCGAAAATCGTTTTCAGCCAGTTATCAAACATCGGCTTAAGAAAACCGTACAGCAGGCAGAAAATAAAGAGCGGCGCGGTGGTCGTCATTAACAGGAGGGTGATTTCGGCGAGCAGGTTGACAAAGGTGGCTGCCATCAGCAGGACAACAGAGCCGCCCCATACCAGAACTTCGGCAAGGCCGCCATTCAGTTTGACGTAAGTTGAGGTGTCCATATTAAATAACTTTTGCCCAAGCGCCTGTGCCTTTTCCCAGACAGTATCGAGCAGCGCCCAGACGTTATCATCGCCGCTGATACCGTCTTTAAGTCCCTGGATAGCCGCTACCGCCATATCCAGCCAGCCATCAAGGTTTAACACAAAGGTGGTGATAAGCAGCATTCGCCCCACATCCCAGGCGATATCTTCAACCGGGGTCCGGAGTTTGCCAGCCAGCGTCTGATAACCGCGAAACAGTATAAATAAGGTAAAAGAGCTGACAATGATGACGCTGATCATCGTGCCGTAAGTGGAAGACTGGCCTTCCAGTACGGCATTCAGTCCATTCATGATGTTTTTGTCCATACCAACAAAAATACCACCGGACATGGTGCCTCACCTGATATATAAAGAAAGGAAATAAAAAACAGGGAGAATTCCCTGTTTTGCTGGAGGAGTAATTACTGTGTCACTGCATTTCGTTTTTCAGCTTCCTGCTGAAATATCGCCTCAAATTTCTCCTTAACCCCGGGCTGGCCTTCCTGTGCAAACATAAGTGCTGCCCGGTGGGCAAATTCGCAGTTATCGCTTGCCTCGCCATCCTTCAGGCATTGCGTATAAACCGCATAAGTTTCGTCAGGATGCTGTTTATACCAGGCTTCGGATTTGGTTTCCTTGCAGCCGGAGAGCACGATAACGCCTGAGAGTATGCATAAGGTGAATAAGGATCTGAGCACGGATAACCTCCTTATAAATTATTAAGGTCAGCAACAGGTGCCGTTAGCTGCTGCTGTTCAAAGGCTTTCTGTCTTTGCTGTTCCAGCAATGTCGTTCGCTGTTCAGCCTGTCTGACAGACATCTCCCACTGATTCGTCAGCGCATTTAACTGTACGCTTTTCGCCGCAATGGCGTTAGCCAGATCCTGAGACTCTTTCGAGTCCTGCGCATTCGATATACGGTCAGATAAGTCTGATATGTCGCTGAGTGTGCTGTTGATCCTGTTTTCAACGTCGGTGGTATTCTCAATCGCCATTGCCTGATTGAGGATCATCTGTTTACAACTGTCGGCCAGAGACTGAGATTTTATTCCTTCCTGTTCCGGGCTGCATACGCTGAACGATTTGTATTTACTGTAAAGGTTTTGCAGTTCAGCAGAATATGAACTGTTCTGCGTGGTCAGCAGATCATCCAGTGAAATACCGTTCTTACGGAGATTATCAATATCGGTTTTCAGGCTTCTGGCATCACTGAGAAAACCCTGAATATCCCGCACTCCGGTTGCGGTAGCCAGTTGTTTCTTATACGCATCAAGTTCACTTTTATAATGGGTAACCGTATCTTCCCATTGCTGTAGTTTCTGCATCCACTGGTTAATTGATTCGGTATTCTGCACGGCGTCGAAAACCGGTATTCCGGCGCTGAACGCCTGTGCTGAGAAAAATAACGATAATGCCATAAGGTGATTCCTGGAACGCATTGATATTACCTCCGGTTGGCTTTCAGATTGCCCGGTCAAGAAACGTATCTTTCCATTCATCAGGTCGCATACCGTCCTGATAAATGGCATCGAATATTTTCAGGTTGTCCTCACTGCCGCTGAGAAGCCGGGTGAATTTACCCAGTCCGGACAGATCCATTTTCGCCATTGCCACAAACGGGCGGGTTTCTCCGGCCTGCAACGGTGTTTTCAGGATGACCATATAATGCTCGCCCGGATCCAGGTTTCTGACCGTGTCATAAACACTTTCCGGTACTTTCATTTTCTCCACGTAATCCGCATAGCTGGCTTTCGGATTGGCGAGGAAAATCTGGGTACCGCACTGCTCAATAATCGCCGGGGCGATGGGGTGTCTGACGATTTCATCCGGTGACTGTGTTGCCGGAACGAAGATACCGTTCAGCTTGCGGATGACTTTCAGCATATTGAGCGAGAAGCGGGAAAATTCGACATCGGCCAGCCAGCGCCAGAACTCATCCATAAACATCACCAGGCGGCGACCGTCCAGCAGGCTGGTCACGCGATACAGCAGGTAAAAGGTCACGGGGCCGCGAATATCGTCATCATCCAGAAATTCGGTGCCGTCGATACCAAAGTTATCGACATCGCTGATGGTGAATGTATCGGCCTCGTTATCAAACACCCAGCCGAACTCGCCCCCCTGCGCCCACTGTTTCAGGCGAATACGCAGCCCGTTGGTGCGGGCGTCTGTGGTCGGCGGCTCCGGCAGCACTTCCAGTAGCCGGGTGATCCCGAACCGGCGGTACTCCGGCGGATAGTCCAGCATGATGGTGTCAACGGCGGCACTGATCCGCTCCTCATCGCGCGGATCGAGCGGCTTACCGTTGCGGCGGCACAGCATCCGTACAAGCCGTTTGATGAAACTGATGTTCCGGCGGGTTGGCTCCAGCGCAAACGGGTTGAAGCCGGTGGGCTCGCCGGTACGGATACGGAAATAACGCCCGCCCGCCTGGCGGATCGCCATCTCCGCCGCCCGGTCCTTATCGAAATACACCGTGGTCAGCCGTTTGAGGGTGGCAGAAGGCGCAAACGACGCCGGGTTACGGTATTTCTGCATCAGTTGTTGCATGACGGTCATCAGCAGGGTTTTGCCGGAGCCGGTTTTCCCGATAATCGCCGTATTCCCCGGCGTTTTCTCACCAGTGTCATCCCGCCCGGCCTGGCTGTCATGCAGGTTGAGGTAATACCCGCCACCGCCGGGAGATGTGAGGAGAGCGATGGCTTCCCCCCACGGATTACCGCTGCGTTTGTGGGGATGGAAGTTATGCAGGCAGGCCATATCGGCGAAATTCTGGCTGCTGACGGCCACTTGTCGGGGGCGCAGCGTATAGACGCCCGGCAGTTGCGCCAGATATGCGGCGGGCAGTGACAGGGTGGAAAGCGTCGTCATAATACCAAGATCGGCGAAGGGCTGTGCCAGAACATTAGTGTCCTTCACCACCTGTCCGGCACTGTCTGAGGAGATCAGCAGGGAAAAGTGGAATTTACCGTATGACACATGCCCGGACTGGAGCAGGTCGCGCAGGACAATCAGCTCTTCGCGCTGGGAAATCGCGTCGTCGTCCGCTGAGTTCAGCCGTTTTTCCGCCAGCCGGATATGATGCTGCGCTTCATCCCGCGCCATGCAGGTAAAGGACTGCGTCAGAACATACTCGCTTTCGGAGTACAGCAGCGCATCCAGCATACCGGTATGGGTTTCCGGGGAATAATCCTTAATCTCCAGACTGCGAAAGAAGCGGGAACCGCTGACCGTCTGGCATTCACCGGTGTCGGTGGTGAAAAAGACGTCTGGCGTGCTTAACGTTTCATAAAACGGCGAGCGCGTTACGGCCACTTTCTGCCACTGGCCGGTGATCAGGCGGTGGAAGAACGCCAGTTGCGAGGAATATACCCGCCCGTTTTCTCCATATATCCCCAGCGGCGTTGCCATATAGCGGGATAATGAAGATTCCAGTGCTTCACGATATTCCTGCATGATTTTGAGCGCGTCATCCAGAGCTGGCTGGCGTTTACCGTGCGACTGCGCTTTCATTGTTTTCTTCTCAATCTGAGAGAACGGTGCGTAGCAGACGGTGAAAAACAGCCGGTGCCGCCAGAACGGTTTTTCTTTTACCGGCTGGTAATACCGCCGGGTCACGTCATCGGAAAAGGGAATACCCGAACAGGCTTCAAAAGCATCATGGTATTTTTCACGGAGCCGGTGAATATAGAATGTTACCGGCAGCCCCTCATACGAACGAATAACGTTATTCAGGTGCGTAGCCATCAGTGTCAGGTGATGTTCGTCTTCACATTCAAAGACTGTGCCACTCAGCTCCCAGGTGGCAACAAAATCACGGTGACGGTTTCTGATGATGTGAGGGTGAATATGGGAGGAATACGGAATATATTTATCCAGCGTAATACGCTCGTTTAATTTCATTTTCTGAATAAACTCCGAGACATCAACATTATCGTACTGATTCGCCAGAAGGGCATTCGCGCCAAAATGGGTATTGGTGAAAAGTCGTCCACGGGTTTTAAACGCCAGCCAGAGCAGACTGAAATAATGAATGTCCTTTCGGGCTTTATTTTTCATTTCCGCCCAGGCCGGGATCAGCAACAGTGCCAGGTAATAGCTGACATAGACCGCCAGCAGGACGATGGCCCCGCTGACGAGAACGAACGGCACCAGAGGAATACCCATAATGGCAGCAGGCCGCGTAAGCGCTTTATTCAGCGTAGCCATCGTTGCCTCCCTTATGACGCCCAGTAGGCACCGAAGCCGGACGCGCCGACAATCAGGATCGCGCCGATGATGACGTTACGCATGTCATGCAGGCTCTTGCCATCGAAGAGCACCTTGTAGCCCACCCACATAGTCGCAAGCGTGATGGTGACGGCGGCCAGTCCCAGCAGGCCGGTCGAGGTATTGCTCAGTGTTTCATTGGCCTTGTTAAATCCGCTGTCCGCGGCCAGCACCGGGGCAGACAGCAGGACGGGAGCGACACCAGAGTAACGGCGTTTACGCATGATCATTTCTCCTCATCAGGGATAACAGGGATAGCGCCGCGAATGACGGCACCGGGATAATGCAGGGAAGTCAGGACCGGCTCAGTGGCACCGGCAGGCTCGCCACGCAGCACAACGGCGGGATAACGGACAGACGGTTGTGTGCTCGGGTCAGGGGCACGCTGCCGGTCTTCCCGGGTGGACGGGACGACATAGCCAATGCGCTGTACGTAGCTGGTCTGGTTAAAGGCGGATTCCGGTCGCTGGCCGGTTTCAAAGTTGCCGGAGTAGTAACAACTGAGCGCCCGTTTCAGCGTTCTGCCGCGCCGGTAACAGTCGGCGAGAATGCGCTCAAATACCGACAGATTGATGCAAGGGTTAAGCAGGTCGCTGGCCGTGACGCCGTAATGGCGGAAATTGGTGCTGGTGATTTGCATCAGGCCGACCGAATAGCGTCGGCCCTGTGCTGCCAGCCGTCCGGTGAGGCGGATCGCCTCCGGCAGGCTCATGGGGAAATGTGAAATCACGCCCCGGCTGTCTGGCAGAATTTCAGCAATGGCGTAAGGGTGGAAACCGGATTCGACCCGTGCGACATCAAGTGACGTGGACGGGTGAATACTGGCGGCGCACTGCACCGCCAGTGCCAGAAAGGCAGTGGTGGAAAGCATGCTGGCCTCGTAACAGAGAGACCGGCGGCTTACAGAAAAGTACGCCGCCGGGGGAGAAGAAGCGAAAATGGATTAAGCGGCCGCATTCTGTGAAATGTCACTATCTTCCCTGGGTTCAAGTAGCACCAGTCTGCCGGAGACGGCAATACCGGGTATCAAAACGATATTCAGACCGGGCTTGCCGTTATGTGCGAAGGCCACGCCAACTTTTGTCCAGTACGTGTTTTTTTCGCCCTGCACATCGGGCTGGCTTTCCTGGGTAACAAAGACGTGATAAACGGGTTTTCTCATGGAATTTCCTTTAATAAAACAGCAATGGATGAAATAAATGAATCACATTCCGGTTCTGCATTCCGGTTTTAACGGGTCAGCGAGAACATTCAGCGGCACCCTGAATTGTGGTTACGTGACAGCCCGAACCATTTTTTTTAAAGAGCAATACCCGGCCCGGACGAATTAACGTCCATCAGGGCAACCATGCGGTAATGGCGCTTTCAGATTCGGATATCTGGCGCGGGATATAAATGAGAAACTCAAAACAACAAGAAGAGAGAAAAATAAACGAAGTATTTAAGATGTAGCGAGAAAAATGGGGGCAGAAAAAACACGCCAGAGCGGTATCAATATTCACCGCGAATAATAAAGACGTGCAGAGATATAACATCTCTCCACGTCTTAATTATCCTGTCAGCGGCTGTGGCGTTCAAGTTTTCCCTGACATTCTGTACAGGTAGTTATACCCGGCAATGTCTGTCGTCGCTTTTCAGGAATGGGTTTACCACATACACGACAGTGAAATAATGATGGTGCTGACCCCGGCTTAAAACGACTCTGTTCAATCATTTCCTCCAGGCGCTGCTCATTAAATTCCTGATCGCGATCGATCTCATCGGGCATGGGGCTCCCTCCTGTTAGCGACGACCTCCTGTTCACACAACGCAATACGCTTCCAGACCGTGGTGAGTGACAGTCCTTCGGTTCTTGGCAGCAGGGATTCAGTCACCTTCATCATTGCTATCAGCGCGTCGGGCGATTCCAGGTTATCCACCCGGCATCGTTGCCATTGCCGCCAGATCTCCGTATCCGTCTCTTCATCCGGCTCAGGTGTACGCCCATATGGAACGCTGATACCCAGTAACCGTCGGCGAAGGCAGACCTCATTTGATGTCAGGCCGAAATAGCGGTTGAGCAAAGCGATAGAACCACCCAGGCGGATAGCGCGTTTAATCTGCTGTTGCCGCCGGTATTCCCGGCGTGCCTGTGTCAGTAAATGAGACAGAACATCATGGCTGACAGTAATCGAAATGAAGGGTGCCACCGCCCGGCTGACAGTAAACAGTTCATCAAGAGATAACTGATCGAGAGCATTTATTTCGTCGAAAGTAAAACCCAGAGCTTCACAGTGGCGAATATTGCCTTGTTTAAGTGCATGCAATGCATCGGTCATGATGGCGTAATTAATTGATGGGATCATTCTGTTATCTCCTCAATTTGTTGGAGGGAAAGTTGAGTACATAAACGGATGTTTTAACTGCTCTCACGTCTGGATAATTTTTGGTTGATCCATTCATCAAGTTCCGATTCGAGCCATGCCACACTGGCAGGGCCTATTTTAATGGAACGAGGAAAGTCGCCATTTTTCATATACAGATAGATCTGCGAGCGTTTCAGGCCAGTTTTTTCTTCGACCTGTTTTAAACGTAATAACTGATGTGTTGTCATCGTCTGCTCCTGCATCACAATTAACCGAGGTGTCCGGCAATCATAAAAAACACAGGGAAGAGCGGAGGAAAAGTTTCTGAACCCTTATTAAGGGTTGCAATATCCTTAATAAAGGTTTTTAGGGTGAATGAAAATGTCTTAACTTTTGTGTTGAATTGCCAGAGTAGTGGTCTTTTCTTTTTGGTAGACAATCTATTTGATGTTTTGGCTATTCTATTAGGAGAGAGATAAGGCAGGTTTGATATGAAAAAGAATGGGATTCGACAGGGAAGGAAAAAAGTTAGTGAGAGTGTTAGTCCGTATTATGAATGGTTTTACTATTGATACGGATCTTAATTCGGGTATGCCATATTATTTTGAACGCTGATTCGGGGAACCGCGTTCAAGCGCTCTTTTCAGCGTGTCCGCGCTCAGATGATCGGTAATACCATCGACTGATGCCCATTCTTCAAAAATGGGAAGAAGTTTATAGGGATGCCTGAGCAGTGGGCTGATCGAATCATTATGTTTGCATGCTAACCAGAATAAGCGTGAGAGAGGTGTAGAAAGCCTACTGGATGAAGTGTGGGTAAAGCGATCTGCATGTGTACCGAGTAATTTATCAAGTTCCTCTTGTCGTATCACAAAGCAGGCATCTTCCGGGAGTTCATAAACAGGAAAATATCCTTTACCGGAAAAGTTCATGAATCTGTTTACTGATTCATCCTCGTAAATATCTGCAATGATATGCGCCGGTAATCGCGTGATTTGCTGATTAATTCTGTCCTGCCATGTCTTTTTTTCAAAAATCTGATATGATTGGCCTGCCAAAGTAATTGTAATACCATAATTGGCATTATTTGCACCTGTAATAGGTAACGGCATATTTAGAGAATGTGCAAGTAGTCGCTGAATGAGAACGAATTCATGTCCCAGCATACCTATGTTCATGACTAATTGAGCAGGAGATATATATTCCCCCTCTGTACTGAGAATTAAACCTTTACCATTTAAAAATACATTTCGTTCAAGCATGCAAAGCCGATATGGTAGAGAATCGCCTACTGGGCGTAGTTTTATTTTGTTCACTGAGGAACGAATTTTTCTCAGTATAACAGGTGACTGAAAGTATATCGAAAGTGAAATGTTACCATATAAGGCATGTCGATAAATATCATATTCTGCTATTTTTATATCCCTAAGTTTATTGGTTATTTTTACTGCTTCACGGATGGTAACCCAGGCTGGCTTAGGAAAAAAGGTATTGGCTTTACTAACATCATTTTGCATAAGCTAAACTCCTTGAATGTCACAGAGTAAACATGATATTAATTGCTATGCTTAATAATTTTATTCTTATAATCTTTGATATATCTTAAAAAATCGTGTGCCACCGCCTACGGATAAATCAGATTATATACTCAGAAAGTTTTAAAATTGTCATGCATAATGTTCGTAAAGCTAATGATGTTGTTTTTCGCAGCATTCACATACGTTGCGGTAACAACTGTTACCACAATCATTATGTTATAGTGTTGGCCTCGTCTGATTATGACGAGTCTGCAAAATTTTTATCCGTCTCAATACCGATTAAAGGTCGTTTCTGGAGTATTGATAACCATGCTCCAACTGCTGCAATAAAACAGGTCAAAACTCCCAACAGGAAGGAAATGACACTCAGCTTTCCTGCAATAAGTAACAGCCCTGCTACTGTAGCAGTGGCTTCAGCAGCGCCCC
The DNA here is from genome assembly GCF_014930775.1 of Enterobacter cloacae complex sp. P38RS. Classification (NCBI taxonomy): domain Bacteria; kingdom Pseudomonadati; phylum Pseudomonadota; class Gammaproteobacteria; order Enterobacterales; family Enterobacteriaceae; genus Enterobacter; species Enterobacter cloacae complex sp. P38RS. The sequence goes on from NZ_JADBRS010000002.1 coordinate 331,365, forward strand.
AGACACAGGTCTGTATTGCCATTACAACAGATCTACGTCCTCGCCAGATTCTAACTGCCTGCGCCTGATACAACGGACCACAAATCATTTCTCCGGTTACGATCAGGACGACAACAATATACAGAACGGCTTGCTGCTCAGATGAGAATATTAATAATGCACATCCTGAACCGATACATAAGTTTGAGATGACAACCCTCCATAGTCGGCTTATCCTCTGTGAGAATGAAGTGATATAAACCTGTCCGATAATGATGATAATACTTGATAGAAGAAATAGAGTGCCCACCAGTTCACTGGAAAACTTTTCTACCGCATAGGTCGGCAATACATAATAAAACTGGGCATAGCCAATCATCGTCAGGAAATTAATCACCATAAAAGCGATAATTTGGTGATTACCAGTATCCTCTGATGAATTCGCTGTTTCACTTTTTGTGTCAGCCACCTCAGGATGGGTTGCAGAGGGTAGAGGACGGGTGGCTATTGCGCCCAGTGTCCCAAGTAACAAGGGAAAGGCAACAAACCAGTAACCTGTCCCTGAAAGCATGAAGGACGCCAGAAATGGTGATATACCAGCGCCAGCATTGGCTGCAACGTTTTCATATGAAAGCACACGCTCATGCTCGCCGTCATGGAAAACATGCACGATGTATGAAATTTGCGATATGACTGATACAGAGTTAGTCAGGCCAAATAACGTTGCAAGAACAATCCAGACAAAGATATCAGAAACGCCCATTGCTGCTGCGACGAGCATCACGAATGCTGATATGGCAACACCCAACAGCGTCAGTGCGATCTCTGCCTTTCGTTCTGTTTTGTCCAGCAGGCGATGGAAAGCGAGCGCGCCTGTACGGTTCGCCACAATAGCAAACCCGACGACGATACCGGCAGCGCTAGTGCTGAGTCCCACAACGCTATTAAGCCAGACAGCCATGAAGGGATAAAAAAAGCTCCAGGCCGCTGCTGAGAAAAAGCGAATAATGTATATCATTTGAATACAGGTACCCTGTCCCCATGGTCAGTTTTTACGCGTATCAGGTTGATTTCCTGCTGAACAATGTCGGTGTACCCGGTAAGCATCCCGACCCATGAATAATCCGATACCCCCACAGGCTGGATGCGGCTGCCTGGACTGGCTATCGGGGTATGAATGGATGAAATCGCCGGAAAGTCCCATCCACGGATAACCGATTCTTCTGCCAGACCATACCAGTAGCTCAAGGTATTATTGATCTGCACTGCTTGGTCATATGCGGGGACGGATTCTGCCAGACCTAAAGGGAGTAATGCTGCATGCTGCAAAACAGATGAAGGAGAATATCCATAGGCCAGAGCAACCTGTTCTACGATAGTTGCCCCACCTAGACGTCCCATATTGGCATCAATAAGATATGCTGTCGTATCTGTGGCGATAAATTCACAGTGGAAGAATCCGTTATCAAATCCTGAACGTAAGACAAGATCGTGAATAGCCGCCTGAATTTTTGCATGTACGATGGGCTCAATACCGCAGTCGTTTGGAAAATGGTTTGCCACCTCAGTAAACCGAACTCTTTCACGTCTGGACAACCCCAGGTAAATAGTTTTACCTCCCTGCACAAATCCTTCCATGCTCACTAGCGTTCCTGAACAATATTCTTGGATAATCCAGGGAAGGGTTTCACAGGATTTAGCACCGCTTGCTATTATCGCTGACTTGATCGTATGCGTCGGGTCCCGGTCTGCTTCAATAAGCAGTGTGGATGTAGCAAGCGCGCCGGAACCGATCGCTGGTTTCAATATGATCGTATTGTTTTCACGTACCTTAAGCCAAGGTAGAACGAATTTATCTTCGGAAAATGAGATTTGTACCTCTTCCGGAACATGCTCAGGGACTATCTTACCGACCGCATATTTTGACGCCAGCTCAGCAAAGACGGAAGGTGGTCCTCTAAAGTTAAACTCCTCCGCGATTTTGTTGACCATCGGGAATAATTCATCAAAAAAAGTCGTAATGCTGTGGATATTCTGAGTGACATCCGGGTGGGCATTCAAAAAGTCAGACAGAACATTATGGTCAGAAAAAAGAGGAATACATTGAACATCACTAATTGCTTGTAGGGCATCGCCACAAAGTGCAGATTTATCAATAGAAAGAATAAGGTCGTGACCTGCATTGCGAATAGCGTCACTAATATATTTCACCGATATCTTGTTTATTCCTACGATTAAAATGTATTGCATACTAAATATTCCCGTTTTAGTGTAACCAGAATAGTTCTGCTGAATCCGCTCAATACATTTTTGCTGGATTCATGATATTATGCGGATCCAAAGCAGACTTAATGGCTTTCATCAAATGCAGGGCTGCACCATGCTGCACTGACATCCATTTTATTTTTCCCTGTCCGACACCGTGCTCGCCACTGATGGTTCCACCATATGACAAAGCTCGTTCAGCCAGACGACTCAGAAATCCCTGTATAACAGGAGTTTCTTCTTCTCCTTCACGGAGCATAAGTAAAAGATGGAAATTACCGTCTCCAACATGCCCTATTAAGGGAGCCTTGAGCCCTGTATTCGCGATATCCGTTTCTGTTGCAGAAATACAAGCGCTCAGGCATGACAGAGGGACACAGATATCCGTAGGGATCCCCTGGCAACCTTCATAAAAGGCATGGAATGCCCACCACGCATCATGACGTGCTACCCACAGTGCTTCTCTTTCTTCTGGATGAGAAGAAAGCTTTACTTCCCCCCCGTACCTGTGCACATGTTCTTCAAATAACGCAATATTACCTGGCATTGACAGGCTATTAACGTGTAACTCCACAAACAAATGCGGTTTTTCTGATAATCCCAGTTTTGAATAAGCATTACATGCCCGAACTGCGGAAACATTAAGGAGTTCAATACGTGCAATAGGTAGTGCAGATTTCAGGGTGTCTGTTACAGCCCTGACGGCATTCTCTACTGAGTCAAACGCACAAACACCGGAAAGAATAACTTCAGGGAGTGGATGAAGCTTAACGGTTAACTCACTGAAAATGCCAAGTGTGCCTTCCGAACCAACGGCAAGTGAAAGCAGGTCAAGCCCCATAGCTGATTTCACCGCTCTGGATCCGATGTTTGCTATAGACCCGTCAACCATGACAAGACGGGCAGCCCGGACATTCGTTGCCATCGTGCCATAACGCACTGAGTTTGTTCCTGAGGCACGGGTTGCGGCCATACCGCCAATTGAGGCATTTGCACCTGGGTCAACTGAAAAAAACAACCCTGTTCCCCGGAGAGCTTCATTCAATTGTTCGCGCGTGACACCGGGCTGGATTGTCGCGGTCATATCTTCAATGCTGATGTCCGTAATAGCATTCATTTCAGAGCAATCAATGCATATACCTCCTTGCGGGGCATTGATCTGTCCCTCGATCGAGGTCCGGGCACCACTTGGTATCATGGGCAGTCCTTCAACAGAACAGAACGTCACGATATCCACGATATCCTGCTCATTTCGGACGATCACAACCCCATCGGGAGGACTAAGAGTAATTCCCGTCGGAGCTTGGCAGAACTGTTCTCTGAATGTCGGCTCCGTATGAAAATGATCGCCAAATTTTTCCTGTAATTTTTCGATAACTGACATGTTCATTCATTGCCTCCATTGTAAATATAAAATCAGGGCTTTATGGTGGAACTATTCTGGCTTTTTAAACCCTGAAGGTTTTCTGGCAGTTCGACCGTCATATTCTGGTCTGCCTGAAATGATCAATTCCAAAAAATAAGGATGTGCATTTTCATCTTCAAGCTGTCGTCCGGATTTAGTGTGTACCTCAATAGCGGAAAAGAGATCAACAAGTCTGTCCTGTATTTGTTCAATTTCCGGCGATTTAAGCGTAACCATCGCACTAAATTTAAATGTCCCATCTATGTCAAAATATTCACTTTTTTCGGGTTTGGACAGGGATTTCTCAGTTTCATAACACATAAATTTGTCTTTAAGATTAATAGATTCTGGGTTTCTGGGCATTCTGAGCGTTGGTGCAAGGCGAATGAAAGGGGCTTCCTCATGGTTTCGTTCTTTTGCTACAAGACTCAAAAATTCGACCACACGAGAATCGAATGCAATGTCAAGTTGATGGCAAACTTGTTTAATTTCAGCCACGGATGCAGTGTCAACCATATATAAATATGTCATAAGAGGCCATAAATCAAAATTGTTCTTAAATCCTCTAATTATTTCATCAGAAATAATAAATTCGCGTTCATATCGACTTAGGCTGAGTGCGCGGCGTAATATTTTGGAATCATGGTCTCTCAATTCCAGTCTTGAAGACAGATCTCTTGTTTCTATTCCTTTCCCAAATAACATTTCATGCATATCAGAAGGTAATAAATCTTTAAAATAATGCCAGAAATAATCAAAGCTTGATTTGCTTGATGTTTCTATGCCAAGAGAGTTGTGGAGTTCTACAGCCGAGTCTATACTGAGATACTTCCTGCCTGCTTCGATATCACGATAATAATTAGCAGAAAAAGGAATATCTATCCCTTCCAGAAACGTCGAAACTTTAAGATGTCCCCTTTCAACACGAAGTTGTGTCAGGAATGAACCAAGAGCATGTTTTTCATCTGTCTTGTTAGACGATTTACTAGGGAGACTATCTGCGTGTTTTGTTTTGTTTTTATCTGTTCTCATACCAGAGGCTACCATCATTATTTGTTGATTAGATATTGACTCTATAAACATCTACCAGGTTAACCTGAATTATCAGAGAGCCTGAGTGCTATACGCGTCATGTTTTTTTTGATTTTCAACGTGGAAAATATCATCCCGATCTCTTTTGTGTCTTTTACATGTGTACCTCCACAAGGAATTGACCATCGTCCACATTTCCATATCCGAAAGTTATTTCCCTGTTCGGGAACATTTACAGTTTGTATCTCATGTCCCGATAAACAAAATTCATTTAGTTCTGTTGTTGCCTTTTCAAGAATATCTTTATCAATATAGTCAAGAAGTTGATAATGATTTTCTCCGCTTTCATCATTGAGTGGTGAACGAACAGGGTAAGGGATTGAATGGCCTGTTACCTGCTCGAGTATACAATGGATCAGATGTACCGCCGAGTGTATACGCATCTGGTGATATCGCAGATCCCAATCAAGAATAGCAGTCACTTGCTGACCTGCCTGCTTTTTCAGCAAGTCAAAACCGATCTCATTAATATCAAGATAGTGTCTGATCTCTTCATCTTTTCGTTTTGTTGTGAGAACACCGATTTTTTGTTGTGATGTCAGCATATCCGGTAAAACAAGATAACCTCTGTCACCTAATTGCCCACCACCCTGTGGGTAAAAAATGGTCGGACTGAGGACACAATAGGGAGAATTTGACTCATCAAGGTTAACATGAAGGAGTCGCGTTTGGGTTTGACTTAGATAGGGGGCTGTATGGTATAGCCCAGGTACTTTATTCATATTCTTAAACCTCGATTGAATAGATACTTTTAATTATTTATTTAAATGAATGTAAATAACCTTGGCAGAATCTATGCTTTTAGTTCTTTCTCTAAAACAGAGAATAACTTTTCCATTTGTTCCCGGGGTCCGAATGAAATTCTCAGGCAATGATCCAAAGAATAATCGGTCAGCCTGGCTATAAGGAAACCTTCACTGTTAAGACTGTTTTGGATCTCCCGGCTGCGTTCTTCACTGTCAAATTCAACAAAAACGAAATTGACATATTGGGCACTGGCTTTGACTCCGTAATCTTCAAATAAATCTACCAGTTTTTTTCCCCAGCTAAGACAATATTCTGTTGTTTTGAAAAGATGCTCACGATCCTGTAGTGCATGTTCACCAGCAAGAGCAGATAAAGCACTGACATTGTAAGGCGCCCGGCGAGCTTCCAGTTGTGGATACAGATCTGTGCTGACGTAAGCCCAGCCTAGACGCAATCCGGCAAGTCCATACGCTTTTGAAAATGTTCGTAAGCATATTGAGTTAACGCGTCTATGAACGATTTGAATGCCTGCCGTATTTTCGATATCAGGTGTAAATTCTGCGTAGGCTTCATCAATGATAATGGTCGTTTCTGGCGGTATGGTTTCAACTAAAGATATCATTTCTGAAGGTGCAATATAGTGACCCAAAGGATTAGAAGGATTCACCAGGACCAGAATGTCAGGTTTATGACTGACCGCCTCTTTTAAATCCTCAGGAAGGATGCGCCCACTATTCACTGGGATCTCACTGTATAAGGCTCCGAGAATATCAGTTCTCTTTTTGTACATCATAAAACTGTGACGAGGAGCGGTAAGCCGTGCACCCGGTTTCAGCAGACTACGCAGCGTGATATCAATCAGTTCGTCAGAGCCATTACCCGTGATGATCTGTTCCGGATTAATATTCCAGCGTTCTCCAATTGCTGTTCTCAGTGCATTGTAGGTGGGATCGGGATACTGGCTCAGCAAAGACAGATCATATCGTCCCGTTTGTATTAGGTCTGGTGAACCCAACGGATTTTCATTGGCGTGCAGGCGGATGGAAGCATTATTATTTGCTCCCTCAACACATTCCCGGATTTTTTTAGAGAACATCATGAGTGGCCTCCAAGTATCCGGGATACGAGTTCTTCCAGATAAGGTGTTATTGACTCGTCATGGTCCAGATAAGGGACTGACTCCCTTACTTTTGCGTACCACAGGCGACCTGAATTTCCTAATTTTGTGGCATCCCTGATATCAGCTGCCTGAGCGGCGCAGATCAACTCAAAAGCAATAACATAGCGGGTATTCTGGAGTACCTCCGCCGTTCTGCGAGCAGCAACCAGACCGAAAGAGACTACGTCCTGAAAATCACCTGTTGTTGTTAGTGTCTGTATTGAAACCGGTGTAGCCAGAGAACGATTTTCCGCTGTGACTGAAGATGACATAAACTGTCCCCCCATTAAACCAAACCGCAGCCCGCCATTTTCTGCACATAGAAAAGAGGGGAGCCCGTTGCTGTTCGCACTGGTCAGTAATCTGTCTATTCGCCGGTCAGATAAATTACACATGGTAATGATTGCTATCGTCAAATAGTCCATCGCGGCGGATATATACTGTCCGTGAAAATGACCGTTATGAAAAACCTGACCGTTTTCGGGTGTGATAAGGGGGTTATCATTTGACGAATTTAATTCATTACTCACTATTCGTTCCACAAATTCTATTGTCTCCAAAACCGGGCCAAGTATCTGCGGTGTGCAGCGAATTGAATAGGCATCTTCAATCGGCATATCTTCTTGTTTGATGCTATTCGTAAGCCTGCTTCCGAGTTCTGATGAAAGCTGTATATCATCAATCGCCAGCCTTGTTCCCTGGAGGTTATTCCATATCATCTCTGCAATTTTTTGCTGGCCTGTATGCGGTTTTAGTTGATGAACGTCGGGATGAAATGGCCGAATCCTGGCAAGAAGCGTTTCTGAGGCAAAGGCGGAGATTGACGCATATTGTTCAAGAAGTGACCTGGTTTCGATGACATTAAGGGCGGCAAGCGCAACCATGCAAGAGGTGCCGTTGATGAGTGCCAGCCCTTCCTTATAACTTAGCTCAAGCGGTGCGAGCCCCAGCTGGTGCAGAATATCTTCTGCAGCCAAGCGTTCACCATTGAACCAGGCATTGCCCTCGCCAGTGAGCATACGGGCCATGGCTGCCAGTGGCCCCAGATCTCCGCTGGTGCCCAATGACCCTTTACGTGGTATCTCAGGAATCAGACCAGCGTTGTAGATTGCGATAAATCGATCGAAATTTTCCAGAGATAATGCTGAGTTGCCGCGAGAAAGTGAGATAATTCGGGCGAACATAGTTGCCCGGCAAATTATATCTGAAAATCTTTCACCAACATTTGTCGCAACACCACGGATAAGGTTTTTTTGTAATTCTTCAGCCCTTTCGAGCGGAACGAGATGATCGACAAACCCACCCATCCCAGTGTTGACCCCGTATATAACCGAGCCTTCTTTAACTAATTTTTCAAGGGCTCGTCTTGATGCGGCAATTCTTTCTCTGGTTTCTTCTGAAGCAACTATTTTTTTACTAAACTGAGAGAATTCAATAAAGTCTTTCAGACTGACGTTACGGCCTGGGCCGAGAATGAAGGTATCGCCTGTGGATGAGATATTATGCTGTGTAATATTCATGACCATTTTCCTTCTGTTTGTTTGAATTAATGTTCAGTCCAGTCGGCAATAATGACGTTAATCTCTCTGTTTCCTGAAAATGCATGCCTGCCATGAGCAAACTGCAGGTTATCGAGCAGCAAAATATCGCCGGTGTTCAGATTCACATCCTGTTCTAACCCCTTGACCAGATGAAATAAGTCAAGTGTCAGTTCTTCCGGCAGCGGTTCTCCATCGCCGAAACACATGGATTCGAGAAGTTCAGGACAATTCTGAGCAGCTTCTTTTAACTCTTCTTCGTCTTCGTTTCTGGAATCGAACCGCGCCCATTCAATCATCGCAGCAGCACCCCAGAAATGTGCCTGATTGCACCAGATCACCTCATTTTTACGAGGATGCTGACGCACCGGCGAAATACAGTCCTGCCAAAGGATTAAATCATCGTTCCACCATTCAAATTCCCAACCCCTGGAGCGGCAGGCAAACTCTGCCTCTTCTTTTGTTTTTGCAGAAAGCGCTTCCTGCCAGCTTTTTTTTATTCCGGGTTTCAGATGAACTCGGTTTTCATCCGGCAGTGTTCTGCGCAGTCTGAGGCCGCGTTCTGTCAGAAGTTGTAATGTTGAAGGCTCGACCAGTTTTGTTATTCGGCGCATATCGCCAATGGTAGATTCTCCACCCTCTGTGGCGGGTTTGACGCAAGAGAAGGCAATGATTTCCGGTGGGTGTTTTACATAGGTCATTTCCTGATGAAGGATGATTGACCATGCCGGAGGCGTTCGGGTTGCCTCCATCACTTTACCTTTTATGGTTGAACGGGGAGATGAACCACCAATGTAATCTCTGGTGCGAAAACCTAGCGCATTCATTATCACTTCAAACACAGCGGGTTCTGCACTTTGCGCAACGCCTTGTAGGAGCAGCGCTCCGTTGTTGAGCAGTGCTAACCGAATATCTGGAGCAGCTTGAATAAAGAAGTTTTGCGTATCAGTGACCGATAACCCATCAATGGTGAATCCATACAGTCCACTCTCATTACATTTTTTCAACATCACCATCTTAGTCTCCTTGAGTCTTAAGAAAGGTTGATATGTCTGTCTACTAATTAATCGTTACGGGTCATCAAAGTCAACAAAAAGATTATTTTTTCTTTTAAAAGAAATAAATAGTGCTCAAACATCATTTATTAATATTTAATTGATTTAAAATCAATAACATATAAACACACAAAACTATTGGAAATATTTTTCATTAGTTTGTTTATTCAGTAGTTGTTTGCATGGTTAACCAAAATTATCGGTCAGTTCAGTAACAGCACCTACAAGTTCTCCCCTGTCAGACGGATACTAATTCCCAAAGCTGATGGTAAGACCCGCCCTTTAGGTATACCAACGGCGAGTGACAAACAGGTGCATTCGGTAATGAAACTTATTCAGGAGCGCATTTATGAGCATGTATTTTCGCCGAAATCATATGGTTTCAGGCGGGGATGTTCGTGCCATGAAGCACTTCTTGATATTAAGCACCACTGGATCGGTGTTAAGTGGTTAATAGATATCGATGTGGTCTTTTTTTTGACAACATTGATTACCGTGTTTATTGAAACTGCTGGGCAGGAAGAACGAGGACAAACGTTTTCTCCGGCTGATTGGAAATATGCTGAAAGCGGTTTATATGGAAGACTGGAAGTTCAATGTCATTTACAGTGGAACACCACAAGGCGGTGTTGTTTCTCAAATTCTTGCCAATATTTACCTGCAAGAAATGGACCAGTTTCTGGAGCAGAAAAAGGCACAGTTTAACAACGGTAAATATCGGGATGAAAATCCACAGTATGGAAAGCTGACCAGAAGAATGTACCGACAGAGAGTCCGGGCCAAAAAGTTGCGGAGTGAAGGCAACAACACGACCGCGAAGGCAGTATTAAAAAAAGTCCGGGAAATGGAGAGAATGCGGGTTTCTATACCGTCAAAAGATGAATGGATCCCAATTATAAACGTTTAGGGTTCTGTGGTTATGCTGGTGATTTTCTGTTTGGCGTCGTTGGTTCCAAAGATGAAGCCAGAGACATAATGTGTGAAGTCACAGTGTTTCTTTCCGAAAACCGCCATCTTGAGGTGTCACCAGAAAAGTGCAAAATCAGTAAGGCGACAGACGGTACGAGCTTCCTCGGTTCCACGTTGCTGGCGGCAGAGTTGAATGGCGCCGGCGGACTGAAGTCCTGTGTGTCGACCACAACCAGCCTGTACTGCCGACAGTACGGCATGGAGTGGCCGGCTGGGCACAATGTCAACTGGCAGCGGCATACGCCAAACAGTCTTAAGCAGCAGATGGATACGCTCTGGCTCCCGCCGTCAGGTGAAGTGGTCGGGGAAATCCCAGCGGTGTTTGACTGCGAGGTGCGTCACAGCTATGGCGAGCCCGTAAGCGGTCTCAGTGGTTACGACTGCTATGACGGCGGTGAACATGTCGACGGGCACAAAGGTGCGCCCGTCGCGCTTCAGCCCGGCCTGGTTTTATCTGGTCAGCGATGAGCTCGATTCACCGGCTCAGGACGCTGCATCATATCGTGAAGTCCGGGATTAAAAGCCTGCACCTCCGTTTACCCAACCACGGCACTGCCGTGGCTTTTTACCCTCATGGGACACTTCACCTGGTCAGGTTGCGTATCTTCTTTTTTTATGGAGAAAAGTATGTCTGGCTTGATTACCACGAAAAAGCTTTTGTTAAGTTGTTCAGTCAGACGGCCCGGTATCACCACCGGTTCAAAGTATTTAAAGACTCCATCAACTGCTGCGTTATCGCACTTGAAAACCGGCTTCGCTTCAGTGATGCAGGAGCAATGGTATCTGCTTATCATCCAGAGATCCGTATATCCCGGAGCCGCGGTGAGGAGCTTAATCTCGTTGACAGACTGCTTTGAGCGAGGGGAGGTCGATGCTATCTTTGTCTCTCTGAACGTTTTAACAGGGCCCGATGGATATGAAATTATCTGGTGGGTGTTTATGTGGATTTATCAGATTCACAGCGGTGAATCCTTCAGCCCCTCATTCCTGCTCTTGCGATATATGCCAGAAACATACTGGCTGTCTTACTGCAGTATGGCTTAAATTTGACTCCGCGATGTTGAATAGGCTGCCGAAGGGGGCACTTCATCCATGTTCCGCTCATCTGCGGCTTCATCCAGGGCATTTTGCGCTCGGTGTAGCACCTCGGTCGGTGTTACCGATGACACTCAGGCGACGGCTTTGCTAAGCGGTATATTTGGCATGGAGGTTTTCTTGCCATAGGATATCCCCTCACCATGCCAATTCAGGTGGGTCTCCCCATTCGGATTTAGGGAGGATTTCAAGCACGAACACTTCTTTTGAACAGGCGCTGATGCAGTCGGCCTTTCCCTCGCAGCGGTTTCGAGCTATAACTGGCATAAATTTGCCCGGCCGATGCTTACACCGCTCAGCCTCAACTTCCAGTGTTTTTCCAGAGGTCCTTTCTTTTGTGTTATGGTTTACCAAGAAGTGTATCGCACGTCGAAGACGCGGTGTTCAGTCCATTTTCACTTTATTCTGGCGCAGAGGTCCATTTTTCATTGTGCATAAGTGCTTCTCAATACCATGAAGGCAGGGCAATTTGAATGAAAGCGAAGACCCCCAACCTTCGTGAAAGGCGAAAACAAAGTACCCGAACGGACTTGTCCAACATCGGACTGGAATTGTTTCTGAAACAAGGGTTTGAAAACACCACGATCGAGCAGATCGTCGAGCCGCTGGGCATCGCGCGTCGCACCTTCTTTCGCTACTTCAAGACGAAGGAGGAATTGGTTTTTACGTGGCACGCAGAGAAGACGATTGAGTTGATCGAGGTATTGAAGGGCAGACCCGCGAAGGAGAGCCCCTTGGACGCGGTCAGCGAAACCATAGCGACAACCCTCATACGCTACGACGCGAATCCAGACCTCGCCTTTGCGTTGGTACGCCTCCTGAAAGAAACTCCGGCCTTGCTCGCCAAAGAATGCGAAAAGCGGATGGAGCGGGAGTTGGCGCTTACTGCTGCATTGGTGGAGCGAGAAAGTAAGCAGGGGTTGAGTCCCCTCAAAGCGCGCATTATCGTTGGCTCGGTAATGTCAGCATGGATGGCAGCGCTGGATGAGTGGTATGCAGATGGTGGGCAGGCAAACCTCAGGCCCATCATGACAAGTGCGTTCGCCTTGGTACATGAGCTGTGATCACCACCATAGCTGGCGCGCAGCATTGCCTTTGACCGGTGTACCATTGCCCTGGAGCATGTTCCGGGGGCTTTCCATGCCGGCTGTTTCGCATCGTACAGAAGGCCTTGCATTTCCTATCAACAGCCCTCGCAGCAGAGATGGCTTGTGGCCGACAAGAGAAGCATCCAACAGGATGCGTCGTACATTCAATATCGCCTCAGATGTTCCCTGCACGCTTGTGCCATGACTTAAAGACCCTCCCGAACAACGCGCCTTCGAGGTGTGCACTGGCATAAGGCACCACGCCGTCTTTGGACTGCGCCAGTACATTTTTAGGGTGTTCGTTGCTCATGATCGAATGGTAGCTTGCCCTCGTGCTGATCTGCAATTGCGCAGCCGCATGCACGAATGGGTCACGATCGGTCAGGTTGCTAATGCTGTTCGGGATGTGCCGCAGTACGGAGCTGCAGTGAAGACGGCACGTGTGAGTTGCGGTATCGGTCGAAACTTAGCATATTCAGTCAGATCATGCTGGCATTACGGGTACGAGGCCATCCCTGTTTTCGTTCCCGAGGGCAACAGGGGCCTCATCGTCTGACCTGGATCAGATACCAAAAATCTCCACAGTACGGCCTTACGCTTTGGCTGACTCGCACCATTTCGCATGAGGCACGCGAATAGGTTCGCACGGCTCAACCGTGGCTTAGGATACGTCTTCCATAGAGCTTCTCTCCTCTGAAGCCAATGAAACGGCAACAGGGCCGATTCAGCCAAAACTCCTTTTATTTTGACACTGAGTGACAATTGTCTCATAATGCATTATTGTCACTCGGTGCCATATTGGGCGGGATTCATCCATGACACAGGAAAACTCAGGCCTACGCGAAAAACACAAGGAGAGCACCCGCAGGGAGTTGTCCAAGCTCGGGCTCGTGATTTTTCTGAAGCAAGGCTTCACCCACACCACCATCGAGCAGATCGTGGAGCCCCTAAGCATTGCGCGGCGCACCTTCTTTCGCTACTTCAAAACTAAAGAGAATCTGGTCTTTGCCGGGCATGAAGAAAAGAACGTTCAGTTAGCCGACGAGTTGAGGGGCAGGCCAGCCGAGGAGAGCCCCTTGAATACGGTCTGCGAAACGCTTGGGACGGTGCTCAAACTCTATGACGCCAAACCTGACATGGCTTTCGCTCAAGTGCGACTCCTTAAGGAAGATCCGTCCTTACTCGCCAAGGAGTGCGAGAAACGAATAAAGCGGGAGGTGGCGCTTGCTACTGTACTAGCTGAGCGATGCAGTGAGCGTGGCCTGAGCCTGTTGGAGGCGCGCATCATCGTTGGTGCGGCGACGTCATCATGGACGGCAGCCTTGGATGAATGGTACGCCGGCGGTGGGCAGGCAAACATGTGCCCGATCATGGCAAAAGCGTTCTCACTGGTGCACGAGCTGTGATGGCAACGATGCACGATCTGACGCGTCTCGGGGGCCGCGGACCGCAGCTTGAGGCGTGTGTGATGGCCGCAGTACTTTGCGTCGGTAGCACTGAGACAATCAACGCTACCAAGTGTTCCCTAGGTGCCAGCCCCGCCTGGAAGCTTGATCTTTGGGGCCGTGCTCGTGCGACGGAAGACGTGACCCGTGACGTCGAGGACGCTCTGACTGCTTTGTCGTCGGCGCAGCAGCGTGTGGACATGCCCCTACAGGATACCGATGTAGCTCGCATCGCCTTGCAAGCCAATGAAGCTCGGTATCGCGCCGGTGCCATCAGCCTGTTCGAGCTGGAGTGCTCGTGTCTGCAGTTAAACAGTGTGCAGGATAGCGCCATTTCGGCTGCTTCTGATCGCGCTCGATCCTGGGGTTCCCTCGTGCGTGCCGCAGGGAATCCGCCGCTGTCTGCGGCGGCACCGGAGCCGCCGGCGACACAAAACATGGCCGACACCCCTATCGCCCGCAACGAAAGTAATCGCAGATGAGCTCAGAACAAGTGCACCCCCGCAATTCGCCCACTCCTGGTCACCTGCGCAGGAACCGGGTCGCGTATGCCATCGGGACCATCGCCGTCGTTGCGGCGGCGATGGCGCTCGTCTTCGTGCAGCGCGATCGGAGCCCGGCCGAAGTTACTCCCGCCGCCACGCCAGCGCTCACCGTGACGAGCGCCGCGCCACGCGAGGTGTCTTGGCCGCTGCAAATCAAAGCCACCGGCGCGATCGCCGCATGGGAAGAAGCCAGCATCGGCTCGCAGATCGGCGGCTACCAACTCATCGACGTTAGCGTCAACGTCGGGGACGTTGTGAAAAAGGGCCAGGTGATCGCCCGTTTCGATCGCGCGCTGTTGGAGGCGGAACACGCGCAACTGAAGGCGAATGCCGATCAAGCGGCCGCCAACCGCCAGCGCGGTCTGGCGTTGCAGCGTAGCAGCGCCATCAGCGATCAGGACGTGCTGCAGCTCGTGACCCAATCCAAGACCGCCGATGCCTTGCTCGCGGCCAATGCGCTACGGCTGCGCTACACCGACGTCAGGGCGCCCGATGATGGTGTCATCAGCGCCAGAACGGCGACCCTCGGCACCGTCGTCCCGGTGGGCCAGGAACTGTTCCGGATGATTCGCCAGGCGCGCCTGGAATGGCGTGGCGAGCTGACAGCCGGACAACTGGCCCAAGTCAAGATCGGCCAGGAAGTCACTCTTGAACTTCCCGACGGCAACACCGCGACGGCGACCGTTCGACAGACTTCGCCCGTGCTGGACAGCGCCTCGCGCCTGGCCATCGTCTATGCCGACCTCCGACCAGGTAGCTCGGCCCGGGCTGGCATGTACGCCAGCGGCAGCCTTGGGCTGGGGAGCGGCGCGGCGTTGGTCGTGCCCGCCGAGAGCGTCGTCATTCGCGATGGGCGCAGCCATGTGCTCGCGTTGGCCGACGCCAGCTCAACGCCCCGGGTGTCGCTGCGAAGCGTCACTGTCGGCCGGCGCAATGGCCGGGAGGTCGAGATCACCGACGGGCTTGGCAAGGATGAACATGTCGTCGTCCAGGGCGCAGGGTTCCTCAAGGATCGTGATCTGGTGCGCATCTCCCAAGGCCGTCCGGCAGGAGCGGCCAAGCCATGAACTTCGCCACCTGGTCCATTCGCAATCCCATACCCTCGATCCTGCTGTTCGCGCTGCTGGCGCTCGCCGGATTGTGGGGATTCCAGAAGCTGCCCACGCAGGACTTGCCCGACCTCGATCTGCCGATGGTTACGGTAGCGTTGTCGCAGCCGGGGGCGGCCCCCGCTCAACTCGAAGCGGAGGTCGCACGCAAGGTCGAGGACGCGCTCGCGACCTTGAGCGGGCTGAACCATCTGACCACATCAGTCACGGATGGCTTGGTGTCGATCCAGGTGCAATTCGTACTGGAAAAGAATCTGTCGGACGCGCTGATCGAGACCAAGAACGCGGTGGACGGCATTCGCTCCGACCTCCCGCCTGATCTGCTGCAACCGACGGTCAGCGCGTCCAACAGCGTCGGTGCTCCGGTGCTCACCTATGCCATCGCTTCCTCCCGTCTTAGCGAGGAGCAGCTTTCCTGGTTCGTGGACGATACAGTCGCCAAGACCGTGCTCGGCGTGTCCGGTGTTGGCCGGTTCGAGCGGCTTGGCGGTATCGAACGCGAGGTTCGGATCGAGGTCGATCCGCTGCGCATGTCTGCCCTTGGCATCACCGCGGCGGATGTCTCCCGAGCGTTGCGCCAGGTACAGCAGCAGTCCTCTGGTGGCCGCGGACAGCTCGGCGGCGAGGAGCAGTCGGTTCGCACGATCGCCACGGTTCGCCAGGCATCGGAGCTTGCGGGCCTGCGGATCTCGCTGTCGAACGGCACGAGCTTCAGGCTGGACCAGATCGCGACCATCATCGATGGTCAGGCTGATCCCACGCACGCGGCCTTGCTTGATGGCAAGCACGTGGTCGGCTTCAGCGTGTATCGCGCCAGGGGCTTTGACGAAGTGCGGCTGGCCGAGGGCGTTCGCGAGGCCCTGGCCAGCCTCCAGCAGGCCGACCCGGCGCTCAGCCTGACGGAGATTTCGGGGTCGGTCGGCCAGACGCTGGAGCAATACGAAGGTTCGATGGCGATGCTGTACGAAGGCGCCATCCTGGCGATGATCGTCGTCTGGCTCTTCCTGCGCGACTGGCGCGCGACACTGATCGCCTCGACCGCGCTACCGCTGTCCATCCTGCCCGCGTTCGCGGCCATGGCTTGGCTGGGCTTCACGCTCAACACCGTCACGCTGCTGGCGCTTGCGGTGGTCGTGGGCATCCTGGTCGATGACGCCATCGTCGAGATCGAGAACATCGAGCGCCACCGGCACATGGGCAAATCGATCCGGAAGGCAGCAGAGGATGCCGTGACCGAGATCGCCCTGGCCGTCATGGCGACCACCATGAGCCTGGTGGTCGTCTTCCTGCCGACCGCCATGATGAGCGGCATTGGCGGCCTGGTCTTCAAGCAGTTCGGCTGGACCGCCGTGATCGCCGTGCTCGCGTCGCTGCTCGTCGCGCGCTTGCTCACGCCAATGATGGCAGCCTACCTGCTCAAGCCCGAGCCGATTCCCGAGAAGGAAGATGGCCGGGTCATGCGCTGGTACATGGCAACGGCGCGCTGGTGCCTGAAGCACCGCAAGACCACCTTGGGCGGCGCGGTCATCTTTCTGGCCGCTTCGCTCGCCCTTGTACCCTTCATCGAGACGGGCTTCATCCCGGCCTCCGACAGTGGCACGACGACCGTGAGCATCGAGTTGCCGCCGGCCAGTTCGATGGCGGACACATTGGCGGTTGCCGAGTTTGCGCGCAAGGCCGTCAGCGATGTCGATGGCATCGCCCACGTCTTCGCCACGGTGGGCACTGCGCAGAGTGCCGGGCCAGGAGGCACGCGTGCTGGCGAAGTTCGGCGGGCGTCGCTCACGCTCACGATGGGGCCGCGTGGCGATCGGCCATCGCAGCAGGTCATTGAGAAAGCTGTGCGAGAGCGCCTGCTCAACGTTGCAGGCGCGCGCTTCGCTGTTGGTGGTGGAGGGCCGGGTGAGAAACTTTCGATCATCCTCGCCAGCGACAATGCCGAGGTGCTCAAGGCGAGCGCAGAGGCGGTGGAATCCGAACTGCGCAACGTCAAGGGCCTCACGGGCATCGCCTCCACCGCGAGCCTGGAACGTCCCGAGATCATCATCCGCCCCGACCCGGAGCGCGCGGCCGAGCGTGGCGTGACGACCGCAGCGATCGGCGACGTGGTACGGGTGGCGACGAGCGGCGATTTCGATTCGCAGGTCGCGCGCCTGAACCTGGACAACCGGCAGGTCTATATCCGTGCGCGCATTCCCGATGCAGCACGGCAGGACATTGACACGATCGGCAACATGCGTGTTCCGGGCCGCGACGGGCCGGTGCCACTTGCCAGCGTTGCCAGTCTGTCCGTGGAGAGTGGTCCTGCGCAGATCGACCGGCACGACCGCCTTCGCAACGTCACCATTTCGGCTGACCTGGGGGGCACCGCACTCGGAACGGCGCAAGCGGCAGCCGCCAACCTGCCGTCGATCAAGTCCCTTCCGTCCAGCGTGAAGGTGGTCGAGGCCGGCGATGCAGAGATCGTTGCCGAACTCGGCGCGGGCTTCGGCATGGCGCTCGTGGTCGGTGTCCTGTGCATCTACTGCGTGCTGGTGCTGCTGTTCAGGGACTTCCTCCAGCCCATCACCATACTTTCGGCCATACCGCTGTCCATCGGTGGTGCGTTCCTCGCGTTGCTGGTCACGCGCAGCCAGTTGAGCGTGCCTTCAATGATCGGGCTGGTCATGCTGATGGGGATCGTCACCAAGAACTCCATTCTGCTCGTCGAGTATGCGGTCATCGGCATGCGCGATCGCGGCTTGTCGGTTCACGACGCCTTGCTGGACGCGTGCCACAAGCGCGCGCGCCCCATCGTGATGACCACCATCGCAATGATCGCCGGCATGTTGCCCATCGCGCTGGGGCTTGGCGCGGATTCGAGCTTCCGCCGGCCCATGGCCATGGCGGTGATCGGCGGCCTGATCACATCGACCGCATTGAGCCTGCTCGTCGTGCCTGCGGTATTCCTGTACGTGGACAAATTCGAGAAATGGCTGGCATCGCTCGGGTTCTTTCGACACGCCGAGCGCGCAACCGCCGGCGAGGGGGCGCTTGAACGATGACACAGCAGCCTTCGCCACGATGCGGCACTCCCGCAGCACGTCCGTCGCATCCCTGCATGGCGAGCAGCGTGTGGCCGGACTGGTGCGAGACGACGTCGGGTCGTCAAAGCGAGATGGAAGTCAGGCAGACGGTGGAGTGCGGCCATCTGCCGATGGTCCGCGAGCCTATCGGCGCAGTTCGATGGCGCGGTCTGCCAGCAGCCGTTCCCCTGCATGGGGAGAGGCATTTTTCACGTTCTCCTTGAAAGGGATCAATCATGTCATCACGCCTTCATTGCGCAGCCCGGCTGCGACGCCATCCGTCTTATGCAGCGTTGCCGATTCTGGTCGCTGGCATTTTTTCCGCTCCAGCCGCATTTGCTCAGACCGACGACACGAAGAAGTCCGCGAGAGGCCAGGCCATGGCCGAAGCCGAGCGCAGTGAATCGACGTGGGGGATCGGCGTCGCCGGTGGCATGCAGTACCGGGTTTACCGGGACTTCGATAACCGCGTGCGTGGCTTGCCGATGATCACCTATGAGAACAAGTGGATTCAGGTGGCCGGCCCTGGCCTGGACGTCAAGCTCCCGTCGTTGGGGCCGGTGTCTTTCAGGCTGCGTGGCCGGTATCTCATGGAGGAGTTCGATTCTGGCGACTCGCCGTACTTCGCGGGTATGCGTGACCGGGATTCCAGCTTCTGGGTCGGCGGTGCCGCCATCTGGCGCACCGGCATTGCCAACCTGTCCGCCGAAGTGCTGACCGATGCCATGAGCAACAGCAAGGGAACGCGGGCGACGCTGCAGATCGATCGGCGTTTCACCGCAGGTCCGATCGGTTTGACACCGCGGCTCGCGGCCGAGTGGGTGGACAGCAAGTACGTGGATTACTACTACGGCGTGAGGTCGGACGAAGCGCAAAGCTGGCGTCCGGCCTACAGCGGCAGTTCCTCGGTCAATACCGAAATCGGACTTCGCGTTGACTGGCAGCCTGTGCCCAAGCACACGGTGTTCCTCGATATGGGCGCCAAGCACATGGGCAGTTCAATCCGCAACAGCCCGCTGGTCGAAAAGAGCACGCAGTACGGCGTGGGACTCGGCTACCAGTATCGGTTCTGAGAAAGCGATTCATGGCATGGCCCGTTGTGGGCTTTTGCCGTGTTTGGGATTTGACTCGAAATGAGCGGGACGCAGGGCATTGGGAATGTGTGCTGGCGGGCCACTTCCAACTGCGTTCATCTCGATCTTCTTTTGTGAGAGGGGTAGCTATGGCAACTCGCAATGGCTCCAGACGTTTCAGGAATCTCGACGGCAGCGCGGCTCCCGGTACGGTGGTGCCGGCATTTCGCATGTTGGTCCTGGACAGCCTTGCCGGGCGTGGCCGTGGTGTTTCAAGAAAAGCACCCGTCCCGCGTATCGAGGCCGACCTCGCAGGGATCGCGATTCCGCCGGGACCGGGCGAAGGCGCTCGCCTTACCTGGATTGGACATGCAAGCTGGCTGGTACAGCTAGAGGGCAAGTCGCTTCTCATTGATCCGATCTTTGGCGACCTTGCCCTGGGGCCAGGGGGGCGCAATGTTCCGGCCGGCGTGTTGCCCGAGCATCTACCGCCCATCCACGCCGTGCTGATCACGCACAACCACTACGATCACCTCGATCTTCCCTCCGTACAGCAGGTCGGTGCGCCGGTAATCGCCGGTCTGGGCATGCAGGCGTTCCTGGCGAAGAAGGGCATTCCCGCAAGCGAATTGGATTGGTGGCAATCCATCGAACTTGGCTCCACCAAGGTGTCGTTCGTGCCTGCTCAGCACTACAGCCGTCGAGGCCTCACCGACGCCAACGAAACGCTGTGGGGCGGATTCGTTGTCGAAGGGCCATCCGCCTGCGTCTATCACTCGGGCGATACGGGATATTTCGACGGCTTCCGGGAAATCGGCCGTCGCTTTCCGGCGATTGACGCGGCGCTTCTCCCGATCGGCGCCTACGAACCGGCTTGGTTCATGCGGGCGCAACACATGAATCCAGAGGAAGCTGTCCAGGCCTATCTGAACCTGGGTGCGCGGAGCTTTTTCGCCATGCACTGGGGGACGTTCAAGTTGACCTACGAACCGCTCGATGAACCTCCGGTTCGCCTGGCGACGGAGTGGGAAAGACTTGGGCTGAATGCATCAGGAAAGCGGGTTCTCGCCGTTGGCGAAACCGCAGAAGTGCGACGTCCAAATGAATAAGCCGGCTCTACAGCGGCGGTCCGCGCCGTCACGTGCTGCAACGCCGCGCCGACAACGCTTCATCGACGGCGCATGCGAGCCGGTCATGTGCCAGACAGAAATGCCCGAACTGGAGACGCTGTGCTCCGTTCGCCTGGCGGCGAAGCGCTCTGGCCGCTTGCCACATGTAGCGAGTGAATCCCCTGCGTGGAAAGGCTGGATGGCGATTGGGGCAATGCTCTGGAGTGGCTCGGCGCTGGCTGAGGAGCGCTGCGACCGCAAAGGCATTGCGGCCGAATCCACGGTGAATCTGCGGATCGATAACGATATGTTCGGCGGTCTCGGGCAGGACCAGGGCTACTCCAATGGCTTCCTGCTCACGCTGGTTTCGCCGAACCTGATCCACCGTGCGGACGACCCGTGCCTGCCCGATATCGCCAGACGGTTGAACCACGCGTTTTCCGGCTTGCAGCCTGGCGGGTTCGATGAGTTGAACATGACCATCGGACTCGGTCAGATGATGTACACGCCTACCGACCGCGAGCCGCGCGAACTCATTGCAGACGACCGGCCTTACGCTGGCGCATTGATGTTCAGCGTGGGCTACAACGCTCGAAAAGGCGACGACCTGCGGACTTCGCAACTACGGTTGGGCATCGTGGGGCCGGCTGCCAAAGCCGGAGAAGTTCAGGACTGGTGGCACGGCGTCATTGGCGTGGACAGGTTCAATGGCTGGGACAACCAACTACACAATGAACCCGTGGTCCAGTTCATTCACGAGCGGCGCAAGCGCTTCGCGTTGCAGCAGCCTGCTGGCCCATGGCGGTGGGATGCGATCGCCCATTGGGGCGGCAGTCTGGGCAACTTCGCCACCTACGCCAATACCGGGATTGAGTTTCGGTTCGGCTACTTGCTGCCGGACGACTTCGGTACGGCGCCATTGCGGCCGGCGGGTGAAAACACATCGCCGATCCGCACGAGCCCGACACAGGGCTGGCGCGGCCACTTCTTCGTCGCTGCCGATGCGCGTTGGGTCCAGCGCGACATCACGCTTGACGGCAATACCTTCCGCTCCAGCCACAGCGTGGACAAGCGCCCACTGGTTGCAGATATCGGCTTCGGTTTCGCATTGACCCATGGCCACTGGCGCTTCGCCTTCGCGCGCTACCACCGGACCCGCGAGTTCGATGGACAGCGCGAGCGGCCGGCCTTTGGGAGCTTCACCATTGGCAGGCGGTTCTGATGGAAGAAATCGCGTTCTCGCTGCAGCGACTAGACCGTCGCGCAGATGGTCTGACCCAAGAAGAAACGAGGTGGAACCCGTGAACTCGCAGTATGTCGTCGTGATGACCGGAGCCACAAGTGGCTTTGGTGTATTCACCCTCCAGGATCTCGCCGTTTCTCCTGACACGAGAGTGATCGTGGGCGCGCGAGGAAACAACCGCACAGTGCCGAAGGGCGTCGAGGTGCTCCCACTCGATCTTTCCTCTCTGGCCAGCGTCCGTGACTTTGTTGGTGCCGTGATACGGCAGCTCGGTGACAAGCGCATCGACATCCTTATCCTCAATGCCGGCCTGCACGGCACGGCCGCTGATAAGCGAAGCGCTGAGGGCTATGGCCTCACGTTCGCGGTCAATCACCTTGCCCACTATCTGCTGGCGCGGCTCCTGCTGCCGCACATTGCCGAGCAGGGCCGGGTGGTGATCACGTCGAGCAACATGCACAACCCACCCATCAAGGCGATCGGCCCCAAGACACTCGACCTTCAGGAGTGGGCGCATCCGTCAAAAGGCGGGGCGGGCGACGGCATACGCTCCTACACGGCCTCGAAACTGTGCAACCAGATGACGGCACTATCCTTGGCCCGGCATGACACGGTGGTGGCGCGCCAGATCGAGGTCATCGCCTTCAACCCGGGCCTAACGGGTGGCGCTGCCGGCCGCGAGGCGTCTGCGTTGCAGAAGGCGCTCCTTGGCATCGTGATGCGCACGATCTTCCCTCTGGTCGGTCTCTTCCGCCCCGAGTTCGTGATGAATGCGCCCGAGCACTCGGGTCGAATGCTGTCCGACGTGGCGCTCGGAACGCTTTCCCTGCCGGATGGACGCATTTACATCTCCCTCGTCAAGGGTAATCCCACCTTTCCCGATCCCTCGGAGCTGGCTCGCGACCGTGAGGCCCAGGAGCGCTTGTGGCGCGAGAGTGCCGTGATGGTGGGCTTGGAGGAGTCGTCTGCATGAGCTTCTCAAGAGGGCCGATTCGCCCAATAAACAACCAAACTGGGAGTTTCTTGTCGTGGACAACCTGACTCACACTTTGGTCGGCGCCGCTTTGGGGCAGGGCGGGCTTAGTCCCAGATGCTATATCGCGATGTCGGATTGAAGATTCAAGAGAAACCTTGCTTGATGTAGGTGCTCACCTCGTTGAATTAAGCCTAGTCTTCTGGAGGAACACAGGGTTTTAAGTTATTACTACTACTGCCGATCCGTGCAAAGTCCTTGGCGTGAACGTTCCCACGCACGAGCGTTGGTCGCAATTCTTTTCGCAAGGGCTGCGATCATACGTTGTTGGGCTTGAACCATTTCAGCATAGCCACCTGGTGCA
This sequence comes from Enterobacter cloacae complex sp. P38RS, assembly GCF_014930775.1. Taxonomy (NCBI): domain Bacteria; kingdom Pseudomonadati; phylum Pseudomonadota; class Gammaproteobacteria; order Enterobacterales; family Enterobacteriaceae; genus Enterobacter; species Enterobacter cloacae complex sp. P38RS. The sequence continues at coordinate 354,683 of NZ_JADBRS010000002.1, forward strand.
GGCTCCCCCAATTGGCTACGGCAAATTAGTCGTGGTTTTCCCTGCTCATTCGCGAAGCTCAAACTCCAGTCGGCATCGAGCTGAACCCGCTGTCCGGGCCAGGCATCGAGCCGCCGAAGCTGGAGCTTGATCCTCATTACAGGCTTGGCAGAGGGCGGGGGCAACCCCGCAGCATCTTGAGTGGCCAACTGATGTGTCAGCGCCGACGACAAAGCACTGCGAATTTCGTCATCGAATGAGCCAGTCCAACGCTCGCCATCAAGGACGACGGCGCCTGTGCCGCCCTGGCGCACCACCAGTTGCGACTGGTCGTACTGTGACGGGATGCCAACAGGTAACACGTCAATCACGAAAGGAGCAGGTGGCTCCGCCGTCCCTGTTCCTAAAGACGGTGCGAGAAGCGTGTAGTAATTGATCGGCGCGGAGGTGCAAGCATTCAGGAGCAAGGCAAGCACGGCAGGCCCAAGAAGACGGAAATAATTCATCGAAGGGGTTCCTGTGAAGCGGTTGTCCTGTCAGTTCCTGTTGGTGGCGAGGACTGATCAACTGGTCGGCCACGCAGCAGGGATTCAGGATGCCTGCTGAGCATGTCGGTGAGCACACGCAGTGAGCGTGACGCCCGCTGCACCTCCTGTAACGTCTGGCCCAGGTTTTGCTGCAATGGTGCATCCTCAGCCAGTGCACCTTGTGCAGCTCCGAAGATTTGCTGAGCCTGCAGTAAGGTACGAGTGGTTTGTGGCAACGTCTGGGCATTGACTTGCTTCAGGGTCTTATCCAATTCTGCCAGTGTGGTATCGAGGTTGCGCCCAATCGAGTCGAGCGGCATCTTCTCGATCTTGGCGACGATATTGGCCACCTGCGCCTGCAAGTGATCGAAACTTCCACTGATCGTGGGAACAGTTAGTGGCCGTGCCGATACGTCAATCGTTCTTTTCGGGGCATTCGGAAAAAATTCCAGCGAAACATAGAGCTGCCCGGTCAGTAGATTGCCCGAGCGCGCTTGTGCTCGGAGACCATGTTGGACCATATCACGCAGAAACTGTGCAGCTTGTTGTTCGGTATCTGTACCCGGCAGCTTATCTAGCAGACGTCCGAGCCGTTGGGGGTACACCACGATGCCAACAGTCGTGGGAAAGCGACGCGTGCTCGGATCGTAGTCGAGGTCTATGGAGACAACCTTGCCCAGATCTACCCCTGAGAATTGCACGGGAGCACCGATGGACAAGCCGCGTAACGACTGATCGAAGCGTAGCTGGACATACTGCGCCGGACCATCCGGCGGCGCCATGGCGCTGGCCTGGTCTGGAGAGAGTGTGAACTGCGCATATTCAGGCGCTTTTTCAACATTATCCTGGGTGCGCGGGAGGGCGGCGAAGGCAATCCCGCCCGCAACAATCGTGGCCACGGATTGCGTTTTGAGCTTGAGCCCGTCGGCACCCAACGAGACATCTACCCCACTGGCGTTCCAAAACCGGGTGTCGGTAGTGACGAAGCTGTCGTAGGGTTCGTCGACGAAGACCTGCAAGCTGACGTGATTGCCATCATCATCAAGCTTGTAGGAGGCCACACGGCCCACCTGAATGCGCCGATAGTAAACCGGCGAGCCAACGTCCAACGATCCCAGATCCTCGGTATGCAGGATAAATGACTTCCCGGGCATTCCACCAATCACCGTAGGCGGCATTTCAAGGCCGGTAAACACTTTGCTGGACGCCTGCTCCGATCCTGCATCAACTGCGATGTATGCACCAGAAAGCAGTGTATCGATGCCTGATACCCCCCCGGTTCCGATGCGCGGGCGGACGACCCAGAACCGCGTGTCCTTGCGTGTCAGACTCCCCGCGCTCTTGGCCAATGATACCGTGGCGACCACGTGTGATCCATCGTCACTCAGCGTTATCGCCGTTACCGCGCCCACAGTCACGTCCTTGTATTTGACCGGTGTTTTGCCAGCCTCCAGTCCCGCCGCCGTGCGGAAGGTGATGGTGATTTCGGGACCCGCCGATAGCCAAGCATGCGCCAGCATGGACAGACCGATCAGTGCGGCCAAGGCTGGCACCAGCCAAACTAGCGAAATTCGCCAGCGGCGTTGGTTCACAGTGGGATAGCGTGGTTCTTGCGTCTGTGTGCGCACGTCGTTCATTCCTTGTCACCATCCCATATTAGGCGAGGGTCGAAATTCATGGCCGAGAGCATGGTCAGAATCACCACCATGCCAAAGAAGAAAATTCCAATGCGTGGCTCGATATCACTCAGGCCCGGGAACTGGACCAATGCGGCAATTACAGCTACCACCAGTACGTCGAGCATTGACCAATAACCAATCAACTCAACGAGGCGATAGAGCTTGGCGCGCTCGCGCCTGGCCCAGCTGCTGCGTTGCTGTGAAGTCATCAGTAGCAGTCCGAGGACAAGAAACTTGGTGCAAGGGACTGCCACGCTAGCGATGAAAATAACCACGGCGATGCCGTAAGATCCTGATTTCCAGAATTCGATGACACCGTCCATGATGGTGCTGTCGGTCCCGCTGCCGAGTAAGCTGGTATACATAACTGGCAACACGTTGGCCGGGATGTAGAAGATCACACCAGCGATCAACAAAGCCCAGGCGCGTGCAATGCTGTCGGGGTGTGTGCGATGCAGTGCTACCCCGCAGCGCGGACAACGCGCACGCCCGGCATCAGCGGGCGTGTCCTTGCAGACCAGCCCGCAGGTATGGCAGCCGAGGACGCCCAGCTGTCCTGCGCGAGGCGGCGGGGTCATACAAGTGCCGCCTTGCGCGGCCGGTTGTATTCAGTCAGGTCCCACAGCCAATGGACGTCGCGGTTGGCGATCAACGTGATCAGCAGCATCAACCCGGCTGTAGCCCAGATACCCGGTCCAGGGGCCACTTGGAGAAAACTAGACAGTTTGATGACTGCCACCAAAATGCCGAGTAGACCGACCTCGATCATGCTCCAGGGGCGTAGCATGACCAGTATCCTCATTGCCTGCGCGAAACCTGGTGCGCGACGTCCCATGCGAGCATAAGTCAGTACCCAAGCCAGCAGACCGATCTGGATGAGTGGCACCACAATGATCGATATTGCCGTCGGCACTGCGATGGGAGAGGCTGGCCCGTGCGCGAGCGCCGCCGCCGACTGCCAGAGCGTGGCCTCGTTGTGCAACCCCTGCAGACTGATGCGCACGACTGGGCACACGTTGGCGATCACGGCCAAGATGGCCGCGGTGAGGGTCAGCGCCAGCCAGCGATCGACATCGAGACGGTTGGCACGGTAGAGAATGGCGGCGCATTGGTCGCAGCGTGCCACCTCGCCCGAGGTCAGAGCGATGCGCCGGTACACGCTATCGCAGTGCTCGCAGACAACGAGGTCCGGAAACACCGCGAGGCTCTCGGAGACATATAGTTTCTTTGTCAAAGTCGCATACCCGTCTTTCTAGTGGCCGCCGCTCATGTCAATGGGTCCCTTTGGTCTCGGAGAGAACCAGATCAATGCGGCTGCGAAGGCGAAACAGATGGCAATCGCGGCGAACATATTGAGCGTAGCTAGCATGACGCTCTGGCCCTCGACGATGCTGGTCAACATGGCCGTGGCGGCTTCCCTCGACATGCCGCTTGCCATCATGCCGTCGAGGGTAATCTGCCCTTGCGTCATCGCGCTGGCCAGCTCGGTTTGGTTTTCACGTGTCGCGCTAGCCCAGCCGGTCTGAACTATCGAGGTCGCGAATGCGCCGGCGAGCGTGCGCATGAAGTTCGAGATCCCGGCGGCGTCGGCCTGTTCCTCTGCCTTGACGCTGGCCATGCACAGGCCGGTGACGGGAATGAAGAACATCATTAGGAATGGTCCCGTTAACAGCATGGGCCACGCCATTTGGAGGAAGGTGATGTCGGGCGTGAATCCCACGCGCCATGCGGATATGCCGCCTAGCCCCAACACTCCGATCGATACGATTAACCGAGGGTCAAGCTTTCCGGCGACCTGACCGATAACGGGTGAACTAAGTACCGCGAAGATACCCATGATTCCAGTGGCGTAACCTGCCCATGTGGCGGTGTAGCCCATGTTTTGCTGCAGCCAAAGCGGGATCAGAACAATGCCCGCGAAAAATGCACCGAAGGCAACGGAATAGGTCACGGAAGCAGCGACGAAGCCGCGATGGCGAAACACCTGCAGATTAACGATGGGGTTTTTCTCAGTTAGTTCCCATATCAAGAAGGCGACAAAGCCGATTACTGCAATCACGGCAAGCACGCGGATTTCTGTTGCAGCGAACCAGTCATGGTTGCGGCCTTCATCAAGCATGATTTGGAGAGCACCAACCCACACAATAAGCAGGCCAAGACCCACTACATCAATCGGAGACTGGGTGACCGTTTCCTGCTGGCCTCGCATCAGGTACAGAAGTCCAAGGCCACCGGCGGCAGCAACCGGCACATTGATGAAGAATATCCACTCCCACCCGATGTTATCGGAGATCGTGCCGCCAAGAATGGGGCCGGCGATCGGTGCGACTGTGGTTGTCATCGCCCATATGATTGTCGCGATTGTCGCCTTCTCCGGTGGGAAGATACGCAGCAGAAGAGTCTGCGACAGGGGAATGATCGTGCCACCAGCCAAACCCAGGAATATGCGCCCGGCGACGAGCATGCCAAGCGTGCCCGACAGGCCACACACTAGCGAGAGCACGCCGAAGGCCAGATAAGAGGTAATGAACACACGATAACCACCGAAGCGGCGCATGAGCCACCCGGTAAGCGGCACAGTAATCGCTTCGGCCACTGCGTAGGAGGTGATAACCCAGCTTGCCTGGCTGGACGAGACCCCTAACCCGCCGGCGATATGGGGGATCGAGACGTTGGCGATAGTGGTATCCAGTACGACCAAAAAATTGCCCAGCCCGATCAGGATAGCGGCGAGGATGAGTTTCCCGCCCCTTAATGACCGGGCGGTTGGATTTTCATGCTGAGACATGGAATCAACCATTATCGTCTGGTTCCTCGCAATCAGTTGGAAACGTCGATATCGGCGGTCATAGACAGACCGACACGAAGAGGATGCTCTGCAAGTTGTTTGGGATCGAGTGCAATCCTCACTGGCAGGCGCTGGACGACCTTGATCCAGTTGCCGGTTGCGTTTTGCGCCGGCACTACAGAAAAGGCCGAGCCGGTACCGCCGGAGAAACCGACGACTTTGCCGTCATACTTAACGCTATTACCGTAGAGGTCTGAGGTGAGCTTAACTGACTGGCCAGGCTTAACCTTCCTGAGTTGACCCTCCTTAAAGTTAGCGTCCACATAGCTGGCGTGGATCGGGACCACGACCATCAACATTGCACCAGGCTGCACACGCTGACCAACCTGCACCTGGCGACGGGAGATGATCCCATCAACGGGTGCACGAAGAATGGTGCGTTCGAGGTCGACCTGAGCCTGCTCCCGTGCAGCACGGGCTGCCAGCACCTCGGGATTGGTGTCAGGTGTACTCTTGTCTATAAGTGCCCGGTTGGCGTCACGGTTCCCGATGGCAGTGGCACGATTGGCCGCGGCCTGCGTACGGGCTGCTTCAGCAACTCTCAGACTGGCGAGCGCAGTGCTGTAGGCATTGCGCGCTGTCGTCAACTCTTCGCCTGAGACGGAGCCCGACTCAGCCAAGGCGTTGCGGCGGTCAAGATCGATTTTCGCTCTGGCAAGGTCAGCCTGTGCAGAAGAGACCTGCGCCTGGGCGCGCACTTCGTCGGCAGCCCGTGCCGCTATTTGCGCGTCAAGGCCCCCATCGGTGGCAATAAGTCCGCGCACGCGGCGCTCGGTTAACGCCAGTTGCGCTTCGGCGCGTGCTAGCGCGATTCTGGCATCCGTATCATCCAGTCGAATAAGAACGTCGCCCTGCCGCACGGGCACAGCGTCATCCACCAGCACTTCGCGTACAGGACCACCGATCAGTGGCGTCACTTGCGCGATATTGGCCCCAACGTAGGCGTTGTCGGTTTCAGCATGACGGGATGCGACGAAAAGATCATATGCGTAATAGCCACCACCGAGCGTAGCAACGCTCGCCAGCAGGCCCAGAAATAGCCGCTTTCTCTTGGAGTTTTGCGTTCTGCTATCCGCAGCAGTATTGTTTGCAGCGGGAACATCTTGTTCAATGGTGTTGGTGGACTCAGACATGGCTCGGATTTCCTTCATGAGCGATAGCCGCCACCGAGCGCACGGATGAGGGCGATCTTGAGGACAAGGGCGCGGCTTTTCAGAGACGCAACCGTGCGGCGGGTGCTGATGAGGGCGTCTTCGGCAGCCAGCACATCAAGATAGGTCGCAAGGCCGCCACGATAACGATTGCTGGCAACGAACCATGCGGCACTGGCAGCGCGCTCTGCCTCCTGTGCGTGGTCAAGCCGCAGGTCCAGCGCGCGTGTGCTTGTGGCTGCATCTGCCACATCTCGCAGCGCCTGCGTTAATGCGCCGTCATACTGAGCAACGGCCACCTGGTAATCGGCTTCGGCGGCACGGTACTGTCCGCGCAAACGCCCGCCGTCGAAGATCGGCAAACTGATGGCCGGGCCGACTGTTCCAAAATCGGAGCCTGACTCAAACACATTTCCAATGCCGAGAGCCTGCAGGCCAATCAGACCTGTCAGATTGACGTTTGGATAGAAGGCCGCCCTGGCTTCCTTGATCTGGCTCGCAGCAGCTTCTGCCCGGAGCCGTGCGGCAATGATGTCAGGGCGTCGTCCGATTAATTCGGCCGGTAGATTGGCTGGCAGGCCGAAGCTGACAGTAATGGTCGCGCCCGGACGCGATATAGTCAGTCCGCGATCAGGGCCAGCCCCAATCAGTGCTGCAATCCGGTGACGAGTGAGGGATAGGGATTCATTCTGTTCAGCCAGATCGCCCTGAGCTGTGGCGAGTGCTGAACGGGCGCGCTCAACCGCACCTTTATTTTCCAGCCCTTGCTTATTACGACCCTCTATCAGTTCCAGTGTGCGCTTACGCACTTCAATAGCATGTTCGGCGGCATCATGTTCGGCATAATCTCCGGCCAGAACTCCGTAGGCGCTGGCGATGCCTGCTGACACAGCCAGACGAGTGGCCGCAGCTTCGGCACCTGTTGCTTCGGCTTGTGAGCGCGCTGCTGCTAATGCAGCGCGGTTGCGGCCCCAGAAGTCGAGCTCCCAGGTAAGATTGAGGGTTGTCTGACCATAATCACGCCAGCCCTCGGGCAGCCCACTTGCCGGGGAAAGATAGTTGTAGCTTTGCTTGCTCGATCCGACCTCACCATTTGCTGTGACGGCGGGAAACAACCGACTCCCGGTCTCCTGAACGAGTGCTTCGGCACGGGCAAAACGTGCTGAAGCCACGCGCAAATCGGTCGCTCCCTTCAATCCCTCGGTGATCAGTGCATTGAGCTGGGCGTCGCCAAATTCTTCCCACCAGCGATCCGAGGGCCAAACCCTCCCGGGTGCGGAAAAGCTTGTTGAACTCGCGAAGCTTTCTGGCCCTGCAGGCACCACGTCATTTTTTTGTGGCATGGGAGCACAGCTGCTTAGCATGAGCACAACCACAAAGGCGGTGACCCCTCCCGACGCCGTGGTCCGCCATCGGAAATTTGACGACACCATAATATGTCTCTTTATAACCATACTGTATGGTCATTTTAGATATATGATCTTGCAGGTGTCAATGCAAAATCGTACAGTGCTGTATGAAAAAAGTGAGGCTTTGAATGAGAGTAAAGACAGACGATCGTCGTAAGGCGATCCTTGATGTGGCAATCGAGATTTTTCGCGAGGTCGGTTATGCGCGCGCCAGCATGGCGATGATCTCAGCGCGAATCGGAGGATCGAAAGGCACCCTGTATGGTTACTTCAAATCCAAGGAAGCGTTATTCGCTGCTGCCATGATGGCAGTTATGGAAAAGCAGGCAGATGAACTCATGGCGCTGCTTGACCTTTCCGAACCGAATGTTTCACTGGCACTTCGGCGTTTTGGTGAGGCCCTGCTTGCTTTGCTGACTTCTGCAGATACGCTTGCCATCATGCGAGCTGCCATTGCCGAAGGGGCAAATTCTACGCTGGGAGCCATTCTCTACGAGATGGGGGCCGGGCGAGCGTGGGAACAAATGACAAACTATATTGCTCGTCAGCAGGAGAATGGTGTGATTCGTCCGGTAGACGCTCGAGTAGCCGCGGCGCATCTAAAGGGTTTGATAGAAATCGGATTTATTGAACCATTGTTATTTGGTGCTCAACCCTGGTTTACACCAAAGGAAGCTGTAGCAACAGCGGTCGATGTGTTCCTTCGGGCTTATGGCAGTGGCAGCAACGACGGAGGACAGTAACCATTGTTCTCGGTCTGACCTTCTCATCGCAAAGCCCAAATTCAGAGCGAAAGAGCACAGGTCACCACCGACAACATGCTGCCCGGAACCTTCGTCACGGTACAGCAGTAGGTGCCGATACCTGTGTCGCTGTAAGACCCGTATTCTCGTGCACCACTGGCGATCCGTGTACCTTGCCGCCCGGGCTAGGCTGGAGTCGTTTCGTTGCTTTAGTCCATGCGATATTGCTGTGGCATTGCTCTTCCATGAACAATCTTGTTTAATCAGAGTCGCCATGCACCGTCATGATCACCACTGAGTTTCAGTTGGTATTATGTTCGGCAATGGCAGAAAACGGCTATTGCCGGGTTACTGAGACAGGTCTGTAGCTGATTACATGATCAGCACAATCCGCCCGGCAGGCCGCCGGCCGAGTTCTGCGTTCCTGATGACAGTCAGCGCGTCGGTGAACGGAGCTTCCAGTCCAATGGATACATGGATTTTTCCTTCACAGGCCAGTCGGGCTATCTCCCGCAGGTTCCTGAATCCCCCTGTTGCGAACACCATCCGGTAGCGCCCTGAAATAAAGCCGCGCAGCATTCTGCCCGGTGTCGGATTAATGTCGATGAAGCGTCCCCCGGACTTCAGCATCGCCAGGCCATCGGCGACGTCGAGCGTGCCGAGCGTGTCGAACACCGCGTCGTAAGGACCATAAGCGGCGAAGGACGTTTTGTTCACGTAGGTAAAGGCCGGGCGTACACCGGCCAGCTCTACGCTTGCCAGCGAGGCTTCGCCGCAGGCGCCAGAAACCTGCGCTCCATAGGCCTGAGCTAGTTGCAAAGCACTGCTGCCGACCGCGCCGCTGCAGCCGTGAATGAATATCCGCGACTCGCTGCCTGCACACGCTGCGCCCACAATGGCCGCCCAAGCGGTAGCGAATGGAATGGGTAAGCACGCAGCTTCACTGAAAGACAGCGCGGCGGGCTTGGGGGCAACTAGCCTCGCGTCAGCATCGACGACCTCGGCAAACGCACCCTGCCTTTTGATTTCTACTGTGCCGAACACCTCATCGCCCACCCGGACGTCTGTCACGGCGGTGCCAACCTCGTCGACAATGCCTGCAAAGTCAGACCCCATGCCTTGGGGAAACCGGTTGCCAGTCACGAACTTCATGACGCCACGCCGAATCTTCCAGTCGAGGGGGTTGATTGCTGCGGCCTTCACGCGCACGCGGACTCGCCGGGGTTCGAGGGCTGGCAGCGAATATTCTGCAAGCGACATTTTTTCGGGGCCGCCGTAGCGGTTGAACTGGACTCTCTTCATGGATGCCTCGTAATGACAATGGTATTTAGAACGTCACCGCGTCGCGCAGCGCAATAGTGATGTCGATGTCTTTGCCTCTGGCAGCTGTCGGCCTTTCGCAGGAAGCATCCGCTGTCTGCGGCCTGCCCAAAACCGTCGCCATCACCGAGTTCTGCCAGTTGAAATAGGGATTGAAAGTCAGCCGCGCGTGGACTTTTCCCTCCTCACGATAGCCCCAGTCCGAATACCAGACAGGTACGCCTTGCTCGCAGGCCTGCGTGTCTTTTGCACTAAAGCCATTCAGGCAGATACGAATAATTCCGCCTTCGCCATACACGGGGTTGGCCGGGTCAAATGTCAGGCTCATGTGCGAGAACTGACTAATGCGCCATGCGGCGAGCCTGTCGGGACGAATCATAACGCGTTGCTTATCCACCAGACCGTCCGGTGCAACGCCGTACCAGATCAGGCGGCTGTCCGGGTGTGTGAAGCGCCGCTGGAAAACGTCTAGCAGATAGCCGGTGTCCAGCACGGAGTCATGCCCGGCGACCACCATAAACACCGGCCTGTCATAGGCCCGCTCGCGCAATAGTCGGCGTGCGTTGGCGCTGGTCCGGTAGAATTGTGCGAAACCGTTGGCCGGTATATTGAAGTATTTGACGGCATTCTGCATCGGAACGTTGCCGTCCGGCGTGATGAGCCAGGGCCTGATATGGGCTGCCAGTGGCGCAAGCCAATCGAATGGCATGCTCTTGAACCCTGGCGAAAACAGCACCAGCCCTGCGATTTCTGGATGGGAGTAGGCGTAGTCGAGAACCAGATTGGCGCCCGTGGAGAAGCCCCCCATGTAGACTGGTCCTTCGACATCCTTCTGCAATGCGTTGGCCTGTTCCCACACGACCTGCTGCCATTGCTCTACTGTGGTTTGTAACAGATCCTCAGGGCGGGTCCCGTGTCCGGGGAGAAGCACCGTTCGCACAAGAAACCCTTGCATTGCCAGCGGCTGGCCAAGGTCCCAGAATGACCACGGCGAGTCGCCCAAACCATGCACAAGCAATATTCCCTTTCGGGGACGACTGCCGTTCTCCGACGACGAGGGCCGCCACTCCTGCGGTGTATTCCACGTCAGTTCGACATCGTGATCGGCAAGCTGGAAGCTACGACTTGCCTGTATATGTTGGATCGCTTCTCGTCGATAGTCCTCGAAGCTCACTGCTGCAGCGGGCGGGGCGCTTAGTTTTACGCTTACGCAGCCGGCCAATATGCCCGCTGCGACCACGGCCGTTGCGAACAGCATAAAACGGCACCTCGGGCGACCCAGAATTCTGCGGCGAACCGGTTTAGGCCAGTTCGGCATGATCTTCATCAGTGAGCCGGATGCCGAGAGCGGCGACATTTTCTTCAAGATGTTTGACCGACCCTGTACCAGGTATGGCCAGCATGACCGGCGAGGACGCCAGCAACCACGCTAGCGCGACTTGGGCAGGCGTAGCACCGTGCCGCTTTGCCGCGCGGGTAAGCCGCCCATCGTCGATCTCGCCCATACCGCCGCCTAGCGGGAAAAATGGGCAGAAGGCGATACCTGATGCTTCGCACGTCAGCAACATGTTCCGATCCTCGCGCTTGCCGATATGGAAGTTGTTTTGCACAGCCACGACCGGAGCGATAGCGCGGGCCTCATTGAAATGCCCGATATCGACATTACTGATGCCGAGGTGGCGAATCAAGCCTTCTTCGCGAAGTGCGGCCAACGCCTCGAAGCGCTCCGCCAGCGACTCACCGTGGGGCACAGTCATCTCACCGATGCGCAGGTACACAAGGTCGAGGCGGTTTACGCCGAGGCTTGCTAGGTTCTCCTCGACAAGCTTGCGCATATCCCCACCCGAAGCGGGCCGGTGGCTGCCGTCTGAATTGAATACAACACCAACCTTAGTTGCGATCACCAAATTGGATGGATAGGGGTGTAGCGCGTCGCGAATGAGCGCATTGGCTCGTACTGTACCATCTGTGCTTTGGTAGAACTCGGCCGTGTCGATCAGGTTGACGCCAAGTTCAACCGCGCGGCTTAGCACTGCGCGGCCGGTCTCCGGATCGCGAGCCGGACCGCGAAAACCATTGCAAGGCAGTCGCATGGCGCCAAAGCCGAGCCTACTGATCGGTAGATCTCCGCCGAGATGGAATTCAAGGGAGGGTGTAGCCGATAAGTCCATGTCATGCTCCGATAAAATTTGAGAGGACCGAAAGGTTCAGCGAGATGCGCATTTACGCGCGCTCAAGCCGGTCTGCAATCCGGTCGAAAATGAGTTCGGTGGCCGTGGCGTAGCCTCCGATCTGGCAGTGCGACTGTGCCGTCGAAGATTCATCGAATAACAGATACTCTTTGGGGCAATTCAAGGCTTCGAAGAACGGCCTGGCTCCGTGGAAGACCTCGCCGGTGCCGTCCAGCACGAGCGTTTCGCAGGTCACCTGGTCTAGGATAGCCGAGTTGTCATAGGGCTTGAGTGCCTGCACTACATCCTTAATAGAGTTGGGTACGCCATGCTTCCATGCGTAATCGCTTACCAGATTCTGCAACTGCTTAGGAAGCTCGGCCAGCGGCCGGTCGGCGAAACGCTCCAGTTCCGCGATGATCTGACGTCCCCAACTGATATTGCCCGGATCAGTGATGCAGAGCTTGATGCGTTTATCGAACGCAGCCACGCGAGGCACCAGATAGCCGCCGAAGCTCAGGCCCATCAGCGCGATATTGGAGGCGTCTATCTCCGCGAATTTCTCGAGCGCGAAGTCGATCAGCGGGCTGACAACCTTCTCCCAGTCGGGGCGGAATGTCAGGTTGTTCATACGTAGTGCGAAACCCTGCCCAGGACCATCGTAGGTCAGGCAATGGATGCCCCGCTGAAGCGCACCTTCGCAAACCCATCGGGTGTCCTCGGCCCAGGTATCCCTACCCGGTGTGACGATGAGCAGCGGGGCTTTCTCGCCAGCATGAGGTGATCTGTAGAAATAGCCAGGTAGGAAGCTGCCTTCGTAGGGAATTTCGATGCGTTCGGCTGGATAGCCGGACAGAGAGATGTGTCGTTCATAGCACGATGCGCTGGCGATTGCGTACTCCTTCATACGCTTATCTTCGAAGTCGCTGAAGTACAGCAAAGCACAGCGCCAGTACGTCGAAGCGCGAAGGTAGGCGCTGGCCGCAGTGATGGACCTGCCATTTCTGTCCGCATCTTCGGCCCTGTCTTGCAACCGGGTTGCCAGCGCGGCCCAGGCACTGACCCAGGCCTCTTCGTCGCTGCCCCTGAGCTGGTGCACCACATCCATGACCTCGCCGAAGTCGGTCATGCCATAGGGCATTAAGCCTAGTATGTGCTTGACCAGCGCATCAAGCAGCACGTTGTCGTTGAAAAAACTCGGTTGTGCCCAGTGTTTTTTTTGGGGGCTGGCAACTTTTTCATTGACCGCATTCTTTTTGGCCTGCTCTTTACCAGTCTGACTAATTTGTGTATTCATACGTTTCTACCTCGATCCTTTCTACTGGTTGCTACGTGGTTAAAAAACGTGTCATTTCTTACAGTTCTAGTCCGTACGCCCACCCGCTGATGCGCCGTGAAGAAAGATTTGTACTGCATGACCAACGATTTCCTCAATCTCGGCATCGGACAATGATGGTGATCGAAGTCCTGATGCAACATGAAGCTTAGTGTTAGCGGCCACCAGACTGACAAAATGTTCCGCCAGCGCTTTGGCGGGGACGTCGTGGCCTAATCCTTTTCCCGGCTGCTGTTGCGCGGCAATCCAGACAGAAAGAATTTGAATGGCTTTGCCGTAGCTAACGTCCCACATAGCCCTGGCAACGTCTGGAAAGCGCCGGCCTTCATTGACCAGAAGTCGATGCAAAGCCAGTGTGCGCGGAGACAGGGCGGATCTCAGCAGTTGCTGGCCGAGAACTGGGAGTACCTTACTTGGCTCTCCATCCGCGATGTTCAGTTGCTCTAGCGGCTTGGCAACCTCGGTACATAGGTCGATCATTGCATGCCTGAAAAGACCTTCTTTGCCTCCAAAGTGGCTGTAAATGGTGCTTCGTGACCCGCCAACACGTGCAATCAAGTCATCAACAGCGACTGCATCAAAGCCCCGTTCAAGGAACAACTCGCTGGCGGCATCAATCAGGTCACGGACTCGTTGGGCTCCTCTGGCAGTCCTGTGCATAGGGGGTGAGGTTCTTTCGTTAGCTAACATTTCATTATTTCAGTCTGAATATTAATATGTACTGTACTATACAGTACATATGGTAAAGCGCAAGATTTGAGAAGAAATAAGAGCGCAATTAGACGGTCAGGCAGTGAATGCAATGTCTCACATAAAATCCATCAACTTTCGGGCCACAGCTTTAATGGCGACCTGAGGTTTATTTCCCTTTGCAAAAGGATATTTCACCGGGAATATAGCTGGTGTTGGGCTTCCTGTGGAATGTTTATTGCCCCTTGAGATGTAAGTGAAGCCGTAGTTACTCAGTGTTCTTGACACATACCAAGGCCACAACCTTACATTGCTGAATGGCGTGCGTCTGATGCGTGCTGACGGCGCGCTGGGGCCTACCCCCGTGTTGTACGAACCAGGCATTGTTATTGTCTGTCAGGGGCACAAAAGAGGTTACCTGGCCGACAGGGTTTACCACTACGACACATTGCACTACCTGGTGCTGTCAGTACCTCTGCCATTTTCAAGCGAGACAGATGCCAGTCCGGCAGAGCCTTTGCTTGCTGTGACCATTCGTCTGGATATGACAGCTGTGGTAGACTTGGTTATGGCTGTCGATCACCATGCCACTGCATCAGGTTCACCCGTTGGCATTGTCTCCACACCACTTGACAACACGCTGGCAGATACGACAGTTCGTCTTCTGAAGGTATTATTTTCACCACTTGAAGCGCGGGTTCTGGGGCCGGGGATTGTGCGAGAGCTCATTTTTCGTGTTCTGCTGGGTGAACAGGGCGGAGCCATTCGTGCTGCGCTGGCCTGTCATGGCAACTTTGGACGTATTGCGCGTACGTTACGGCGTATCCACCTCGATTACGCCCGGCCACTGGATGTGGCTTCACTTGCGCACGAAGCTGGCCTGAGCGTTCCGGCTTTTCATGCACATTTCAAAGCCGTTGCGGCGACTTCTCCCATCCAGTACATCAAGTCAGTGCGTCTTCATCAGGCGCGACTGATGATGATACGGGACAACGTTACTGCAGCAGGGGCAGCAGCGCGGGTCGGCTACGAAAGTGCGTCGCAGTTCAATCGGGAGTTCAAAAGACTGTTTGGTCGCAGCCCCGGAGAGGAGACGCGTAAAATGCGCACAGCATTCGCACTGATGGAACCTGCGCAACTCGAAGCAGCGACGGCGACACACTAATCTGCAACTGTCGATATTCATGCGCAAATGTTCACTGTAAATGTCCTGTAGAGAACCTCCGTAAAGAGGCTATAGTCTTTTTCAAAAGAAAATACCTTACAGGAGCCATTACTCCTTCGCAGTCATGGGATTTAAACTAAAAAAACCATATCAATTGACGCCGATATGGGGTTGATTTGTTACGCCAGATAGTTCATGAACTATCTGGCGTAATGCTTTATTTTCTGATAAGAAAATATGGTGGAACGTAGGCTTCACGGCATATATCCAGATAATCGGACCACCACTGCATCATCGCCTTGCGGGCTTCCAGATGTTCTGCCTTGTGAATATAAGCCATGCGCACGGTATTACGCTCCTGATGACTCATCTGGCGTTCTACTGCGTCCTTTGACCATAAACCCGATTCCATCAGCGCACTGCATGCCATCGCCCGAAAGCCGTGGCCACAGATATCCTTTTTTGTGTCGTAGCCCATCACCCGCAATGCCTTGTTAACCGTGTTTTCACACATTGGCTTATACGGGTTATGGTCGCCGGGGAAGACCAGTTCATTATTACCGGTGATATCTTTAATCTGTTTCAGAATGGCGATGACATGTTCTGAGAGGGGGACGATATGCGGCATTCGCATTTTGGCCCCGCGCCCGGAATAACGCACGCCAATAATGGGTTCTCGCGTCGCGGGTATCGTCCAGACCCGGTTTGTGAAATCAATCTCTGACCAGCGGGCGAAACGCAGTTCACTGGAGCGAATGAACACATGCAGCATCAGCAGGACGGCAAGCCGGGTAAGTTCGCGGCCCTGATGATATGCCTCAATACGTTCAAGCAGTTCAGGCAGCCGCTCCAGTGGCAGGGCAGGATAGTGCCGTCTGACAGGAGGTGTGGTCACGCCGCCAAGGTTTGCTGCCGGGTTCGTATCGATTAACCCCTGATGGACCGCATGGCGCATTATGTTACTCAGGTGCTGCCGCGTGCGGGACGCAACTTCCAGCAGACCTTTTTCCTCGATCCCTTTCAGCAGGTCAATGAAATGACGGGGTTTAAGTTCTGATACAGGCAGGTTCCCGATGACCGGAAAGATGTGATTGTTCAGGCTGGCAAGCAGACGGTCAGCGGTGTTCTGCGACCATTTCCGGTTACTTTTATGCCACACCAGCGCCACGTTTTTAAAAACTTTATCCGGTGTTCGTGAGTCACGTTCAGCAGCCCGCTGCTGTACCGGGTTGATGTTCAGCGCCAGCATTTTACGGACACCTTCACGCTGCTGTCGCGCCTCAGACAGGGAGATGGCAGGATAGGCACCCAGCGCAATGCGGGATTCTTTACCGTTAATACGGTACTTGAGATACCAGTGACGTGAGCCACCCGGCTTGACCAGCAGATACAGACCGTGGGAATCGGATACTTTAAAGGGTTTATCAGAAGGCTTGAGAGTGCGGATTTTCGCGTCGGTAAGGAACATATGGGGGTCACTCCATTATCGAACTAACCTGACCCCAGATTTGACCACCAATTTTTCCCGATGCGGAGGGTAAAATCAAAATGCACCGGGAAGACTTTTCACGCTAACCTATTGAACCAACATCATATAATGATTCGAAAGGATGCATGAAAACAGGAAATTGGCTCCTCTGACTGGACTCGAACCAGTGACATACGGATTAACAGTCCGCCGTTCTACCGACTGAACTACAGAGGAATCGTTGTGGAGGCTTATCTTAGCGGCGAAAAAACTTTTGTCAAACCTGATCTTAGGGAAAATCGACTGATTGCCGATTCTGTCGTCAGTTTGTTGTAAATACACACATCTTTTTCAGGAAAATACTTTGCAGGATTAGCATTTCTCCCCCATCATTTGAAATGGAGTTTCAACTATTCTCGCTAAGGTCCATTTTGAACGTCACTGCCCCTCTGCGCCAGGCGATCGTGCGCACGCCATGGTACGCAAAACGTAAAAGCTATCGTGTTCTGTTCTGGCGTGAAATCACCCCTCTTGCCGTGCCTATTTTCCTGGAAAATACCTGCGTTCTGCTGATGGGAGTGCTGAGCACCTTCCTGGTGAGCTGGCTGGGGAAAGAGGCGATGGCGGGGGTCGGGCTGGCAGACAGCTTTAACATGGTGGTGATGTCATTCTTTGCCGCCATCGATCTCGGGACGACGGTTGTGGTGGCCTTTAGTCTCGGCAAGCTGGATCCCAAACGCGCGCGCGAGGCTGCACGTCAGTCGCTGATGATCATGACCCTCTTTTCGATTGTTCTTGCGGCGGTGATCCACTATTTCGGTAAAGAGATTATCGATTTTGTCGCCGGGGAAGCCACGAACGAGGTGAAGGAACTGGCGCTGACCTATCTCGAAATGACCGTCTTAAGCTATCCGGCGGCGGCCATCGCGTTGATTGGCAGCGGCGCGCTGCGCGGGGCAGGTAACACCAAAATCCCGCTGCTGATCAACGGTGGGATGAATATCCTGAATATCATCATCAGCAGCGTTCTGATCTACGGCGCGTTCTCGTGGGATGGTCTGGGGTTCGTCGGGGCCGGGCTGGGATTAACCATATCACGCTATATTGGTGCGGCGGCCATCATCGGGGTGCTGATGACGGGGATTACCCCCTCGCTGCGTCTCACGCTTAAGAGCTACTTCCGGCCCTTTAATTTCGCCATTATCTGGGAAGTGATGGGGATTGGTATACCCGCGAGCATTGAATCCGTGTTGTTCAACGGCGGGAAGCTGCTCACGCAGATGTTTGTCGCCGGAATGGGCACCGACGTTATCGCCGGTAACTTTATCGCCTTCTCCATCGCCTCGATGATTAACCTGCCGGGTAACGCCCTTGGGTCGGCATCAACCATCATCACGGGTAAACGGCTCGGGAAAGGGCAGATAGGCCAGGCGGAGCGGCAGCTGCGCCATGTGTTCTGGCTGTCGACGATTGGGTTGACGCTGATCGCCTGGGGCACCGCGCCGTTTGCCGGGCTGATGGCCGCGTTCTATACCCACGAAGATGACGTGAAAGAGGTGGTGAAGATCCTTATCTGGCTCAACGCCGCCTTTATGCCCATCTGGGCGGCATCCTGGGTGTTACCTGCCGGGCTGAAAGGGGCGCGCGATGCCCGTTTTGCCATGTGGGTGTCCATGCTTGGCATGTGGGGGTGTCGCGTTGTGGCGGGCTATACGCTGGGCGTGGTGCTGGGCTGGGGCGTGGTGGGCGTCTGGCTGGGGATGTTCCTGGACTGGGCCGTACGCGGGGCGCTGTTCTACTGGCGCATGGTCAGCGGGCGCTGGCTGTGGAAATATCCGCGACAAAATGCCTGACAATTGCGCGAAATGGAGAATAATTCGGCAAACGATCGGAAATATGCATTCTGCCTTTGACATCATCGGGGAGCATCGATAATATGCGCCCCGTTCACACGATTCCTCTGTAGTTCAGTCGGTAGAACGGCGGACTGTTAATCCGTATGTCACTGGTTCGAGTCCAGTCAGAGGAGCCAAATTTGAAAAGCCTGCTTTTAAAGCAGGCTTTTTGCTTTTCTGCGTCAAGTAAATGCAAAACGGCAACCTTATTGCCGTTTTTAGTGTTTTCACCCTCTCCCGTGGGAGAGGGATGGGGTGAGGGCATCATACCGCACGAAATTACATACGAACCGGCGCCGTCGCCGCCTCCAGCCACGAACGCGCCTCGCTATTCACCAGCGGCGTCAGCGCCTCACGTACCTGCTGATGATACTCATCCAGCCACTGCTTTTCCTGCTCGCTCAACAGATCCAGCTCGACCTGGCTTAAATCAATCGGGATCAGCGTCAGAGAAGCAAATTTGCAAAACCCCGGACGGCTCTCCACTATCTCCACCTGGTTTTCAATACGGATACCGTGGCTATCGCCCAGATAGTATCCCGGCTCAATGGTCATGATGTTCCCTGCCACCAGCGGCCACGGGTTGACCTTTTTGGCGATGCGATGCGGGTTTTCGTGGATCAGAAGCTGGTGGCCCACGCCGTGCCCGGTACCGTGATCGTAATCCAGCCCCATCTCCCACAGCGGACGACGCGCGAAAGCATCCAGCTGGTGCCCCTGCGTACCGGAAGGGAACTGCAGGGTAATCAGCGACAGAAAACCTCTCAGCACGGCGGTGTAGTGCAGACGCTGCTGCGAGGGGACATTACCCCACGCCAGCGTGCGCGTGGCATCGGTGGTGCCGTTAGCGTACTGACCGCCCGAATCGTTCAGGTAAAAATGGTTATGGCCGATGGGCTTGTTGCTGGCCTCGCTTGAATGATAGTGGCACATCGCCGCATTGCTCGAAGAGGCGGAAATGGTCGCGAAACTCTGCTCGATAAAATCGGGCTGCTGTTTGCGAAATGCCAGCTGCTGCGCCTGCACTTCCAGCTCCGTTAGCGGTTGTCCCGCCGCCGCACGCAGCGGCACTTCGCGGCTCAGCCAGGCCAGGAAGTTGACCCACGCGGCGCCGTCCTGGAGATGGCACTCGCGATACCCTGCCAGCTCGACCGGGTTTTTGGTAGCCTTAATTAGGGTAATGGGATCGGTTCGCCAGACAATTTCACCGCGCGGTTCAATGGCAAAACGCAGGGCCACCGGCGCGGAGTCGGCATCAACCATCACCCGCTTCCCTTCAGCAAGTTGCTGACAGCGCTCAATAAAGGTGTCCTGTGGCGCAATCGTGAAGGCGTTCAGAACTGCATCAGGGAGTTCTGCGAGCTTATTATCGTTAACAAACCACTCAACGCGGCCGTCGCGACCGAGCAGGGCAAATGAGAGCGGTACCGGACTGGTGGGGATATCTGAGCCGCGCACGTTGAGCAGCCACGCAATGTTATCCGGCAGCGTAACGGCCAGGTAGTCAGCGTTGTTCGCGGCCAGCACGGCGGCAACGCGCTGACATTTGTCTTCGCTGCTTTCACCGCTTATCGCAACCGGCATCTCACGGATAAGCCCCGCCGGTGCGGCAGGGCGATCGGTCCATAAGGCGTCAAACGGTGACGCATTCAGCGGCACGAGCGCGCACGGTGTGGCAGACAGCTGCGTAAACTCGGTATTCGTCATCAGCATTGGGTCGAAACCGATGCGCGTGCCCGCCGCGACGTTGGCCGTCAGCCAGTCTGCCAGCGGCTCGTTGTGCAGATGGTGGATCTCAACCTCATCCATATTCACCTGAACGCGGGCCTGCACCTGATAGCGCCCGTCGACGAACAGCAGCGCTTTATCCCTCAGTACCAGCGCGACGCCAGCAGAGCCGTTAAAGCCTGTCAGCCAGGCCAGCTTTTCGTCGTTCGACGCGCAATTCTCGCTTTGCCAGGCATCGGTGCGCGGAACGATCATCCCGTCGAGGCTGTTTTCCTGAAGCCACTGACGCAGGGCAGAGAGCGGAGTAGGGGTGTGCATGGTTTTTCCTTATTGTTATTAGCGGAACGGCGGCTCGTTGAAGGTGCGCAGCTTACGCGAATGCAGTCGGTCGCCTTCCGCCCGCAGCAGGTCGATGGCGCGAATGCCGATCTGCAAATGTTCGGAAATCGCCCCTTCATAGAAACGGTTGGCCTGACCCGGCAGCTTAATTTCGCCGTGCAGCGGCTTATCGGACACGCACAGCAGCGTGCCGTAAGGAACGCGGAAGCGATACCCCTGGGCGGCGATGGTGGCGCTCTCCATATCAATCGCCACCGCTCGGCTCAGGTTGAAGCGCAGCGCGGAGGCGGAGTAACGCAGCTCCCAGTTGCGGTCATCCGTTGTCACCACCGTACCGGTACGCAGGCGCTGCTTCACCTCTTCACCCGGCATGCCGCTCACCTCTTTGGTGGCGTCATACAGCGCGCGCTGTACTTCGGCGATGCTCGGGATTGGGATATCCGGCGGCAGTACCGCATCCAGCACATGGTCGTCGCGCAGATAGGCGTGGGCCAGCACGTAATCGCCAATCAGCTGGCTTTCGCGCAGGCCGCCGCAGTGGCCAATCATCAGCCACACGTCGGGGCGCAGCACCGCCAGATGGTCACAGATGGTTTTGGCGTTCGACGGACCGACGCCGATGTTGATCAGGGTGATCCCCTGACCGTCGGCGGTGATCAGGTGCCAGGCGGGCATCTGGTGTTTTTTCCACGCCAGATCGGAGATGGCCTGCTCGGGCGCTTCGGTCTCGGCGGTGATCCAGATCCCGCCCGCGCAGGAGAGGGCGATATATGGACTGTCCGGATCGAGGATTTGGCTACAGCCCCAGCGAACGAACTCGTCCACGTAGCGGGTGTAGTTGGTAAACAGCACAAACGGCTGGAAATGCTCGGCGGGCGTGCCGGTGTAGTGGCGCAGGCGCGCCAGGGAGAAATCCACCCGACGGGCGTCAAAGTGCGACAGGGGTGAAAACTCTGCCGGGTGATAAATCCCGTCAGCCGTCTCATCGCCAATCTGTGACAGTTCCGTCGTTGGGAAGTGGCGGGTCAGTCCCGCGCTCATGGAGCGGTCAAGAGTTAGCGCCGAACCGTCAATCACGTACGGATACGGGATCTCGTGCTGCGAAGGCTCCACGGCAATGTGCGCGCCGTAATCCTGATACAACAGCGTTAGCTGCTCTTCCAGATAGGGGCGGAACAGTGCAGGGCGGGTGACGGTGGTGCTGTAGCAGCCGGAGTGGGTAAAACGGGCGTAGGCGCGGGTTTTCGGCGTCGTGCTTGCGCTGCCGTCCCAGGTCACAGAGAGCGATGGATAAACAAAAAGGCCTTCGTTTCTGGCCTTTTGATCGGGAAGTTTCCCCGTTTCGATGTATTCGCTGATGGCGCTGCGCAGCGCGTTGACGGACTGTTCATACAGCGCGTCGAGTTTTTCCAGCGCCTGAGCCGGGGTCAGGCTGGAGCCCTTATTATTCATCTCTGTCTCCTTGTTCCACAGGTGTGCGACTCTATCCGATAGTATGTCACACGCCTGTGAAACAAAAGGGAGATCAGCGGTGGCTCGTCTCTTTCATCAGAAGCGCCGTCGCTGCCGACAGCAGGCAGCCGGCCAGCAGATAAATCGCCACGCTGTGCCAGTTACCGCCGGAGAAGGTCACCAGCGCGGCGGCAATAAACGGCGTAAACCCGCCGCCGACCACGCTTGCCACCTGGTAGCCCACGCCCGCGCCGCTGTAGCGGTAGCTGGCGCCGAACAGTTCGGTAAACATCGGCTGCTGCACGCAGACCACCATATCGTGGGCGATGTTGGCGAGCATAATGGCGAAGAAGACAATCCAGAACACAGACTGCGCCTCCAGCGCCATAAAGAACGGCCAGGCGCTGAGGGTCCCAATCAGCGCGCCGGTGATATAGACGCGGCGGCGACCAAACCGGTCCGCCAGCCAGGCGAAGCAGGGGATGGTCAGACAGCTTATCCCGCCAACCACCAGGCCGATATTCAGGAACAGTTCGCGCGGCAGGCCGAGATTCTGCGTCGAGTAGTTCAGCGCAAAGGCGGTGACGATATACATCGTCAGCAGCTCGCACAGGCGCAGGGCGATGATTTTCAGAAAAGCGCCAGGGTGCCGAATCAGGGCTTCCATCACCGGCAGCCGCTTTTTGACGGACGGCTCCTCACGCTGCTGCTGTTCGAACTCTGCCGACTCATCCATCCCGTTGCGGATCCACAGTGCGGCAATCACCAGCACGATACTGAAGATAAACGGGATGCGCCAGCCCCAGCTCAGAAACTGCTCGTCGGTGGTGAGCTGGCTGATTAACGACACCAGCCCGGTGGAAAGCAACAGCCCGACGCCGTACCCGACCTGCACGCCGCTGCTGTAAAACGCTTTCTTGTTTTTTGGCGCGCTCTCAACGGATAACAGCGCCGCGCCGCCCCATTCGCCGCCCACGGCGAAGCCCTGAATGGCGCGCAGCGTCACCAGCAGCACCGGCGCCCACCAGCCAATAGCGGAAAACGAAGGAAGAATGCCAATCAGCGCGGTGGCAATCCCCATCATCCAGACGGTAAGCATCAGCATCCGCTTGCGGCCAAGCCGGTCGCCGAAGTGGCCGAAAATCACCCCGCCCAGCGGGCGAAACAGAAAGCCAACGCCGAAGGTGGCAAACGCGGCGAGGGTGCCCATCGCGGGGCTAACCTGAGGGAAAAACTCGCGGTTAAACACCAGCGCGGCGGTGATGCCGTAGAGCAGAAAATCATACCAGTCGACGACGGCACCTGCGAAGCTGCCGAGTGCAGCGCGGCGGGCGCGATTGAGCGAAGGTGTCTCCTCGTTGGGACGATCGGAGATGAGGGTGGAGTCCATAGTTATCCTGTCCGTACTGTTTTTTATTATTGGTATAAGAAAATGTCACTCACATAGCTGCCGTCATATAAACGGAACCTCTGAGACTACCGCGACAAAACGCCTGAGAAAACGTTTTTATCTTTCCGATAGGCGCTGAATAAATAAATTTCATCTTCCCCTGCCTCGAGATAAATCCGTCTGTTTGGCTCCGGTTCGTGCTGAATGGATTACAGTAATAGATACCGCTGCGTGACTAAAGCTGAGGGAAAAACGATGCAACGTAACTTTTCGGCATTCTGGATGGTCCTGTTTTTATTCGCCGCACCGCTTCATGCCGAGCCGAAAGTCTATGGCGAACAGCGTATTAGCGGCTGGTGGAATGCGCTGACGGATAATATCTCCCAGACCTGGGAAGAGCCGCAACGTTACGATTTGTACCTGCCGTTTCTGAGCTGGCACGCCCGCTTTATGTACGACAAAGAAAAAACCGACGAGTACAACGAAATGCCGTGGGGCGGCGGCCTGGGCGTGTCCCGCTATAACGAAGAGGGCAACTGGAGCGCGCTTTTCGCAATGATGTTCAAGGACTCGCACAACGAATGGCAGCCCGCGATGGGCTATGGCTGGGAGAAGGGCTGGTATCTGGATAATGCCAAAGATTTCCGCCTTGGGCTCGGTGCCGCCGCGGGCATCACGGCGCGAGATGATTTTGCAAACTATGTGCCTCTGCCGTTCATCTTCCCGCTGTTTTCAGCTGGCTATAAGCGCGTTACCGTCCAGTTCACCTATATTCCCGGAACGTATAACAACGGCAACGTGCTCTTTGCCTGGCTGCGCTTAGGCTTTTAAAGGGTGATCACCTTTTTTGCCACGGCGTTAGACAAGACCAGCATGGAGAATAGAACAGAGGTGACGAACGTAAGCACAATCAGCGCCAGCTTCATGCCGAGAGAGGTCACCGGTATCAGCGCCGTCAGCAGATGAAACACCGAGTAGTGCACAATATATACGCCGGTCATCGTTTTGCTGATGGCGGCCAGAATGGACTCCTTTAATTCAGCATTGCGGCGAAAGCGAACGCCGTTCGCCGCAATCACCAGGGCAATAATCAGGATGTAGATCTGCGAGCCGGTGAGAATAAAGGCGTTTCTGTCGGCCTTAAACAGGGCAAAAAAGAAGTGGCGCTCGTAAAACCAGGTGAAGAGATAGATAAACGGGATGGCGACAACCGCCGCCCGAACCACGTTTTTGCGGCTTATCCACTCGGCGACTTTTGGGTCGCAGAAGAGCTGCCCGGTCAGATAAAACAGCAGCCATGTCCACAGCCGATACTGCGGCGAAAGCGAAAGGACGTGCGTTTCAGGATAAAGCGCCGATAACAGATCGTATCCGTAGGAAAAGCACAGCAGAGCAGCAATCGCGCCGCAGAACAGCGATCTCCGCTGGCTAAGCCACTCCACCGCCGGGTGGAAGGTGTAAATCACGACAAAGGCGAACACGAACCAGGGCTGAATTAAATACCCGCGCTGATAAGGCTCCCACAGGTAGTAGATCGTTATCCAGAACAGAAAAACAATCACCAGACTTTTTATTTTACCCAGCTGCCAGCGTGTGCCGTGCCGGGATTGCCCGTCGAGATAGCCCGACACCACAAAGAACAGCGGCGTGGCGATGGTCGAGATAAAGGTTAAAAAGCCCAGGATCCAGTGATAGTCATAGTCATAATGATCCCAGGTATTGTAGATGGTGAAGAAGGTGACCGCCGTCATACAGCCCAGCGTCTTGATAATGTTCAGCCCTGTCGCATTCATTGTTGTTTGGCTTCGTCCTTACGATGGAAACACGCATAGATCACGGGGAGTACCAGTAGCGTCAGGATTGTAGCAAACCCCAGTCCAAACATAATCACAACGGCCATGCTCTGGAAGAAAACATCCAGCAGCAGCGGTGCCAGGCCAAGTACGGTCGTGAACGCGGTGAGCAGGATAGGGCGCAGGCGCGAGGTGGCGGCATAAACGATCGCGCTGTGCTGATCCTTGTGCGTTTTCTGCTGTTCAATCTCTTCCACCAGCACGATGCCGTTGCGGATGAGCATTCCGCTCAGGCTCAGCAGACCAATCAGCGCCATAAAGCCAAAGGGAATGCCGGTAATTAAAAATCCTGGCGTGACGCCAATCAACGCCAGCGGTACGGTCAGCCAGATCGCGACGGCATTTTTTACCGAGCTGAACATCAGCACTGTAATAACAAACATCACCAGATACCCGAGAGGTAGCGTAGTGAACAGTCCTTGCTGCGCTTCGCTGGAGTTTTCCGCGTCGCCCCCCCACTCGATGCTGTAGCCGTGTGGCAGGGGAAGGGCATCCACCTGCGGCTTCACGCGGGCGAGAATATCACCGGAGGTTTGCTGGCTCAGCGGGTCCGGATCCGTCTGAACCGTTAGTACCCGCGAGCGGTCGCGTCGAAGGATGAGCGGATCTTCCCACTCCAGCGTGAAGCTGCTAACGACGTTACTCAGCGGGATATACTGCTGTCGCGCATGGCTCCACACCAGCACGTTGTTCAGGTGGCTGGCGTCCAGCCTTTCGCTTTCCGGAGGCCTCACCACCACGGGCAGCAGGTCACTGCCTTCCCGATAAAGCCCCGCCCGGCTGCCGGAGAAATTCATCTCCAGCGCGTTGTCGACGTCCTGCTTATCCACGCCAAGCTCGCGTCCCAGCGCGGCGACGTACTGCGGACGGATCACTTTGCTGCGGTTTTGCCAGTCGTTTCGGACGCTCCCCGTGGCCGGGTCGCGCGCCAGGATATCGTCCACCTGGCTGGCAATCAGACGCAGCCTGTCAGGATCCGGGCCTTTAATGCGCACTTCAATGGCGCTGTCGCCGGAGGGCCCAAACATCACCCGTTTCGTGCTGGCGTTGACCTGCGGGTAGTTACGCGCGATGTACTCATCCACGTAGCGCGTCAGCGCGGAGATGCTGCGCTGGTCATCCATTCGCACCATGATCTGCGCGTAGTTGCTGTATTGCCGCTGTCCGCTGTAGGTCAGAATAAAGCGCATGCTCCCCTGACCGATGGTCGAGACGGTGGTTTCCACGCCGGGCCGTCCCTTGATGGTTTTCTCAATGTCGCCGGTCATTTTCTCGGTCCATTTGATATCGGTCCCGTAGGGTAACCAGAGGTCGACAAAGAAAATCGGCGTATTGGACGACGGGAAAAAGTTTTGCCGCACCGCGCCAAACCCCCAGACAGACGCGGCCAGCAGGGCGGCCATCACTACCAGCGTCGGCGCTTTATGGTGCAGCAGTGCGTTCAGCAGGTGCTGGTAAAGGCGGTAGAGACGTTTGTCGTAAGGATCTGACTCGTCAGTAGTGTCCGGCGCGCTGTCGTTTTTAAACAACCACCACTTAATCAGCACCGGGGTGAGGGTGAGCGCCGAGAACCAGCTCAGCATCAAGGAAATCAGCAGCACCTGGAACAGAGATTTACAGTATTCCCCGGTGGAATCCTGCGATAGCCCGATAGGGGCAAACGCAAGGATGGCGATCACCGTCGCCCCCAGCAGCGGCAGGGCGGAGCGGCGAATGATGTTGTTAACGGCGGTTAACAGCGGGGAGCCCTGCTGCCGGGCAATCAACACCCCTTCGACAATCACGATGGCGTTATCCACCAGCATGCTGAGGGCGATAATCAGCGCCCCGAGCGAGATGCGCTGTAGCTCAATGCCACACAGATACATAATCAGCAGCGTGCCCAGCACGTTAAGGGCGAGAGAAACCGCGATGATGATCCCGCTGCGTACGCCCATAAAGATCAGCAGCACGCCGATGACAATCGCCAGCGCCATCAGGAAGTTAATAATAAAACCGTTAACAGAGTGGCCCACTTCGGCTGCCTGATCGTAAAACAGATCTATCTGTATGCCTGCCGGTTTTTCCGCCGACATCTGGTTTAGCTTCGCCTCCAGCGCGTGGCCCACGTCGATCACGTTCACGCCGGGAATAAACGAGACGCCCATGGTGACGGCTTTTTTGCCGTTGGCATGGTAGATACTGGCGGGCGATTCGTTCAGCCCGCGCGACAGCGTGGCGATATCCCGCAGGCGCGTCGCCGCCCCGGTGCCGGAAGGCGTGATGATGAGATCCGCCAGTTCATCGAGATTCTCGAACTCACCGGTGGGGTGCAGACGAATGGATTCGCTGCCCGAGGTGATTTCTCCGGCGCTGGAAACGACGTTGAGCCTGCTGAGCAGGGCGGAAAGCTGGTTCAGCGTAATGCCGCGCGCGGCCATTTTGGTCAGGGAAATATCGATGTTGACCTGTTGGCTAATGGCCCCGCCGATGGCGACCTTCGCGACGCCGGGAACGAGAATCAACGCGCGGCGCAGCTGCTCTGCATATCTCACCAGTTCAGGATTACTGAATTCATCCCCGGAAATGGCGAAGAAGAAGCCGAACACGTCGCCGAAATCGTCATTCACAAAGGGCGTGACGACGCCGGGCGGGAACTGACGCGAGGCATCGCCCACTCGGCGGCGCAGCTCATCCCAAATCTGCGGCAGTTCGTTCGAGTGATAGCGTGAAGCGATGTTAACGGTGATTTGCGACAGCCCGTTTGATGAGATGGAGCTCACGTTGTCCAGATAAGGCAGCTGCTGAAGGGCATTCTCCAGCGGCAGCGTCACCTCTTCTTCAACCTGCTGAGCGGATGCGCCGGGGTAGTGGGTAACCACCACAGCGGTTTTGATGGTAAAGGCGGGATCTTCCAGCCTGCCGATATTCAACAGGGCGAAAACCCCCCCAATGCCCAGCAGCAGAATCGTTAGCCAGACGCGAACCGGGTTATTAATAAATTGACGAGTGATATCCATTACAGTCCCCGCTCACGCGTCCAGATACGCACCGGCTGGTTAGCATGGAGCTCTCCCACGCCTGCGGCCACCACGCGCTCGCCCGCCTTAAGCCCGCTGGTGATCGTCACGCCTTCGGTTATCACTTGCCCCACGCTGACCTTGCGGTCTTCAAGATGGAGCGTGTCGCCTTCTCCCGCCACAACCCAGACGTGCGGCTCATTGCGTGGGCTGTTGTCCGGGTTAAAGACGGCCTCAACCGGTACAACCAGCGCCTGAGCGTCCGCGCCAGCCGGGAGGTTGGTTAAATTGATGGTCACCGTACCGCTTACGCCACCGACGGCGGGAAAATCATCTGGTCGCGGCATGGTCAGTATCACCTGCCAGGTCAGGGTATTACTGTCGCTGCTGCCCGAGTGCTCTTTGTAGACGGCGGTAAATTCCCGATCCGGAATGGCGTTAATTCTCACGACCGGACGATACTGCGCGTTGCGGATATCAAAGGTCTTAAACAGGTTTTCAGGGATGCTGAACACCACGTCAAGCAGATCGGTGCGGGTTAACGTCGCGATGGGCTGACCGGCAGACACCACCTGATGGTTTCGGACATGTACGCTGGCCGCCGTCCCGCTGAAGGGGGCGACGAGCGTCATCTGATTCAACTCTTCTCGGGCAATCTGCAGCGCCGCATTCGCCGAATCGCGGTTCGCACGCTGCACGTCCATTTCGGCTTTCGAAATCGCCTGGCGGCCCGCCAGCGTCTGGAAGCGATCGAACTGCCTCTGGGCCAGCGTCGCCGCCGTCTGCCTGTCGTTAACCCGCTGCTGGGCTTCACGGGCGTTCAATCTTGCAAGCTGTTGGCCCTGCTTGATGGCTGCGCCCTGACGCACATCGAGCGCTTCAATTTGACCAGCGCGCTTGAAGGAAAGGTCTGTGGCATCGCCCGATTCAATGCGGGCGGGAAAAACGCGCTGCTGGGCATGACCGGGAACCGTCACCTCCGCCACTTTAACCATTCTGGGCAGGGGGGAGGCTTGTTCAGGTTTAGGATCGCACGCCGTGAGCGTTAACAAAACGAACGGTAAAAGAGAGAGGTAGCGGTTCACTGTATTCCCCTAATAAATAACTGTTTTATTTATTCCATAACCTGGACAGGGGTGACACTATTCTGCCAGAACAGTGACGACCATATAGGTAAATAAACCAATCGCCGTGCTGGCGATAATGGCAAGCGCAATAAACATACCCAGTCGGATCAGGCTTATGCCATACATACATTCCTCCATGAGCCGGAAGCGGTAACTCACTATGAGCATAGTCGGCGAAAAGATAAATGTTAAATAACCATTAGCAGTGGGGACGCGCTAAACCTGAAATTCCTGTGCTACGTTTAATATTATTCATCTCTTTTACCGTAACTGGCATTAAGGGCAACCCCCTGCATTTAATGCGTTTTTTTTTGCTTCATTCACTCTCATGTTGGTTATAAAAAGGATGCTCGATATGTATAAAAACATTCTCGTTCCGGTGGATGTCTACGAGACAAGCCTGGCGGATAAAGCGTTGCAGCATGCACAGTTTCTGGCGCAAAGCGCATTGGGTGACATTCATTTGCTGCACGTCATGCCAAAATTTTCAGCCGAGCTGACGCGCGGTTTTATTTCAGATGCGCGAAAGATGGATGAATATATGATTAATAATTCAAAAGAAAAACTGTCTGACCTGGTCAAAAAATTGAATTTGCCAGAAGAGCGCGTTCACCTCCATGTTCGCAGCGGAAATGTTCGTGATGAGGTTATTAAGCTGGCGGATGAACTTGCTGCTGGCGCGATTATCGTCGGCTCCCGCAATCCAAATATTCAAACCCATTTGTTAGGATCGGAGGCGGCAAGTATTGTTCGTTACGCCCATGTTCCTGTTTTCGTTATTCGTTAATTTCATGAAAGCAAGGTGATTTCTGAATAGAACCTGAGGAAGTAACAATGAAAACAGGAAAACCTGAACGTCTGTATTATCAACAAACCGTTGATGAAACCCTGTCGAATATCCACTCCACTCTGGAAGGACTTAGTGGTACTGAGGCATCAGCCCGACTTCAGCAGCATGGTGAGAATGCGTTACCGCAAAAAAAGGGCAAACCCGCCTGGCTGCGCTTCCTGGCGCATTTTAACGATGTACTGATTTACGTTCTGCTGGTGGCCGCGTTGCTTAAGCTCTTTATGGGCCACTGGGTAGACATGTTTGTGATCCTTGGGGTTGCCATCATTAACGCGCTGATCGGCCATATCCAGGAGAGCAATGCTGAGAAATCGTTGCAGAGTATTCGCAATATGCTCTCCAGCGAAGCCGTGGTGGTACGACAGGGGAATCATGAAACGATCCCCACTACGGCGCTGGTCCCGGGCGATATCGTGGTGATCCGCGCCGGGGATCGTATCCCTGCGGACCTGCGCGTGATTGAGGCGCATAACCTTCGCGTGGAGGAGGCCATCCTGACTGGCGAATCCACCGTTGTTGAGAAAAACAGCGATGCGTTAAGCGGGGAACTGCCCTTAGGCGATCGCTATAATCTGCTCTACTCAGGCACCACCGTCAGCTCCGGCGGCGGTAAAGGCGTGGTGGTGGCCACCGGGGGGGAGACCGAGCTTGGCCACATCAACCAGATGATGTCCGACATTGAAAAGCACCGCACGCCGCTGATGGTGCAGATGGACAAGCTCGGTAAGACCATTTTCATCACTATCCTGGTGATGATGGTAGCGCTGTTCGTCTTTAGCCTCCTGTTCCGGGATATGCCGGTTTCTGAACTGGTGCTGTCGCTTATCAGCCTCGCCGTTGCCGCCGTGCCGGAAGGCCTGCCGGCCATCATTTCCATCATCCTTTCGCTTGGCGTACAGGCCATGGCGCGTCGTAAGGCCATTATTCGCAAGTTGCCCACGGTGGAAACCCTGGGCGCAATGACGGTCATCTGCTCGGATAAAACCGGCACCCTGACGATGAATGAAATGACGGTCAAAGCGGTGATTACCGCTGACACGACCTATCGCGTGGAGGGCGACAGCTACGAACCGGTGGGGAATATTCACCCCGTAGATGACGCGACCCCCGTCAGCGTGACGCAGGGTTCCCTGCTGGAACGCTACCTGCGCACCATTGACCTCTGTAATGACAGCCAGCTGATCAAAGACGAGCAGGGGCTGTGGAAAATCACCGGAGGACCAACCGAGGGCGCCCTGAAGGTGCTGGCGGCGAAAATCCCGCTCCCACCGCTTGATACGGAAATGCGCAGTAAAATCCCGTTTGATTCGCAGTATAAATACATGTCCACGCTCTACCGACTGGGTGAAGAAGAGGCGATTTTAATCACCGGCGCGCCGGACGTCCTGTTCCGCCTCTGCCAGTACCAGCAGACGAATGACGGACTGCAGCCGTTCGATCAACCTTACTGGGAAGGGAAGATTGAAGAGTATGCCCGGGAAGGGCTGCGCATGGTGGCGGCGGCCTGGAAACCTGCCCGCGAGGGACAGCGCGATCTGGATCACCCGGACCTCCATGATGGCGTGATCCTGCTGGGTATTGCAGGAATGATGGATCCGCCGCGTCCGGAGGCCATTACCGCGATTGCCGACTGTCTGCAGGCCGGGATTCGCGTGAAAATGATCACCGGCGACCACCCGCAAACGGCCATGAGCATCGGGCAAATGCTGGGGATTGGTAACGCCGCAAGCGCAATCACCGGACGTGAGCTGGAGGCGATGGACGACCGTCAGCTGAGCGACGCCGCGCAGCAGTACGATATTTTCGCCCGAACCAGCCCGGAGGATAAGTTCCGCCTCGTGCAGGCCCTGCAAAGTAAACAGGAAGTGGTGGGCATGACCGGGGATGGCGTAAACGATGCCCCGGCGCTCAAGCGGGCGGATGTGGGTATCGCCATGGGAATTAAGGGGACTGAGGTCACCAAGGAAGCCGCCGACATGGTGTTAACGGATGACAACTTTGCCACCATTGCCAGTGCGGTCCACGAGGGACGGCGGGTTTACGATAACCTGAAAAAAACAATTCTGTTCGTTATCCCGAGCAACATCGCGCAGGCCCTGCTGATCATCATCGCGCTGCTGGCGGGGAACCTGATTCCGCTGACGCCGGTCTTGATCCTGTGGATGAACATGGCGACGTCGGCAACCCTGTCGTTTGGCCTGGCGTTTGAAGCGGGTGAGAAGGACATCATGAACCGGCCACCGCGCAAGGCGAATCTGCATGTGATGGACGGCTACGCTATCTGGCGCGTGGTGTTTGTCGGTCTGATGATTGCCATTAGCGCCTTTGTGCTGGAAGCCTGGCTACAGCCGCGCGGCTACTCGGCGGAATTCATCCGCACCGTGCTGCTGCAAACCCTGGTGACCGCGCAGTGGTTCTACATGCTCAACTGTCGCGTTAATGACGGCTTCTCGTTGAGCAAAGGTCTGCTGGCGAATAAAGGGATTTGGATCGTGAGCGGCGTACTGCTTGCGCTACAGCTTCTTATCATTTACGCCCCGTTCATGCAGATGCTGTTTGGCACCGAAGCGCTGCCGTTCCGCTACTGGGTCATTACCTTCCTGATTGGTTTTGTGATGTTCCTTATTGTCGAGGCGGAAAAAGTGCTGACGCGCAGATGGCGTAAAATCGAAGCGTAATAGCGTAAACTGAGAAAGCCTGCCTGAGTCCAGGCTTTCTCTTTTGTGAGCACAGGAAATTATGATGCGACTTACCTGGTTCGTCCTTACGCTGTGTGCCGCTGTTCCCAGTGCGTTTGCCGTAACCTATACCCTGCCGCCGGAAGGCAGTCGGCTGGTGGGAACCCCGATTACCATCACCGTTCCCGAGCGCAATACGTTACCGCTTGAGGCCTTTGCTGCACAGCACGGGCTGGGGCTCAGCAATATGCTGGAAGCGAACCCGGGCGTGGATCCTTTTTTGCCCAAATCCGGCACCCGGCTGGTCATTCCTCAGCAGCTGATTTTGCCCGACACCGTGCGCGAGGGGATTGTCGTTAACGTGGCGGAAATGCGTCTTTACTATTATCCGCCGGGCAGCAATACCGTTGAAGTATTGCCCATCGGCATTGGTCAGGCCGGTCGCGAAACCCCGCGTAACTGGGTCACGGCGGTTGAGCGCAAGCAGGAGGGCCCCACTTGGTCACCTACGCCGAACACGCGTCGTGCCTATGCGGCAGAGGGGAAAACGCTGCCCGCCTTCGTGCCCGCCGGGCCGGATAACCCGATGGGGCTGTATGCGATATATATCGGCAGGCTATATGCCATACACGGCACAAACTCCAATTTCGGCATTGGGCTGCGGGTGAGCCAGGGCTGTATTCGTCTGCGTAACAACGACATTAAATATCTTTTCGATAATGTCCCCGTGGGCACCCGCGTGCAGCTTATCGATCGGCCCGTTAAGGTGACCACGGAGCCGGACGGCAGCCGCTGGGTGGAGGTTCACGAACCGCTGTCGCGTAATCGGGCGGAATTTGAATCGAGCCGGAAAGTGCCTCTGCCCATCTCCGCCGCACAGCAGACACAGTTGATAAACGAGGGGGCGGGCGCTGAACTGGAACGGCGGTCGGGGATGCCGGTTAAAATCGGCATGTAAGGGCATAGTGCGGGCTGGTGCCCTCACCCCAACCCTCTCCCACGGGAGAGGGGGAACACACTAAAAACGGCAACCCAGTTGCCGTTTTGCATTTACCTTGCGCAGAAAAGCAAAAAGCCTGCTTTAAAAGCAGGCTTTTCAAATTTGGCTCCTCTGACTGGACTCGAACCAGTGACATACGGATTAACAGTCCGCCGTTCTACCGACTGAACTACAGAGGAATCGTGTGAACGGGGCGCATATTATCGACCTGCGTTCGCCTTGTCAAAGGGTGGATCAACGCCTTTTGATCGTTTGCTGACAAAATCGGCAAAATGATGTTTTTGACAGCGGAATGCACCGTAATGGTGCGGATATACCTCTAATGGGGCAGATCGTAAACTGCTGTTTCAGTAATAAATCCCCCCTCCATGATTAGGTTTCCTTATTTTCAGGCGCTTAGCGCCCGATTCAGACCGTACGGTAAAAGTGGCATTCATATTGCAAAACCTGTTCAACAACGACAGCCGGTTCCGGCAATGCATTTCGAACAGGGGGCAAAATGAACTTAAGACGACTGAAATACTTCGTAAAAATCGTCGATATCGGCAGCCTGACTCAAGCGGCAGAAGTGCTGCACATCGCGCAGCCTGCGCTGAGCCAGCAGGTGGCTACTCTGGAAGGCGAGATGGATCAGCAGTTACTGATCCGCACCAAACGCGGCGTCACGCCAACGGAAGCAGGCAAGATCCTGTATACCCATGCCCGCACTATCCTGCGTCAGTGTGAACAGGCGCAGCTGGCGGTGAACAACGTGGGCCAGACCCTGAGCGGGCACGTTTCTATCGGGCTGGCGCCGGGAACGGCGGCGTCCTCTATTACGATGCCGCTTCTGCAGGCCGTCCGCGCTGAGCTTCCGGAAGTGCTTGTCTATCTGCATGAAAACAGTGGCTCTGTACTGAATGACAAGCTGCTCAACGGCCAGCTGGACATGGCGGTCCTTTACGATCGCTCCCCGGTTGCCGGGATCACCAGCCAGCCGCTGCTGAAAGAAGATCTCTACCTCGTGGGTACCCGCGACTGTCCGGGCCAGAGCGTCGATCTTACCGCCGTGGCAGAGATGAACCTCTATCTGCCGCGCGACTACAGCGCCGTGCGCGTGCGTGTGGACGAAGCGTTCTCCCTGCGCCGCCTGACGGCCAAAATCATCGGCGAAATCGACTCAATCTCCACGCTTACCGCGGCCATTGCCAGCGGAATGGGTGTCACCGTACTGCCGGAATCCGCCGCGCGCTCGCTGTGCGGTGCGGCAAACGGCTGGATGGCGCGGATCACCACGCCTTCGATGAGCCTGCCGCTGTCGCTGAACATGTCCGCTCGCGGCTCGCTTTCGCCGCAGGCGCAGGCGGTAAAAGAGATTTTGATGTCGCTGGTCAGCAAGCCATCGCTTGAGAACCGTGAACTCCAGCTCGTGAGCTGATATTCCAGAAAAGCATAAGATGCTGGTTTTTATTATTTGTTCTGCAGCTCGGCTGACTCTAACAATAGAGCTATGTCAGATGCGCCGGAGTGAATCGTGAATTTCCAGCAACTTAAAATTATCCGTGAGGCGGCCAGGCGGGACTACAACCTGACCGAGGTCGCCAATATGCTTTATACCTCTCAGTCCGGCGTCAGCCGCCATATCCGCGAGCTGGAAGAGGAGCTGGGCATAGAGATCTTTATTCGTCGCGGCAAGCGGCTGCTCGGCATGACGGAGCCGGGTAAAGCATTGCTCACCATCGCGGAGCGGATCCTCAACGAGGCCAGCAACGTGCGTCGCCTGGCGGATCTCTTCACCAACGATGCCTCCGGCGTGCTCACCATCGCCACCACCCACACCCAGGCGCGCTACAGCCTGCCGCCGGTAATCAAAGCCTTCCGCGAACTTTTCCCAGACGTCCGTCTGGAGCTTATCCAGGGCACGCCGCAGGAAATTGAAGGGCTGCTGCAAAACGGTGGGGCAGATATCGGCATTGCCAGCGAGCGATTGAGCAACGACCCGCTGCTGGTGGCCTTTCCCTGGTTCCGCTGGTACCACAGCCTGTTGCTCCCGATCGATCATCCGTTGAATCAGGTTTCACCGCTGACGCTGGAAGCGATCGCGAAATGGCCGCTGATTACGTATCGCCAGGGCATAACCGGACGCTCGCGCATAGACGAGGCCTTCAACCGTAAAGGATTAACGCCGGACATCGTGCTGAGCGCGCAGGACTCTGACGTGATCAAAACCTACGTCGAGCTGGGGCTGGGCATTGGCCTGGTGGCGGAACAGTCCAGCGGCGAACGCGAGGACGGGAACCTGGTGCGCCTGGATACGCGGCATCTGTTTGACGCCAATACCGTATGGCTGGGCCTGAAGCGCGGTCAGCTGCAGCGTAACTATGTGTGGCGCTTTATCGAGCTGTGCAATGCCGGGCTGTCGGTGGATGAGATTAAACGGCAGGTGATGGAGCCGGAAGAAGTGGCGATTGATTATCAGATTTAGGTTCGGGCTTGCCAGGTAGCGCTGCCGAATCAGGGGGCAGGGATGTCGTCACTTATTGTAAGTTGTGGGGACATGCCGCTGCATCAACTCAACGATCCAGTCAATAAAAACGCGCAGTTTAGCGTTGACGTGGCGGTTAGGCGGGAATGCCAGGTACAGGGGCATTGGAGCGATACGCCAGCGTTCAAATAGCGGAATCAAGGCACCGCGAGCC
Organism: Enterobacter cloacae complex sp. P38RS; assembly: GCF_014930775.1. Lineage (NCBI taxonomy): Bacteria > Pseudomonadati > Pseudomonadota > Gammaproteobacteria > Enterobacterales > Enterobacteriaceae > Enterobacter > Enterobacter cloacae complex sp. P38RS. The sequence continues at coordinate 391,158 of NZ_JADBRS010000002.1, forward strand.
TGATGTGCTGCCGCCATATAGACCGGCAGCGCAATCACGCCCAATCCCGCTAGCCCAGCTTCGAGGTAAGCATTGCCATCATCCACAGCAAGCACATAGTTGCCCGTAATTTCAATACGTTCACTCTCACCGTACAGCACCAGAGGATCAATCTTACCGGTGCGTGAGGACAAAAATCCCACGATGCGATGGTCCGTGTTTTCCAGCTCTCGCGGATGCGCGGGGGCGCCGAGGCGTTCCACATAACTCGGTGCGACGTAAACACCGATTTGCAAATCGCCAACATGGCGCGCGATCAGTGACTGGTCATTGATTTCGCCACCCCGCAGGACGCAATCCACGTTGTCGCCGATCAGATCCACCACCCTGTCACTCACGCCCATGTCGAACTGGATATCAGGGTAGCGCGCGTGAAAAGCCGGTAGCGCGGGCACCAGCACAAGGCGGGCGAGAGGAGTGGGCACATCCACCCTTAACCGTCCCCTGGGCGTCATCGCCGCACTGGACAGGCTGTTTTCTGCATCTTCCATGTCCGCCAGCAGGCGGATAACGCGCTCGTAGTAGACCGCGCCATCGGGAGTGACGCCGAGCCTGCGGGTGGTGCGATGGAGCAGCTTGACGCGCAGGCGCGCTTCCAGCTGCTGAATAAGCTGCGTCACCGTCGTTTTGCTCATATGGAGCGTTTGGGCAGCCTTTGTGAAGCTGCCTGCCTCCACCACGCGAGCAAAGGCGCGCATCGCATCAAAACGATCCATCCCTTGTCCTCTCTTTTCACCGATTGTTTGGATATTACAAACAATGATGAACAAAGTCGCCTGTTTATCCCTCTGCTTCAGCAGCTGTAAAGTCTCTTTACGTTCACCGGGCAGAGTTCGCCCCATTACAAAGGTACAAATATGACAACACGCGAAGCCGTTTTTCCCTTCGGACGCCAGGCGCTCTATGAGCGCAATCGCTATTCACCGGCCATCAAATCTAATGGCTTCTTGTTTGTTTCGGGGCAGGTGGGTAGCCGGGAAGATGGTTCGCCTGAAGAGGATATAAAAGCGCAGATCCGTCTGGCGTTTGATAACCTTAATGCTGTTCTCACGGCTGCGGGCTGCACGTTCGATGACGTGGTTGACGTTACCCTTTTTGTTGTCGATCCCGAGTCAAACCTCGACGCAATCTGGAGTGTCCTGCCAGAATACTGGGGGGAGGCACCTTACCCAACCTTGACCGGGATCGGCGTGACGTGGCTGTACGGATTCCAGTTTGAGATAAAGGTGATTGCCAGGCTACCCTGAGCGTTACGGATCTTTCCGACGGTCAAAAGGCAAGTCAGAGGAAAATTTATGAAGGCAGCGGTTTATGACGTGGAAGGCGCTCCCGGCGTCCTGCAGTATGTCGATGTTCCGGATCCGGTCGCAGGGCCTGACGATGTGCTGATTTCTGTCGAGGCTATCTCAATTGAAGGGGGAGATCTGATCAACCGTCGTTCAACTCCGCCGCCTTTTCCTTCATGGATTGTTGGCTACGCGGCCGCGGGGACGGTGGTTGCCGTCGGGTCGAAAGTCCGTAGCCGCAAGGTTGGAGACAGAGTGACTGCTTTTAGCATGAAGGGATCGCATGCGGAACGTTGGGCTGTGCCTGCGGAACGAACCTGGCTTATACCAGACGGAGTGGGTGCAGCAGAAGCGGCGGTGGTACCGATCTCCTTTGGAACCGCATATCACTGCCTCTTCACACGAGGCATGCTCCGGCACGGAGAAACCGTTCTGATTCAGGCAGCAGCGGGTGGCGTGGGGCTCGCGGCCGTTCAGCTTGCCTCACAAGCTGGCGCGACGGTCATCGCCGTGGCAAGCGGAACGCAGCGAAAAAACCGATTGCTGGAACTGGGAGCCGATCATGTTGTGGATCGTGTAGAGAATAACGTCGTGGAGAGTGTCCGACAGGTCACTCGTGGCACCGGTGTTAACCTCGTCATCGATCCGGTAGGGACGACGTTGCCTGCGTCGCTTTCTGCACTCGCGCCGGAAGGGCGTCTTGTTTTCGTCGGTAATGCGGGCGGTGGCAGCCTGACAGCCGACTTATGGCCGGCAATGCAGTCTAACCAGACGCTCATGGGGGTTTTCATGGGCCCCCTTTTTGAAAGGCCTGAGGTTCGGGCAAGCGTGGACGAGATGTTGCAGGCTGTAGCGGCAGGGTGCATCAGGGTTGTCATTGATCGAATCTTCCCCCTGGCTAACGCCGCCGCGGCCCATGAATACGCCGAGACAGCGAAACCGCTTGGCCGCATCGTTATGAAGCCATGAAGCGCGTTTGACTAGTATGAGTGAGTGACGTCAGGACTATATTAGAAACCTTTTTCGGATTGTATAAACTTTCTGATTTTGGCGTTAAGGGGTATTTGCAAGCACTCCGTTATCGAACTAACTTAAGCCCAAAATTCTTATGTTCTTGAAGAGAAAATGAAAATAAAAAAGCCTGCTTCAAAAAGTAGGCTTTTCAAATTTGGCTCATCTGCTTGGGAGCGCCTTAGCAATTAAATGGCTAACTGACAAGCAAAATCTAAAAATAGGGCTGTCAAGACCACCAGAATGATCACCATTTCACTACAGAACTAATGACATATTTAGGCACTGACTTTAGCCAATTGAACGTCAGCAAACCGTACCAATTATGGTGCAGGCTCAATAGTATCCACTCCGAACCAATTCCCAAGTGTTGCAAGTGCCTCAGGAGACAAAGCTTGTGTAAATAAGATTGCAAGGCGCTTTTGAGGTCTGGAGCATGCAACGTAAAACAAATTTCGGTTACGCTCAAATGAATCTTCTTTTCCTGCTGGGAGCATTTGCTCTCCAGCAAAGCCCAACATTTCGCCAAAGTTATATTGGTTCCACCCTCGTCCAACAACTACCAAGACATTTTCAAATTCAGCACCTTTCACACCGTGTTTAGTCTCAAAAGGGGAATGACCATCAAGATAACGGCGAAGTGACTTTACTTCGGAATAGAGAATATCTTTCAATTTTTCAAGTTCTTTTAGCCTTCTTGGTATTTCCGCATCAACAGTCCTGTCATAATTGAGTAATTCCTGCTCGTGTTTTTCAACATTATCTGGAAGTCTGGGCTTACGATGAGTACGCAAGTATTCAACCACTTCACCGATAGTTCCTGTTTCGCGTATAGCAAGTAACTGCATCATTGCATTGTGCCAACTTTCCTTATCTGAATGGCTACGTAATTGTGGTGTAGCACCACCAAAAACTTCAAACATCGCACCATATTTATGAGCCTCAAATGCGTCGCAGGCAGGTTCAAGCGTGTCGATAAAGAAGGCTATATGCTCGTTTTCTTTTTTTGTAAAAGATTCGTTATATCGAAACGTTGCTACTATATTTGAGTAACCTTGCTGATTGGCTAAAAGTCGATGAGTCAGCATGAGAATTTTGGTATGCGCGGGAGAGAAATCCCAACCATCTTGTTGCAACGTTTCTTTGACACGTTCCAGAGTAGCTTGCCCTTCTGCTAAGGGGAGATCTCCACCCCAGTGCACACCTTTTTGGCGTACCCCTTGCCAATTGTTTGTATGGAACACCCGTACCAGACCTTCAGCTTCGGGATCTTTGACACACTGCGGTAACTCGGGCCTCATGAGATTGAGGGCATCGACAATTGTCTTATCCGAACGAAAATTGGCCTCCTTACCTATTTCAACCACATCTGGATGTTCCAGTTTACCACACCCACCACCATAGATTTTTTGCCAATGGTCGCCGAAAAAACCAAATAGAGGAGCTCCAGTTTGACCAAGAAAATGTCTTTTAATTGCCTCAATCCAGTCTTTGTCTGTGTCTTGGTACTCATCGACCAGAATTATCGGGAAGCGTTCTGTAATCACTTTGCGGAACTTATCGTGTTCCATGAGTGAGATAGTTAAAGAAAGGACATCATCATGATGAAGCGTTATACGATGGTCGCGGATGGAGCGATGTCCAAGATTATACTCAACACTACGATTACCAAGGCTTCCGCCAGCCTCATCGAGCTTTTCTCTCCACTCTGGCATTGTTTCGATCAGTTCTCTCAAAGGTTTTTGAAAGCTACTGATTAACGACCAACAGAATGCATGATTGGTATCACAAAAAACGATGGGGCTTCGATCTGTTCGCGCGACGATTTGATCCTTCGCCACGTTAGTAAAGGTGATGCAGGCAATTTGCTGGCTACGTTTTTCAAATAAATCCTTATTTCGCTCAATCAAGAAACGAAGTGCTTTAATAAGGGAATATGTTTTACCCGCACCAGCGCCAGCTTCGAGTCGGAAGCTTCGCCCTCCACTGAGGCAAGCATACATAGATTCCAAAGCTCGCTGGCTAGCAGCTTCGGCGGGGGAATGGATCTCAGACATCAGCGCTGGCTCCTTCTTCAATACTAGTTGTGGCCTCTACAACCTGGGCCAATACTGGATCTTGTGTCATGGGCTCTTTACTGCCAGCTAACCAGCAAATTCCATCGACGATGTATTTAGGGGCGTTCCATTCTGTCTCTGTAATCGCGTATTTCAATGCAAATTCTGATTTTTTCCACTCAGCCGCTTTATCGCGGGCTTCTATTTCAAGTTCCTGAGTATTTCTCCCTACCAGCCCGAATAGAGCCGAGTTTGCAAGGATAAATGCATCTTCGAATGTGCGTCCGCAGGGGCCATCTGTCACTTCTGCACATTGATAGGCAATACGATTTCCATTGCGAGCTTTATCATCGTCACTCTTGGCAATCAAACAAGCTAATGTGAAAGGATTATCTTCAGAGAACCATGCTTTCAAACAAGCATTACTGGAATATGTACCAAGATGAACGGCGCACGCTTTACCCCGAGGAGCCAGAACGGCATCCAGGTCAGTTATGATCAGGCTCTGAAGTTCAAGAAATGCTAATAACTCGAAGAACAAATGAGCGTAAGCACCACCGACTTCCATCACCGTTGCGTACTGGCTCGACAGCTTCGGTCTTTCTGGTTCGGCTGATTCTAGTTTTTTGATGATAGTTGGAAGCAATAATCGCTCGCTCAATCCCTCGACAAGAATAGCCTTATCTGCGAAAAAGAGATCGCAACGGGTCAGCGTCATGTATTGATGAAGGAAATTTCTATCTTCCGTTGGAATATGTCTAAGCCCTTTACGCAAGTCTTTGATTTTGGTTGTACGAACTCCTTCCTGAGTTCCCTGCAATGTAGCACCGAGAAAATAGCGAATGGTCTCGAAACCAGCTGCGTTGGCAATGTGAGAAGAGTGTGTAGAGACTACAAACTGGACGGGCCAGGGGCTCCTGTCCTCAGTGCCGTCAACCAGTTGTTGCACAATCTTGGAAAGTTGACGAATAAAGACTTCCTGCATTTGTGGGTGCAGATGAGCTTCAGGCTCTTCAATAAAGATCAGATGTACACCCGGCTCAGTAATTTCAGCGCGAAATGCCTTATAGAAACCAGCCAGCTGCAGCAGAATAAATATTAAATTACGAGTGCCAAGACCGTTGTACGACTCCGGTAGTGTGACACCGCTATAACCCGAATACCGAACCTTAGTGAAGTTTGATAGTAACTTGCGCACGTCGAGCAATGTTTCGGTGTGTAATTCTTGCCCTCCTAGTCCGGGATATCCAAACGTTTTCAGCGCAGGAATCAGGCTTTTGAGTTGGCTACCAAAGTTTGTGTCAATCTGAGCCTGAATATCTTGAACTGCACCTTTCAACGCATCGGCAATTTGCTTATCAGTTGTATCCGCAGAGGCCGAGGACGCTGTTGCGAAAAGATGTTCTACCGTTTTAGCCAGTACATCCGATTCTCTGGATGTTACATCATCGAGTCCCCGTTGAGCATTGATAAAGCCCGACTTGACCAGACCGCGCAGTGCGCTAGATTGTAACTCGCGACGATTTTCTGGATCATTGGGATCTTCAGCCCATATTTTTACGCAAAAATCGTTGGGAATTCGTTCCCGTAACGCACGGAAGAAGGTAATCTGAGTCTCCTGAGTTAGTGGTTCTGTGGGCTGTCCTTCGAGAAACCGTGCCAGTTGGCCATCTTTCAATTCATACCTGACTACCACGAGCGCTTCGGTACACGACGGATCCAAATCAATCACGAAGGGGCTCAATGGGCCTAATTGAGGTTGCGTGGAGTCGTACTGGAATTTCAATCGAAGTTCAATTGCTGGGACGAGATCACGAATGACATGATCCTCTTCCCCTTCGTTTAGCGCTTTCAGTGCGTCACAAAAACGGTCATAGCAAGAACTGGAAAAGTCTTCGAGTTGAAAAGTCGCACTGCCGTCCGCTAAAAATCTGCGTATTATCTCTGAGAGAGATGTTTTTCCACTGTTATTTCGACCAACAATAACTGTCGTCTGTTCCTCTAATACAAGCTCCACGTCAGCTAAGAGTCGGAAATTCTTTATTTGAACCTGATGAATGCGCATATGTCCCTCAATCTGTGTATAGGATATCGACAAAGATGATGTTATTACATTGCATGTGAACTTCATTCTTCTAATAGCTTAGTTGTTCACAATGCCTCAGGTCCTACATTATTACCTGAGGCATTGAAACTTTACTCTGTCAGTGATACATCACGCACATCATCCAGCTGAACCTGACATTCTTTCCATCGACGCACAAGCGTAGCCACACAGGGATTGCCCGCTAGTTGATTCATTCTGACCCAATCAACATCAACTAGTCCGGCAAGAAGTTCGGAATTAAGTTCACCCTGCAATGCATGCCATTGGCGAATACTGGGTTGACGTTGAATAATAGGTTGAGGGGAGGAAAGACTGCCAACAATGACGTAATTTTGCTCTGGATCATGCCAGAGTCGTGTAATACCTGGTACATTCTTGAGCCAGTTGCGAGGATCGCCTAAAGGTAAATCGAAGACACGAGATAATAATTTATTCCATGATGCTATTAATGATGTACTGGCTCTTTTTACTGATTTTTTAGCGACTTCCATCATAAGCGCATTTTTCTTTTCAGGCCATTGGGAAAAAACATAATTTTTTAAAACATCATAAGTGACATTGAATTCATTGTCGGAATAAAATTTTCTTAAAGCACATTTCCATAAGTTACACAACAACTCAAGTTCACGAAGTAACGTATTTTTATTTGTATCGGATAATTCACCTTCTTCGGTAAGTTGGTCTATATGAAACATTAGTTCATCCATTTCAGGCAATAACCATTTATTAAGAGGGAGTTGTTGCCGTTGAGAATCCAGAATAGTCATTAAATCGTTTAATTTCTCCGGAAGCATATGAGGTGCTCCATATTGTGGATCCTGAAGGAGGATAGTCACTTCTTCCGTTTTGTGAATTATCACCGTCAACCGATTAATAAATCGGGTCAACTTCTCTGCTTCATTCCAAATCCCTTGTGTAATATCTTGGGGGCGATAATGGTAAGGCCACTTTTCGTTAAGCAAAGCGAGAAGTGCTGTTACAGAAGTATCAAATGAACAGAGTATATTATCACAGGATGAAACAGCATCTGGCATAGCTGGGTGGAAAGGTAATATTATTGGGCGGTCTTGTTTCACAGTAAACAAACAGCCATTAGTGATTACAGCGAGACTGCTAGTGAGTAGATCCTTCTGCTGCGGAAGCGTAACACTAATTTTGGTCTCATTGCATAGCAGCAAATGCTTCAGGGCTAATTCTTTATATACAATTTCAACATTACGTGCCAAAGATTCTTGAACCACTTTTTTCTTAAAATCACTGATACTATAATCATAGTAACGAGAATCTGTGGCAGGAATAAGCCTCGTGTCACCGTCAGGTGTAGACTGTTCTATTAGTAAGTTATCCGTAATTGGGTCGACTGAGAGATCAAAAGGATTAACATTAATATGCTGGCAGGCAGCTTTTGTTCTTAATATTTGTGTCAATGGATAGCGATCGTCAATGATACCCGGAGTCTGATCCAGCAAAACAAGTAGACACTGTGATCCATCAATTTCTATGTTCACAATTTGATCCGGTTTTATATCAGGTAGTAATGACATGCGTGCATCAGGATATTTTTCATTCAGCAGGGACTGAATGTTATTAACAATGTATTGTGGAGATACATTTTTTGAAAAACGTAGATCAAGAACCTTTATCTCTTTGTCAAGCTGCACACTTGGGAATTTAGCCTTGTCAGCTGTTTTGAATTTTGTTTTAAGCGGTAAAGGGCGTAACTTAAGTACTACTGGAGATAATCCGAAGCCAAATTTTCTTGCTTGCTCAATAAATTCATTTTGAACTGGTTGAAGGATCCAAGGCCAGCTATTTTTGAGTGAGGTTGAAGACGAAAGATCGAGAAAAGGGCGTAGCTTGCGTTTATCTTTATTTTTGGCTACTTCCCGGTAAATTTGAGATTTAGGTTTTGTCGTTTTTTCCGCTTTCCAGCGGGCAAGAACGTTATTTTTATCATAAATCCATAATGGTTGATGAATATTAAATAATTCGTCTTTTATATCGACTGGACGTAGTGGAACATTTTTATGAAATAATATAACCTCAGTGATATTTTTATCGCTTCTTTGTTGAGTGCGACAGTCCAGACTAATTGCATTGATACCGCAACTATTCTTACTTTTCCAGACGTCAGTCTGAAGTAATGGGCATCCCAGGGTATGACTACCTTTGCAATGTGAACCAAAGGCGGAGACTTTACGCATGATAAGTCGGATCCATACTGGATTCAGCATAGCCTCGTAATGGACACGCGTTGGCTCAACAATAATTCCATCACCATTTTGTATTATTGGTGGCTTGTCTTGCTCTGAGTCCAAAGCAACGTATAGCCCAAATTGATCCTTATGAGATTTCATCAAATAAGGAAAATAACGACTGCCTAACTCATCATCAATTCGGCTTTGCCATTCATTCCAGCGATAGTTTTTACTTAACGGATAATGATAGACAACTAGTTTCTCAGCTTTCTCTCGATCGATCTCGTTGTCCCGGTAAATCATGTGTGAAAGGGGAAGAGAACGGATTATTTCGTCATTACGTTTCGCCATGATGTTATGCTCTTTCCATAATGTTTTGATTGATGATTTTTTTTAATTGCCAGAATCCTGGTGTTTCCACTGAAATGGTGTCCGGGGTCACGCATCCGCCGAGAACCAGAATGTCCGCCTCATAAGGATTTTGAACAGGTGTTAAGTGGTGAGAGAAACCCAGTAATTGACTATCAGCATGCGGAGCAACAAAGTTGGCGATAACCAATTTGGTTTTATTACCCTCGATAGCGCGAATTTGTGCAAGTTTTTTACTCAGACCCAGAGGGGTATGCTCTTGATTTGCACCAGATGCCAACCATTGTTGATATTCTTCATCTGCCTTATCGAGAGTATCTTGTCTCCAAAACTTAGCATCCACACGATAATCAGAATTTTTTATACTGAAATCATACTGCTCAAAAAGCCGGTGACTGCACACTTGGCTGGTTGTAATGATGCTCTCTGAATAAAGAAGTGCTCGGATAGCTTCTTCTCCCAGACGTCCCATCAGCAGGCGTTGTATAACTAGTGGATGGAATGCGTAACGCTCTTCCAAATCGTTCGCAAAGGGCATAATGGACGTTCTGTAACCCTTACGGTTGAACCAGTCAGTAATGATAGGATGACGTTGGATATACTGGTACAGTTTCTGAGGGTTGTATTGGCGCAGCCCTTCTGCTGCTTTGTCAAAAAACTGCCATGTCTGTGGGGAGTACCAGATTTTGCCGTCAGTATTAGTTACTTTCGGCTTTTCAAAGCAAGCCCATTTATATAATTCAAGATTAATGTCGAAAGCGTTTTTTTCCGGTTTCCAGGCTAAATCATGCTGAAGTACTGCTTTACCGAGTTGTCGCCAGAGTAATGGGATGTCATCTCTTGGTGTTGACTGTTCCCGTAACAACCGAATAGCTGGAACTAGTCTCTGATCGATATAATCCAATGCTAGTTTTCCAGGCTGAGTCGGCGTCATGAGCTGGCTGAAAAATTTATTCTGTGTCAGTTCATCACGCTCCAGAAGTGTATCCAGTAATTGGCGATTGAGTGCCGAAAGCTGTCGACGATTTGATGTATAGATAGGTAATGAAGCAAAGCGAGACAGGTCTTTTGCTAGTTCAGCATCAAGGTGAATCTCAGCGTTGGGTACTTCGCACCAAGCCCTCTCAATACGACCAACCTGCTGTTGAACATTGGCTGCCGTATTTTTTATATAATCGCTGGTTCTCTTATACTCTCCGTTTAAGCGGGAGATTTCGTTCTTCCTGTTCAACATCAGTGGCAGGATGAAGCGCTGATGCTGTTTACGTGAAATTTCCCCTGCACGTAGTAGTTTTTCCAGATTGCGTAACTGGAAACCTGCATGTGCCATATCATCATTGCTATCTGCACTGGTCTGGAAAGCGGAAAAGTAAAAATGCCGTGATTCCAGTAAATATAAACAGGTCAAATCCATATTTTTGCCGGATTCAGGCAGGCTGAAATCCAGATTTATACCGTTTGTGGAAGAGGCTGTTTGTGTCAGCACAATAACAATACGTCGGGAAGCAAATGCAGCTTGATAAGCATCACTGAAGCCCTTTTTTTTCTGGCATTCTGCGGTTAACAAACAGATTAGTGCGGGCTCGTTATGTATAATCAACGGTATAAATATATCAGTAAAATTCTTTAGCAAAAGATTGTCTGATAAAGGCTGATCAAGCTTTAACCATGTTAGGCAATCTCGGCTTTGTGTCGCTATTGCACTGGTTAACCATTTTCTTAAATAAAATATGGAATTAACAAAAGCAAGATGCCCTCGGTGCTGAGGCCTTTTTCCTGCCAGATTCAGCACATCAAGCAGTTTAAGTAGAATATTCTGGCGATATTCTGATTCGAAATCTCTTGAAGGTTCATCATCATTCTGGAAAAAATCGGGGGGGAGAGAAGCGAGTAGTTCGGCTGAATATGTGCTGTTCTTTATATTATTAAAATCATGGATTTCAATATTCAGTTGTGTCTTTCTGATATTTTCCTTGCTAAAGTTGATCGCTTCAATTGCGGTATTCTGTAACTGAAGGTCATCATCGGTCTGAACATAGGGTATCGGTTCTTTAAGCCAGGAGTCAGGTCGGTTTTCAAAAGTAGTTCCGAGAAAGCTTTCTGTAACTGCGGGATTACGTGCTTCAGCAATATAGCGTAAGGCTGAGTTTATCCACCGGACATCAAAGTGGTTGCAGGCTCTTTCAATATATGATGTGGCCGATAGTGCAAAAACGAGATTACGACTGGCTAATGACAGTAGTAGGCCTTCTGCTGTTGTTGGCAAGAACGCACGCTTAATCTGTATTCGTAATGGGTCGATATCGGTATCCACGACATTTTGTTTCAGCAACCAGTTAGTTAACCCAAAAATACTGGCATGTGTATTGGGCAAAATATTACTTTCCCTTAGTTCCCGCAGTTCGGGCAGATCAGTGCGTGGTAACAAAAACCGGGACATATTTGGCAGGGTTGAGCCATAGTATGATGGTCTATAGTCATTGACAGGATCGAACAGAAGTCGGGTTAATTTCTTGATATATTCATGCGATTCGTCTTCACTGGCTGTCAGATCTGTTAGCATCAGGTTAAACTGCCGAATAAATTTTTCCATCAGACGTAAAAAATCGCTGATATCAATTATTGACTCATTATTCTGAAGTAAAGCGTTGGGCCTTATAATTTCATATCCATGCTCAGCTTTTCGCATAATGAGTCGTTCGCTGGTGACTAAATGATCAGAGCGAAATAAGTAATGCTCACCGAATGACTTGCCTGTAAGATATTGTTGTAGTGGCATAACCAATGATCTGGCGTGTGTTAAATCAACATCTTTGTCAACTAAAGTTTTTTCCAGATTTTCAAGAAACTCAGCCAAGCGTAGTCGGATCATCGTAGCTGGCTCTGTTGCAACATGCTGCATACGTTGTAGCAACCTGCGCCCCCCATCCAGTAACTGGCCTAGACATTCTGGCGGCTCTTGAACCCACTGAGCCTGAGCCAAATATTCCTGTAATACTTCAGCCTGATAATCGAACTCGTCAATAAAAATGATGTGATTTCGCAACTCTTTACTGGACATACGTACTTTGCGTCGCCCATCGTAAAATGATGAAACCAGCTTTTGGGTTGTCATGATCAGCAGATGTTGTTTTTCGTCACGCCAGGCAATGGCGGGAAGAATGCGTCTAACCCAGGCATGGCGACGGAAATCATCAAGCCGCTGCTTCGCTGCTTGCGTAAGTTCATTCATTTCACCGTATTTTTCTTTTTGTTTTTTAAATTCTTTATCCAGAGACTTAATATTCTGAATCAAGGTTATTTCTACGGCTGTACAAGAATTGATTAACGCTTCTTTCTCACTTGCGATGGCTGCTCGAAGTTGGGAGGGATAATTTTTTAGCGTTCTTTTGATACGGAGAATGTTGTTGCAACTTTTGCGTAATTTTTCAGCCATCTCCTTACTGGCAAATAAATTATTGGCATGCAGCTCATCGATAGACATAAAAGGATTGGGTAACGAAGCTGGAGATATATATGTCTCATGAGGTAATGGTGTCGCTTCAACGGCAGATACAATCTGGTCCTCTTGTGCATAAAGCACACTGACCCGGAATGGCTCTCCATTACTGTCTTTATGCTCCACTGTTTTTTCATAAATATCGTGCAGTATGTTCCAGCGATGGGTAACTAGAATGGCCTGAAATCCTGATTTTCTAATGTATTCTAATGCGGGAAGTGTGTTGTCTTGATGACCAGGACGATAGAGCGAGCTCGTCTTCCCGCTACCTGTTGGCCCCTGAAGTTGACAAAATCCTCCAATACGACGTGACGCTTTGGATTTTTTGGCCCGGGAAAGGGTGTATTCAATAACAGCATTGTAGGAATGTAATACAAGGGGGCTCACATTTCACCTCATCCATGTTAGATTAACGAAGAGTTAAATTTCAGCAATTTCATGTTACGCCGATCGGATACGATTTCAATCTTTAATATTGATCTCTCTTTATAAAATAATATTCATAAAACATTTGCTAGCTGAATTGGTTGCTAACGTGTTATATGCTTGGCTTTTGTGCTGTGAAACAATTTATGAGCTGTGGTTCACGGCTTCTTCTTGCCGTTTTTAACTGAAGTCGGTGTTTTTTACCTACACTTGAAAAATTAAGGGCGGGATAGAAACCTCGAAATGTATACGTAACATAAGATGCGCCTGCGTCTTTTATATCATGTGTTCGTCTCTACCTCTGTGTTGGGCTGGAGAGTGGTATCGTTATATGTTTCCCCTGAAAAATCTGGCCTTAGCGCTATAGCTGATGTTCCTCAGGCGCAGCTCCGATCCGGAAGCCACCTCGCATTTCGTTTATCCGATTCGCCATAATCCTTTGAACCGCAAAAACAGTTCTCTATTATCAGCCTTAGTAGTAACGCACTTCGTTCCCACCGGCAGTGTACTTAGATGGATAACAGCTTTTTTACGAAAAGGAAATCACCATGAATCTGATGAATAACTGCGCATCTCCTGGCATAAATGTTATATTAAAATATAATATTAGGAGGTGCGCTATGTATAAAACTCGCCTGAAAAAGGTCGGCGGATCCATCATGTTGGCGGTTCCTCCCGCCGTGTTGAAAACGCTGGAGCTGTCGACGGACAGCGAAGTCGGCATGACCATTAACAATGGCTGCCTGATCATTGAACCCCAAAAACGGCCTCATTATTCGCTTGAGGAGCTGCTGGCGCAGTGCGATCCGCACGCTGAAATGAGTGAAGAGGATCGGGAATGGATTGATGCGCCTGCGGTAGGAAAGGAGATCCTGTAAATGGACAGAGGGGAAATCTGGCTTGTTTCACTGGATCCGATTGCAGGCCACGAGCAAAGCGGAAAACGTCCGGTTCTCATCGTGTCGAAGGCATCGTTTAACAAGCTGACCCGGCTACCGGTAGTGGTTCCCGTCACCAGCGGCGGTAACTTTGCTCGCACGGCAGGTTTCACCGTTTCACTGGAAGGGGCGGGGACAAAAACGATGGGCGTTATTCGCTGCGACCAGCCCAGAACTATTGATATGGCTGCCCGAAACGGCATGCGGCTGGAACGCATACCTGATGCTGTTATAAATGAAGTGCTTGCCAGGCTGGATGCAATTCTGAGTTAGCATCAGAGACGCAGAAAAGCAAAAAGCCTGCTTCAAAAGCAGGCTTTTCAAATTTGGCTCCTCTGACTGGACTCGAACCAGTGACATACGGATTAACAGTCCGCCGTTCTACCGACTGAACTACAGAGGAATCGTGTGAACGAGGCGCATATTATCGACCTCGGTACGCCTTGTCAAAGGGTGAAAACGCGCTTTTTGTTCGTTTGCCGACTATTTCAGCAAATCGCTGATTTTATAGCAAATTCGCGTTGAAATTACACAACGAAATGCGCCGCCCGCAGGCGGCGCGAAGGATCAGAACAGTACGGAGTAGTTCAGACCAAACGTACGTCCGCGGCCTTTATAGGTGTACAGGCCCGGTGCACCGTAGGTTGGGCTATACAGCCCCGGCGCGCGCTGGCCCCAGGCGGTGGTGTAGTCTTTGTCCAGCAGGTTTTCCACGCTGAAGCTGACTTTCCCCACCGGCAGGGCGTAGCTGCCCAGGAAATCGACCGTGTTATAGCCATCGATCTTCTTGCCGTCAGCGTCAGACACGTCAAAGGTCTGCGTGCTCTGCACGCGCAGGGTCCAGTCGCCCGGCGCCCAGTTCACCCATGCGCTGGCTTTCGACGGGCTGGCGCTGTCGACCGTCAGCTTCTCCCACTTCCCGTTTTCGCGGGTTTCAGACTTGATGGCGTTAAAGTTCGCGCCGGTGCTCCAGTCGCTGTCGGTGAAGAAATAGTCCACCTGGCCTTCAATCCCGTAGATACGACGCTTGTCGTCTTCCAGGTTGATGGTCATATCTGTCTTGTTGATGGTGATGGTTTTATCCGAGAGCGAGTAATACGCCGCGACCTGCGTGCGCAGGTTGTCACCGGTGAAGCGCCAGCCCAGCTCGTAGGCGTTGACCTTGATGCCGTCCAGCGTTGAGTCGTTGACGTTTACGCTGTTCAGCAGGCGATAGTGGCCGTTGCTGAGTTGGTAGGTGCCGGAGCCGTAGTACTTCGCCAGGTCAGGAATTTCAAAGCCCTGGGAGAAGTTAAACCACAGCTGCTGCTGTTCGGTCAGGCGACCGAGGATCCCGGCGTTAAACAGGAAGTTGTTGTAATCGGTTTTCCCGCCCGGCACCGCGTCGGCGGAGGTGGCTTTCCCGGTGGCGATGGCCTGCTGCTGGGCGTAACCGACAAAGTCGTCCACCTTGTTCTCGGTGTACTGGTAGCGCACGCCGCCGCTCAGGGTGATGGCGTCAATGTCGTAGCTCGCCTGCAGGAACGGGGCGAGATTGGTGATGCTGTAGCCAGGATAACGGCCCACGTTGTAGGCGTTGTCCAGCTCCATGCCGCCGCTCGCCGCCGCTTTGCTCAGGTCAAAGAACTGCTGGTTGGCATCGAACGTTTCGTGGTCGGCATCGACACCCCAGGTCAGCGTCAAATCGTCCACCGGCTTGCTGTTCAGCGTCAGCTTGCCGCCGTAAAAATCGGTTTTCTGCTGCGACGCGCCGATGCTGCTCACCACGCCTTTGGTCAGGGTCGGGAACGGGTAGTAGGTCAGGCTCTCGTCACGGTAGTAAATCTGCGCGACCAGATCCTGGCCCCAGAAATCAGTATTAGAGTACTGCAGGTTAATCAGATGGCGCTCGGTGCCCGGCACGCGGTCAGAGTCGAGATTATCCTTGTTGTACGCGGTGGCATCGCCCGTTACCGCCGAGAAGTTCTTCCCGAGATACAGCCCATGCTTGCCGTCGGATTCGCTCTTGTAGTACTGGGTAGTGAGCTGCAGCTGCTGGTGATCGTCGATGTTGAGGGTGCCTGTTCCCATCACATCAATACGGTCGGAATACTGGAGGCCGGTCTGGGTGTTATCGATGATCACCTCATCGCCGTTGCCGTCATACCAGCCGCCGTAGCGCTGATACGACACCGACAGACGACCGGAGGCGTTGTCGTTGCCGCCGCTGACCGCAGCCGACACGTTCTCATCGTGGTCATTGTGGCTGTTAAACCCGCTTTTTGCTCCGGTCTGGAACTCAACTTCGGTCTCCGGCTGGCCCTTTTTGGTGACGATGTTCACCAGGCCGCCGGTGCTTCCGCCGCCGTAGAGTGACGTGGCGCCGGAGATGACTTCGATGCGGTCAATGTTGAACGGGTCGATGGAGTCGAGCTGGCGGCTGTCGCTGCGGGACGAGTTCAGGCGTACGCCGTCCACCATCACCATCATGGAGCGGCCGCGCAGGTTCATGCCGTAGTTGGTACGCCCCTGGCTGCTGACGTCCATGCCCGGGATCAGCTGCGCCAGCACCTCTTTAATCTCTTTCCCGCCCTGAACCTGCTGCTCGATCTCAGAGCGTTCAATGACCCAGGTGGTCTGCGCCATCTCGGCCACGCTGCGGTGCGCGCGGCTGGCAGAGACCACGATATTTTCTTCCTTTTGTTCTTCCGCCCACGCAGAGGTAGAAAGCATTGCAAGCAAGCAAGGATTTAAAACCCAAAGATGAGAACGTTTCATTGTTATGTTGATCCTGATTGTGTGTGTCAGTACTCAGTGGTTTTTGCTAACGATTTAAAAACCTGGCTGCTCTCCGGGCTGGTGGTACTCCGCCAGTGGATAACGCCAGGGGTGGTGGCCAGTTCAAACGGCTCGTCGGCATGTGCGCGATTCAGAATTCGCGCCGCGCGCCAGGCCATCAGGCTGAGCTGGGGTTCGGCAATGCCGAGACGGTGCATCCCGGCGTTCACGGCGAACAGGCGGTTGCTCTGCGGACCGTCCCATTCGAGGGTGAAATCGTTGTTAATGCAGAACGCTTCGTCCGCATCCAGATGCAGGCGGTGAGACAGCGGCGCGAGGAACGCGGGCTGCACGGCGCGGTAGCCAGTGGCGAAAATCACCACGTCGCTCTCCAGCTGCTCGTGGCCGCCGTCGAGGTGATGCTGAATGCTCAGGCGATGTCCGGTTTCCTGACGCGTCAGGGCAGTCACCGAGCGGGACGGCATCAGGTGCGCCCAGGGTTTTTCACGCAGTACTTCGAAGCGGTGGTACATGGCGCGGTAAATCGCCAGCAGGGACTCGGTGGTGATGCCGTCGGAGGTCATCTTCTGCTCGTGCAGCATCTGACGACGCGCCTCTTCACCGAGCGTGGAGAAGCTGTCCACGTACTCCGGCGTGAAATACTCGTTAGCAAAGGCGGCTTCATCCAGTGCGTTGTAGTTATTGCGGCGCGAGACCCAATTCAGGCTCAGCGGCTGGCCCCATTCGCCACGGAAAATATTCAGGAACAGGTCGGCGCCGCTCTGGCCGCCGCCGACGACGGTAACGCGCTTGCCCGCAAGGTCAGGCGTGCGCAGCATCATCTCGCTGGCGTGGAAGCAGGTATCGTCCTGCGCCGTGACGCAGTCAGGCAGGTTGATCTGTTTGCCAATCCCCACACAAACGTGGCGCGCCAGGAAGCGGTCGCGCTGGGTCACCACCTCAAACAGGCCGCGTTGCTCATCAAAGCTCACCTGCTGCACCTGCTGGCTGAAGGCGAGATTGGTGAGGTTGTCCGCCGCCCAGCACAGGTAGTCGGCAAACTCTTCGCGGGAAACCGTGCGCTGCTCGGTGGTCAGGAAGCGGTAGAACTTTTTGCGCTGCACCAGGTAGTTCAGAAAGCTGTGGCGGTTGGTCGGCTCCACGGCGCTGACCAGATCCTTCAGGAAACTGGTCTGCATGTGGCAGTCCGGCACCATCATGCCCGGGTGCCATGAGAAGTGCGGTTTACGCTCAAGGAACAGCGAGCTAAAGCCGTCCAGACCTTCTGCGAGGGCGGCGACGCTGAGGTTAAACGGGCCAATACCAATGCCGATGAAATCATAGGTTTTCATTGCGCGGACTCCCGGGAGGCCAGAAAAAGAGGGTTATCAAGATCGGTAACGTAGTTCGGCAGCATGCGGCTGCCGCCGTCGTGTTCGGAGAAGGTCAGTTTGACCGGGTTAAGGATCACCCGAATAATCTGCGGCTTAAACAGATCGAATTTCGCAAAGCGCTCCGCAAGCTCCGGGTGCGCGGCCATATAGCGGTGCAGCACCCCGGCGAGGATCTGATAGAAACGCGTTTCGCTGACGCCGCTTTGCAGCGTGAGGCGTGAAATAAAGCGCAGCACCGTCACAAAGTTGCCGGTTTGCAGGTCGTGGATGATGTAATCCGCGCTCAGGCGCGCCGTCACCGCTTTTACCTGCTCCGGCAGGCTCTGCGCCTGTGGGAAATCCTCGTCCACCAGGCGCATATCGCCCTGGAAATCCTTCAGCAGGATGCGCTGCGGGACGTAGTCCTTCATCACCAGCGTCACGTTCTGGCCGTGGGCAATCAGCGCCACGCCGTAGCGGCAGAGCAGGTGGTAGAACGGGATCACCGTTGCCTCGAACAGCTTTTCCAGCCACGCGTCGGCGCTTAACCCCGAGCGCGTGATCCACGCGTCGATCAGCGGACGCCCGGCGTTGTCGGTTTCCATTAGCGCCGCCATCAGCACCGCCTGCTCGCCGTCCTGCAGATAGCAGGATGGGTTCTCGCGCCAGATCACGCCCAGCATCTCCTGATAGCGGTAGGGCGCTTTCGGCAGCGCCGCGTAGCCCGGATGCGACAGATACCCGGCGGCGGGTTCGCCCAGCACCTGCGCGCCGGAGCGGATCAGCGTGGCGTCAGCGGCGAACTGCTGCTGCAGCCAGCGCGAGGCCAGAGGACCGGCGGCAATGTACTTGCCCGGAATGCCGCGATAGCAGGAGGTGTTGTAGATGGTCAGCGGCAGCTTGATGTCATACGGCGCGCGACGGCTGGCGTTGGTGAGCGTGCGCAGGGACTGCTGGGCCAGGTACTCATCGCCAAACTCGCCCAGCTCAACCATTTCACCGCGCGCCAGCTGCGCAAGAAAATGAATTGCAATTTTTTGCTGCCACTGCCACGGGTGCAGCGGCACGGGCAGCCAGCCGTCGTCGAGACCCAGCGCTTGCCAGCGAGCGTCAAACCGGGCGCGCTCGGCATCATCCATGGTGCTGGCCAGCAGAGCGTGAATGTCGCAATCGGCGTCGCTGCTCCAGACCAGATGTTCACGCTGGACGGCGACCCAGTGCAGGCGGAAGCGCCCGCGGTATTCCGGCGCGTACTGGCGCAGCGCGTCCAGACCCCAGCCGCGGCGGCCTTTGTTGAAAATAAACTTCGGGTGGCCGCTCATCAGGCACTGTAATTCGTCCGGGTCGAGGTGGATCAGCGCGTCCGCGTCCAGCGCTTCACGCGCCTGCAGCAGCTGCATGTCGCCGCGCAGCGTGGCGTAGAGATCTTCCATGTGCTCCGCCGTTTGCGCGTCGCTCATCTCCAGCACCGTCGCCAGCTGCAGCAGCGCGCTTTCCGCTTCCACGGCGGCGCCGCTGGAGGTGGTCAGGCTGTCCGGGTCGATATGCAGCCAGCCCCAGATCCCGCGCGCGGCGCGAAACTGCCAGGACTCGTTGCCCATGGCGATGCGCCAGCCGTCCGATGAAACCGGCTCAGCGCGCAGGGTGCGTTCGTATTCCAGCTCCGCGAGGATCTTCGCCACCATCTCGCGGTTCACTTTCTGCCAGAGCGCGTTCACAGGCCCACCTCGCTGAAGAAGCGGTGACGCTGGCTCATGATGAGGCGCGAGCGCTTGTGCGGGAAGTCGAACTCTTTCACCGTGTCGAAACCGGCGGAGGCCAGATGGCGGAACAGGCGCTGGTTGTCGAAGCGCGGCTCGGCCACGATGCGCGCAGTGCGCGGTTCATCGAGATACAGATAGTGGCTCAGGCCGCGCAGCCAGCTGCGGATATACTGCGCGCCGCGCCAGTTTTCTTCGCCCACCAGCATGTGCAGCCCGCGGTCAAACGGCTGCCAGCGGTAGTGGCGGCCAATGCGGTCTTCTGCCGCCCAGTAGAGTTCAAAATAGCCAAACGGCTGGTCGTCGAAGCAGCCGATAACCGGGTAGCAGTAGGTCGAGTCAAGCTGGCGGCGCAGGTAGTTTTCCTGCTCGGCCTGCGGGCCCGCCATCTCCCAGAAGGCGTTCACGCGCGGGTTATTCATCCATTGAGTGAAACGTTCGCCGTCCAGCGCCACGTCCGCCACGCGGAAGCTTAAAGTGCGCTTGATTTGCGGATCGTAACGGCGATACACCTCGCCCTGTGGGCGACGAGGACGCAGCGGGAAGTACAGCTGGCGGCTCTCATCAAACTGCATCCCGCCGCTTGCCTGCGGACGTTCGCCTTGCAGCCACAGCGGCAGCTGCCAGAAGGTTTCTCGCGCCAGATAATCCCCGTGGGCCTGGCTAAACAGCGCCTGCGCCTGGGGTTCATCCTGCCAGTCCGCCCACGGCAGGGTAATGCCGGTCAGGGCGGGCGCGGCAACAAACAGCTGATCGAGGGCTTCCACCAGCCAGCCGGCCGGGATCCCGGTCAGACGCTCCAGCACCGCGCTGCCGTCAAGACCCAGCGTCAGCGGCAGGTTTTGTTCCGTTGCGGTGCAGCGAAAGCCGTAGCCGGAATGGACGATATTCGCGATGGCCATCACGCCTTCTCCTTGTAAAACGGGTTGCTAAAGTCGAAATAGATCACCGCCGGATCGACGATGGTGTTCTCATTGCGATCGTGCAGGTAGCAGAAGAAGTTGCCTTTGCAGTTCCAGGTTGGGCTGTCGAGCACGTAGTCGAGGCAGCGGGTCTGCTTCGCCGTCGTGCGCAGCCCGGCCAGCGCGTCACGCACGCGGGACATCAGGTGCTCTTCGCTGTCGAAACCGGCGGCGGCGAGAGCGGCGGTGACGGCAAGGGTGGAGTTCAGCAGCAGGTAATAAGGGAAGTAGCGCAGCAGCTGGCTTTCACCGAAGCGGTTTTCCACGTCGGTTTCGCCCGCCTCTTTCAGCCACGCGTCGGCCCCTTCGGTCCAGGCGCTGCCCTGGCAGTCGCGGTAGATCAGCCCGACGGGGAAATCCTGCTGCATCTCAACGAGGATATTTTGCTGGTGTGCCAGCAGCACCAGACCGTAGTCCGCCTCGGCGCTGAACAGCGGAAGCAACACGCGGTCGCAGTAGGCGTCCAGCCAGCAGCGGGCGGCCTGGGCGAGCGGTAAATCCAGACGCTGGCTTAGACGGCGTACCGCTGCGGCCAGCAGGCTGTCGCCGCCGTCAGGCGCGGCCTGCGTCAGGCTGACCAGCACGTTGGTCTGGGTGTCTGGCGTATCGAACAGCAGGTTAACGCGCAGGGCCATCAGGCTCTCTTCCTGAACGACGCCGCTTTCATCACGCAGTCCTGCCCAGCCGTCTTCCTGCATCACGCGCATGGTCGGGTAGCGGGCCTGTAAATCTTGCCAGCGTTCTGTTTTCGCCAGCCGCGCCAGGCGCATACCGCGCTTAACCTCTTTGACCGACAGCGTGCGCACGGAGTTGGTCAGGCGCACGCTGAGGGAGAATTTAATCATGTCGCTGTTGGTTTCGCTGTACAACGAGCGTGAGGAGCTGGTGGGCAGCCACTGTGCGCCCGCTTCACCCAGGTCCTGTAATGAACCGTTTGCCGCCAGACGCTGACACCAGTCCTGCTCCAGCAGATAGTCGGCCTGCCACGGATGCATCGGCAGCAGCCAGCGGGTGTCGGCGAAGTGGCCGAGCAGTTCGGGCGCGCTCTGGGCGGCGAAGCGCAGCAGACGCTCGCGCAGGGAGACGTTCAGGCTGTCGCCGGCAATGAGCGTGCTCTCAACGGCAAACCAGCGCAGCGGGAAGCGGGAGCCGAAATCCGGCAGATACCGGCGCGCCTCGGTTTCGTTGAATGGCTCGTGGGATTTTGGCGCAGGGTGAAACGCGTGGCCCACCAGCAGCGCCTGTTCCGCTTCGGCAAACGTCAGGGGCTTGTCGCGCAACGTTGCCCAGCCGTGGCGCAAATCAATCGCCTGCCAGGTATGGGTATGGCTTTCCAGCGCGCGCTGTTTAAAACGCGTCAGCGTATCGGCATCCAGTGAGCCTTTTACTGAGGGTTTTTCAAGAATTAAATCAATCAGTTGAGTGAAAGTGACGGCGTCACCATTGTCGCTATCGCTCTGAATAAGCGTTGCCGGGAAACGGTACTGATGATGCTGGGTTGGGGAGAAATAGCGTACCGGAACCCGAAGGGCCTGGGAGGAAGAGAGTGGAATATGAATGTGCGCTAACTCATCCGCTGCGGCTGCAGGGAGATAGCGCCAGTCCTTCGTTTCGCGTAACAGGGCGTTTAAAAAACACTGGGCTGCAACGTCTGTACCGGCAGAGCGGGGCAGAGCACGCATAGATGTACCTCATTCCATGACTGATAATAATTCTCGTTATGATATTCATTCTGTTTACAGTGGCAACTATTTTTGCAATATTTGTTTTCATTAACTTCATAATTTCCACACATTTATTGACACTATGTTCACATTTTCATGCGCGCTGATTCTGAAACGTTGACCGAAAATATCACCTCCAAAGCCAACTGGCCCCTGGCGCTCTGCGCGGGCCTGCTGGGCATCGGGCAAAACGGTTTGCTGGTCATGCTTCCGCAGCTGGTGACCCTGACCGGACTCTCACTCTCGGTCTGGGCCGGGCTGCTGATGTTCGGCTCCATGCTTTTTTTACCCGCGTCCCCCTGGTGGGGACGCCAGAGCGAGCGCCGCGGCTGTAAGGTCGTTATGGTGTCCTCCCTCAGCGGCTATCTCGCCAGCTTTGGCGTCATGGCGCTGGTGGTCTGGGCGATGGCGGCAGGGAGGCTGGAAAGCACCTGGGGGCTGGCGGGGCTGATCCTCTCGCGTCTGCTGTATGGCCTGACGGTGTCGGGCATGGTGCCTGCCGCGCAGACGTGGGCCATTCAGCGTGCGGGCCTGGATAAACGCATGGCGGCGCTGGCAACCATCAGTTCCGGCCTCAGCTGCGGCCGCCTGCTGGGGCCTCCGCTGGCGGCGCTGATGCTCAGCGTTAACCCGGTCGCGCCGCTCTGGCTGATGGCGATCGCGCCGTTAATCGCTCTGCTGCTGGTGCTGCGGGAGGTGGCGGATCCGCCGCTGCCGCCGGTGGCACACCAGGCGACCCGCCTGCAGATGTCCATGCTGCCGTTCCTGCTGCTGGCGATGCTGCTGGCGGCGCTGGTGAGCCTGATGCAGCTCGGCCTGTCACCGCACCTCAGCCCCTTGCTGGACGGCAACGCCCGGGATATCAGCCATCATGTTGCGCTCCTGCTGAGCCTGGCCGCGCTGGCTACGCTCGCGGCGCAGTTCCTGGTGGTTCGTCCGCAGCATTTCAGCCCGCTGACCCTGCTTTGCATGGCGGCGGTGCTGATGGTGGCTGGGCTGGCGCTAATGTGTATCGCCGAACTGGCGCTGTTCTATGTGGGGATTGCTATCACTTCGCTCGGCGCGGCAATGGCAACGCCGGGCTATCAGCTGCTGCTGAACGATCGCCTGACCACGGGGAAGGGGGCGGGCGCTATTGCGACCAGCCACACGCTGGGCTATGGCGTCAGCGCGCTGCTGGTGCCCGTTGTGACGCGCTTTTTCGGCGAACACTATTTAACGACGGCGGCCTTTGGCGTGGCGGCGCTGTTTTTAGCGCTGAGCATCGGGGTACGGTTAACCGAGCGTACCCCTGTCGAAAAAAATTAATGGACGTGGTGGGATGAAGGGCCGCCAGCGCCCTCATTTTGCCGCAGGCGCTGGAGCGGATCCTGCTGATAAAACTGGCTGAAACGCTGCCACAGCGCCGGGAAACGGGGCGCGAAGAGTTCGGGGGCGCTGAAGAAGTACTCCGAGAGCACCGCAAAGCACTCGGCGGGGTCAGTTGCCGCATAGGCATCAATGCTGGCCGCGCTTTCGCCCACCAGGTCTATCTCATCCTGGATGTTATCCATTGCCGCATGCAGGTCGTGCTCCCATCCTGCGACTTCACGTAGCGGAATAAAAGGCACGCCGCTGGCGCGATCGCCGTTGCGGGTATCAAGCTTATGCGCCACCTCGTGAATAATCAGATTAAAGCCCGAGGCGTCGAACGAGTCCTGAATGTCGAGCCAGTTGAGGATAATTGGCCCCTGCTGCCAGCTTTGTCCGGACTGCACCACCCGCTGGTTGTGTACCAGCCCGATATCATCCTCCCACTCATCATCGACGACGAACGGTGCAGGATAAATCAGCACTTCATGAAAACCGTCCAGCCACTCAATGCCGAGCTCCAGCACCGGCAGGCAGAAAAGCAGGGCGATGCGGGCGTTTTTCAGCGGATCAAGCTCGAACCCCTGCAGCGGCACCAGACGTTTTTGCTGCAAAAAACGATCTGCCATCTGAACCAGTTTCGATTGTTCATCCGGCTTAAGATTCGCCAGAACAGGGATCGCCAGCGCGTCATCCCACGGCAGCGCCATGTCCCGGCCTGCCTCATTCGTTTTCCAGGGCCACTTAATCATCACTTTGCTCGCAAACTCGTCACTTGAACACAAAGGGGAACGTTATCATTGCAACACTTACAGCCCGAATAAACTATCATTTCGTACGTAGCGGTGGGTAGCGCTTTGCAGGCATCACCTTCATTTTGTGACGTCTGTCGTAGCCTTTATCCGCAGGTGGGGTGAATAAATCAGTACGGTATTGAAAAGATGAGCGATTTCAAAGGCAACAAGCAGGACCTGCCCAGTCGGCTGTGTGTGCACTGCCAGCGGCCCATGACGTGGCGCAAAAAATGGGCGAAATGCTGGGATGAGGTCAAATACTGTTCCGAGCGTTGCCGCAGGAGCCATCGTTGACCGAGCTGCGTCTGATCCTGGGCGATCAGCTTAATCCGCATCACAGCTGGTTTGATACCCGCAACCCAAACGTCATTTACGTGATGCTGGAGCTGCGGGCGGAAACCGCATACGTGCTGCATCATGCCCAGAAAATTATCGCTATCTTCGCCGCCATGCGGGCGTTTGCCTCAGCGTTGAAAGAGAAGGGGCATCGGGTGAGGTATGTCCGGCTCTCTGACGGTTCAAACCGCGGCGCGCTGGAAGACAATCTCAACGCGCTTGTTACGCATTACAGCGCCGACAGGGTATTGTGGCAGGAGCCCGACGAATGGCGTCTTGATGCGCAGCTGCAAGCGTGGGCGAAAACAGCGTCCGTTGAAACAGCCTGCGTCAGCAGCGAGCATTTTTTGACCCCCCGGGACGCGGTAATCGCGTTTTTTGCGTCGCGTAAAAGCTGGCGAATGGAATACTTTTATCGAGAAATGCGCCGTCGGCACGGGATTCTCTTGACCTCTGAAGGCGAGCCGGAAGGGGGGAAATGGAATTATGATGCTGAAAACCGCAGGCGCTGGTCGGGCGAGCCGCCCGCACCGGGTGACTCGCGCCCCCGCCACGATCATTCAGCCTTGTGGGCAGAGATCCAACGCTGCGGCATAAAGACCTTCGGCGAACCGCAGGCCGACAATTTTCGCTGGCCGCTCAACCGTTCGGAAGCCAAAGCCAGTCTGGATGCGTTTATTTCTCACGTGCTCCCGCAGTTTGGAAACTGGCAGGATGCGATGCACGCGGAGGAACCTTTTCTTTTTCATTCGTTAATTTCTTTTGCGCTGAATACCAAAATGCTTAATCCCCGGGAAGTGGTGGCCGCCGCCCAGCAGGCATGGCGTTCTGGCCACGCGCCGCTGCCTGCCGTTGAAGGGTTTATCCGACAAATTCTCGGCTGGCGGGAGTACGTGCGCGGGATCTACTGGTCGCAAATGCCGGGCTATCGCGAGCTGAATGCCCTGGAGCAGCACGCCCCGCTGCCGCACTGGTTCTGGACGGGCAAAACGCAGATGCGCTGCCTGGCGCATGCCGTTGGGCAATCGCTTACCGAGGCTTACGCCCACCATATCCAGCGCCTGATGGTGATCGGGAACTTTAGTCTGCTCAGCGGCCTGTCGCCGCAGGCGGTTCATGAGTGGTATCTGGGGGTCTATATTGATGCGTTTGAATGGGTGGAGCTGCCCAATACTCTCGGCATGAGCCAGTTTGGCGATGGCGGGTTACTGGCCAGTAAGCCCTATGTCTCAAGCGCATCCTACATTCATAAGATGAGTAATTACTGTCAGGGTTGTCGGTATCAGCACAACCAGCGCACCGGAGAGCTGGCGTGCCCGTTCAATGCCCTCTACTGGGATTTCTTTGCGCGCAACCGGATGCGCCTCGGTAACAATCCCCGCCTGGGCATTGTCTATAAACAGCTTTCGGATATGAAGGAAGAGGAACGGCAGGCGATTGCTGACCAGGCCGGGCGCATTCGCCTCAATCTCAACGACCTCTGACCTATTTCAACACCGCGCCGGTTGCGGAAGGTCAATAAGACGCTATTATTTTTGACTTTGTTGCTTTCCCTGACAGGACATCCAGACGCTATGCCCGTGAATTTCGACCTTAACGATCTCTATGCCTTCAGGGCGTTAGTGGAATACGGTAACTTCCGTGTCGCCGCTGAATCAATCTGCATATCCCAGTCGGCGCTAAGCCGCAGGATCGAAAAGCTGGAAGCCGCGCTGGGAACCAGGCTGTTTGACCGAACCACCCGCCGCGTCGCCCTGACGTTATACGGGCAAAACTTTGCTGAACGCTCAGCACAGCTGCTCGACAACGTAGAATCAATGCTGGCGGATGTCGATAAGGCCAGTGAAGAGCGGACGGGGCTGATTACGGTCGCCGCGGTACCTTCCGCCGCCTGTTATTTTATGCCTGATGTGATCCGTCGCTTTCAGTCCCGCTTTCCGCGCGTTCGCATTAAGCTCATCGACAGCAGCGCGGGGAATGTGATTGACGCCGTGGCCCGAAGCCAGGCGGATTTTGGCATCTGCTTTGCGGGAAACTTGCCGTCTGAAATTGAATTTTTCCCGCTGGTAGAGGATGTCTACGTTGTGGCGTGCAGAAAGGACCACCCGCTGGCGCAGAAGAGCCACCTGACCTGGCAGGCGTTTTACCAGCAGGACTATATCTCCCTTGATAAAACGTCGGGGAACCGCAACCTGCTGGATCGGATGCTGGGGGATATCATTCCCGAGCGCCCCAGCGTCTGCGAAACGCGCCACGTCACCACGATGCTCGGTATGGTAGAGGCGGGGATCGGCATTGCCGCCGTTCCCGCCATGTCGATGCCGACGTCAGAGTACACGCCGCTGACGCATCTGCCGCTGGTGGCGCCGGAAGTTAAACGTACCGTGGGGCTTATCCGGCGCCGGGGGCGCATCCAGTCTTATATCGCGGCTGAACTGGAAAAAGAGATCACCGAGCGGTATCGCCGGACGTAACGGGGATCATCCCCGTCTTCTCGATGACGGCGCGTGAGGGCGGTGAGGCGAGATAGGTTAGCAGCGCTTTCCCCTCGTCAGGATGTTCAGCGTGACGGGTGACCGCACCCGCGAAGCGCGTGATGTACTGCAGATTATCCGGGATTTTACCAATAAAGGTGACGCCCTGAACCGGCAGCAGCTCGCTCACCTGCTGGAAGCCCACGGCGTATTTCCCTTTTGCCACTTCCGAAGCAACCGGAATGCGTTCGACCATCGTTGCTTTAGCCGCCGCCTCCTTTTCAATCCCTAGTTTCTTGAACAACGTCTGGCTGACATACCTGCCGCTGGCGCTGTCTGAGTAGGCGATGGAGCTGGCCTGAAGCAGCGCGTTACGTAGCGTCGCCTCGCTGCTGATATCTGGGACATCCGCCCCTTTTTTCACCACCATTCCGACGGGAGAGTCCGCAAGTTCCGTTCGCGAACCCGGCTGGGTCTGGCTGGTTTTTTCGAGCTTCGCCAGCGCATCGCCCACCATAATCACCACGTCGGCTTTCTCGCCGCGCGCGAGCCGGTTTGGGATCGCCTGCGGCGTAGCGCCCATTGACGGACCGGGAATAATCACGATGGTATCGCCGGTCTGGCGTTCATATTCCGGTGCCAGCTTTTCAAGGGCGGCTTTGAAACCGCCTGAAATCATCACTTTCACCTCCTGAGCGCAGGCATTGGCGCTCAGGAACGTCAGCATCAGCGCGGTAACGGTATAACGAGAAGTGCGAGTCATGCGGCCTCCTGCGACTTAACGGTGTTTTGCACCGAAACCGCGCGACGACGGTAAAGGTAGAGGGTTGCCAGCAGGGCACACACCGCGGCGAAGCTCATCCAGTAGCCCGGCGAGGCTTTGTCAGCGGTGTATTCAATCAGCGCGGTGGACATCACCGGGGTAAAGCCGCCGAAGATCGCCGTTGCGAGGCTGTAAGCCAGAGAGAACCCTGCCACGCGGACTTCAGCGGGCATAATTTCCGTCAGCGCCGGGATCATCGCCCCGTTATACAGCCCGTACAGGAAGGAGAGCCACAGCAGGACGCTCAGCATCATGGAGAAGCTTGGCGCGTCAGCCAGCAGCGTCAGGGCCGGGTAGCTGGTGGCCAGCGCCAGCAGGGTCATGGCAATCAGCACCGGTTTACGCCCGAAGCGGTCCGACAGCGCGCCGCCCACCGGCAACCAGATGAAGTTAGAGATCGCTACCAGCAGCGTGACCAGCAGGCTGTCCGAGGCACTCAGCATCAGCACTTTTTTGCCGAAGGTTGGCGCGTAGACGGTGATCAGGTAGAACGCGGTGGTGGTCATCGCCACCATCAGCATGCCCGCGACCACCACCTGCCAGTTGCCAAGCAGCGTTTTAAAGACCTGACGCATCTCCAGATGATGGCGGCGCGCGCTGAACTCTTCCGTCTCCTCCAGCTTGCGGCGCAGGAAAAAGATAAACGGCACGATTAAACAGCCGAACAGGAACGGGATGCGCCAGCCCCATTCACGAATGGCGCTCTCTTCCATCAGCGCGTTCAGGGCAAAACCCATCGCCGCGGCGACCATAATGGCAACCTGCTGACTGCCGGACTGCCAGCTGGTATAGAACCCTTTGCGGCCCGGCGTGGCGATTTCAGCGAGATAGACCGAGACGCCTCCAAGCTCCGCGCCGGCGGAAAAGCCCTGCAGCAGACGGCCCGTCAGTACCAGCAACGGTGCCCAAAGCCCGATGCTTTGATAGGACGGGATCAGCACGATCAGGAAGGTGCCTGCCGCCATGATGGAAAGCGTCACGATCAGCCCTTTGCGGCGACCGACCTTGTCAATATAAGCCCCCAGCACAATGGCCCCGACTGGACGCATCAAAAAGCCCGCGCCGAAGACCGCGAAGGTCATCATCAGCGACGCAAATTCACTGCTCGCCGGGAAGAACGTGTGGGCGATGTAGGTGGCGTAGAAGCCGAAAAGAAAGAAATCGAATTGCTCAAGAAAGTTGCCGGACGTCACGCGAAGTATCGCGCCCGCCTTAGAGCGTACGGTTGCAGGTGAGGTTGAGGAAAACATGGTTATCTCCAGTTTATTGTTGACGTTTTACGCGTCTGTTTCTGAAAACTGGATCAGGATGAGGAATTCGATAAGCGCAAATGCCGCATCGACTGATGCATTTCTTGCATGAATGTAATCCGGCGAATAAATACATTTAATGGCAACAATAACTTAACAAAATATTGGCTTTTTATTCACCAATATTCTGTAAGTCTCTGATATTGCGATTTTGTGATGTAGCGCAGAGGCGCGTTTTAGAATGAGCCGGGTAACCGCGTCGTTACCCGGCGGAGGCCATTTAGCGCAGCGCCCTGGCAATCGCGCTAAACATCAGAGAGGCTTCCAGCGGCTGGGCGCTGAAGGACGGTTCCGCCTGCGGCCAGGTAGACCACTGGACGATGACCAGATTTTCCTTCGGGTTCACCATAATCATCTGCCCGAAAATGCCCAGCGCCCAGAGTGAACCTTTCAGCGAATCCTGGGCCGTCGGCTCTACGCCCGTGGCGTTGGCGGGCACTTCGTTGTTCCACCACTGATAGCCGTACAGCCCCTCGGGATGGGCGTCTGAGACGGAGCCTTTGGCCTTCGTCCAGTCTGACGACTGCCGGATCCAGTTTTCCGGCAGAATGGTCTTACCGTTCGGCAGCGTACCGTTGCTCAGGATAAATTGCCCGAAGCGCCCCCAGTCCTCCAGTGTGGCGTTAAAGCCGTGCGCGCCAACGTTATGCTGGCCTTTGCTGTAGGCATGCCACACGCCGTCGCTCGCCATGCCGTAAGGCTGCCAGATGCTTTTCTCCAGATAGGCCGCCAGCGTCATGCCGGTGGCCCGCTCCAGCACGTCACCCAGCAGCCAGGCGCCGCCCGAAGAGTAAGACCAGCTCTCTCCGGCCGGGTGCGCCCTGCGTAACCCCTTCACCAGCTTGCGCACGCAGTCATAGGTACCCGGCTTCGCCTCGCACTCGGTGAGCTGCGCGAAGTCGGATTTAGGGTTGGTGTAATCCTCGTTCCACGCCACGCCGGAGGTATGGGTGATAAGCTGCTTAAGCGTCACGCCGTCCCACGCGGTGCCTTTCAGGTCGGGTTCATACCGCGTGACCAGGTCGTCGAGCGAGTGAATTTTTCCCTCTTTGAGGGCCACGCCCACCAGCGCCGATACAACCGATTTCCCAACCGAGCGCGAGGTCCAGAGCGTGGAGTCGGTATTGCCCTCTTCAAGGTACTTCCAGGCGATTTTGCCGTCCTTCAGCACCAGCATGCCGCTGACGTTCTGGCGTTTAAGGTACTCCTGAAGGCCGTAGCGCCTGCCGTTGACCTGATACCAGGCGTCAGTGAGCGGCTTATCCGACATTTCCAGCGCCACGGCGCTACCGTGGCGGAAAACATCCCCGGCGTAGTTGCGGTAGTCATTGCGAAAGCCCACCACGCGGTCGGCCTGACTCCAGGTGAGCATCTTATGGGTGTCCGGCAGCGCGGCGTCAAAGGGGGCAGGGCAGGCGCTAAGGTCGGTGCCTTTGCAGGCGGCCACTGCCGCAGGGGAGAGCAGGGTGCTGAAGACAAGTCCCGCCAGCAGGGCATGGTTTACTTTTCTGTTTTTCATATCCGTCTCTTTCAGGTTAAGAACGGCTTCAGTTTAAAAACCCGGGGGCTATAATAAAAAACGCGTAGTGGGGGAAAATCCCCCTATAAAACAGAAGGAGCGTAGCGTGGCGGGACTGATTTACTCTTTTGCACAGCTCGAGGCATTTACCGCCGTGGCCGAGAACGGGGGCCTAAGTAAAGCCGCGGTGGCGCTGAAGAAGGACCGCACGACGCTTCGCGATCTGATTGATTTTCTTGAGGATGGCTTGGGCTACGCTCTGTTTATTCGCGACGGCCGCACCCTGCGGCTCACGCCCGAAGGGGAACAGCTTCAGCGCCAGGCGCACCTGCTGATGCGGCAGGTAAAAGCCTTTGAGGCGTTTGCCAGAGAGGTGCCGCACCGTGCCACGCAGGACCTGACGCTGGCCTACGATCCTTTTACGCCCAGAGCCTTTCTGCTCGGGGTGATTGCTGAAATGGCCGCGCGAAACATCCGGCTGAGCCTTATCTGCACCTCTCGGGATGAATCGGAACGGCTGCTGGCGAACAACGACGCGGATCTGGCCATCTGCCAGGCGCGCAACCGCAGCGTGGGCAATGATATGGAGTGGCGCGCCCTCGGCGCCATTGATATGGATTTTTATGCCGCCCGCGGGCTGTTTGCGGACAGTGCTTCCCCACTGTCGCTGCTCGATCTCTCCCTGGTGCCCCAGGTCGTCATGCACCCCGCCTCGGACGAGCCGGTGGCGCGCCGCCTGCAGATCTCCGGGCATACTCTCTTTACCAACGAACCGGAGATGCTGCGCGGTCTGCTGGAGCGCGGCTGCGGCTGGGGATTCTTACCGACGCATTTTCATGCCGGTCAGTGGCAAAACGTAAAAAGGCTGCACACCGAAGTGGGCAGCCAGGGGATTGGTCAGACGATGGTCACCATCTGGAAGCCGGGGAGCGACAAGCGCAGCACGATCGCTGAAACGCTGTCGCTCCTGCCGGACGTATGGAAGCACTCAGCGCTGTGAACAGCCTTTGCACTGCTTGTTCTGAATCTGCTGGAAGAAGTCGTTGCCTTTATCATCCACCAGAATAAACGCCGGGAAGTTCTCCACCTCAATTTTCCAGATCGCTTCCATACCCAGCTCAGGATAGGCCACACACTCCAGGCTCTTGATGCTGTTTTGCGCCAGCACCGCCGCCGGGCCGCCAATGCTGCCCAGGTAGAAGCCGCCGTGCTTATGGCAGGCGTCCGTCACCTGCTGGCTGCGGTTGCCTTTGGCCAGCATGATCATGCTCGAACCGTGGGACTGCAGTAAGTCCACATACGAATCCATGCGCCCTGCGGTGGTTGGGCCGAGGGAGCCAGACGCGTAGCCTTCCGGCGTTTTGGCCGGGCCCGCGTAGTAAATCGGATGATCTTTGACGTACTGCGGCAGCGCTTCGCCGTTATCCAGCAGCTCTTTAAGCTTCGCGTGGGCAATGTCGCGCGCCACGATAATGGTGCCGTTCAGCGACAGGCGGGTAGAGACCGGGTGCGCGGAAAGCTGCGCCAGGATCTCGTTCATCGGCTTGTTCAGGTTGATGCTCACCACATCGCCTTCGCCCTGCTGACGCAGGGATTCAGGAATATACTGACCCGGGTTGTGCTCAAGCTTCTCAATCCAGATCCCGTCGCGGTTGATCTTCGCCTTGATGTTGCGGTCAGCGGAGCAGGAGACCCCCATGCCGATTGGGCAGGAGGCACCGTGGCGTGGCAGGCGGATCACGCGGATATCGTGGGCGAAGTATTTCCCGCCGAACTGCGCGCCGAGGCCGAGGTTCTGTGCTTCCTGGAGCAGTTCCTGTTCGAGCTGAACGTCGCGGAACGCCTGGCCGTGCTCGTTGCCTTCGGTTGGCAGCGCGTCGTAGTAGCGGGTGGAGGCGAGCTTCACGGTTTTCAGCGTGGCTTCCGCTGAGGTGCCGCCGATAACAAACGCGATATGGTACGGCGGGCAGGCTGCGGTCCCCAGGGTACGCATCTTCTCAACCAGGTAGTTTTTCAGCTTCGCCGGGGTAATCAGCGCTTTGGTTTCCTGGTAGAGATAGGTTTTGTTGGCAGAGCCGCCGCCCTTCGCCATGCACAGGAATTTATACTCGTCACCGTCGACGCTGTAGAGGTCAATCTGTGCGGGCAGGTTAGTGCCGGTATTCACCTCTTTATACATATCCAGCGCCGCATTCTGCGAGTAGCGCAGGTTGTCTTCAATATAGGTGTTATACACGCCCTGGCTCAGGGCCGCTTCGTCACCGCCGCCGGTCCAGACGCGCTGGCCTTTCTTACCCATAATGATTGCCGTGCCGGTATCCTGGCAGGTTGGCAGCACGCCTTTCGCCGCAATTTCCGAGTTGCGCAGGAACTGCAGGGCCACGTACTTGTCGTTCTGGCTGGCTTCCGGGTCGTTGAGGATGGCGGCAACCTGCTTCTGGTGGGAAGGACGCAGCATAAATGCGGCGTCGTGGAAGGCCTGCTGCGCCAGCAGGGTCAGCGCTTCCGGCTCCACTTTCAGGATTTCCTGGCCTTCGAACTCGGCAACGGAGACGTGCTCGTTGGTCAGCAGGTAGTATTCGGTGTCGTCATGCGCAAGAGGGAAGGGGTTCTGGTAGATAAACGGTTTGTTTGACATAGCGTATTGCTCCACAAAAATAAAACCGCCGGAGGAGAAGTCCGGCGGTCAGGAATCAGAACATCATGGACATCCACGGGTAGCCAATCAGCAGCAGGGCCGCAAGGAAGATGGCACCGAAGATGGTGCCGAGGCGCCAGTAGTCTTTGGTTGGCAGGTAGCCGCTACCGTAGTAAATCGGGCTTGGGCCAGTGCCGTACGGGGTGATAATCCCCATCACGCCCAGCGAGGTCACCATCAGCAGAACGAACACTTCCATATTCATGCCCGGAATGGTGGAGGCGATGGTCAGCATCGCTGGCAGCAGCGCCGTGGTGTGCGCGGTGGTGCTGGCAAACAGGTAGTGCAGCAGGTAGAACGCCAGCAGCAGGACGATGGTCGCCACGCCCGGAGAGATACCGCTCATCAGCAGGCCGCCTTCTTTACCTAACCAGCTGATAAAGCCGGTAGAGGAGAGGCCATCCGCCAGCGCCACCAGGGTGGCGAACCAGACGAAGGTGTTCCACGCCGCTTTGTTGCCGGTGATATCGTTCCACTCCAGCACGCCGGTCCACAGCATCAGGCCGACGATGAGCAGGGCCGCCATCGCGGGTTCAATCCACGCGGCGGCGAAGATCCACATCAGCAGCGCGCAGCATACGAACACCAGCAGAAGGATCTCATTGCGGGACAGTTTGCCCAGTTTTTCCAGCTCTCGGGTCGCCCACAGCGGCACTTCGTTGTTCACCTTCACTTCTGGCGGGTAGAACCAGTAGGCCAGCAGCGGCATGGTCAGGATCAGCAGGATGCCCAGCGGCAGGAAGGCGAGGAACCAGGTCCCCCAGGAGATGTCGATCCCAACCGTACTTTTCACCAGCGCAAGGGCCAGCAGGTTCGGCGCAAGGGCAGAGAGGAACATTGAGCTGGTGATACAGGCCGCGGTGATCGCCACCCACATCAGGTACGAACCAATCTTACGCGCGCTTGGGTCGTTGGGTTTTGAACCGTACAGCGGCGGCAGGTTAGCGATGATCGGGTAGATGGTCCCACCGCTGCGCGCGGTATTGGACGGAGTGAACGGTGCCAGCAGCAGGTCCGCAAACGTAATCGCGTAACCGAGCGTCAGGCTGCGACGGCCAAGATACTTCACCAGAATCAGCGCCAGACGGCGGCCGAAGCGGGTTTTGTCGTAGCCCGCGGCAAACATAAAGGCACCGAAAATCAGCCAGACGGTGGAGTTACCAAACCCGCTCACTGCCCACTTAAAGGAGGCGCCCGCCAGCTTGAATTTCGGGTCAGCCAGCTGTTCAGGGCTGAACAGCACCCACTGGCTGCACAGGGCAATGGCGACCACGCCGGTCAGACCGATCACCGCGCCCGGCAGGGGTTCGAAGATAAGACCGACGATCACGCCGACGAAGATGGCGAAGTAGTGCCACGCGTAAGGAGGCAGTCCTTCCGGTACCGGAACAAACAGCAGCAGTACGGCGACGATGACGGGCAGTGCCATCATCAGCAGACGTTTTGCGTTTCCATTTGATGCCTGGTTCGCCACAGGGGGCGTTACAGCAGTTTTTGTATTCATAGTTTCACGTCTTAAGTTGTCAAAAATTCGGTCGCACTGAAAAGTCAAAATTGCTTTCTTAAGTTTCTTTGCTTTTTTTAGTTATTAAAGGTGCGTTTTTGTATTTTCAGTAATAGCGATTTAACGCTTTTTTGTGTGCGTTAAATTAAAAAATGATGATGTTTTTATATTGCGCTTTTAAATGCCATGACTATTGATCGAGATCAAAAAAACAGAATTGCAGCGTTATTTTTATGCTTTTATTAATAACCACTCTGGCGTATGTGGTTATTATCTTTTTTGCGGGTTTATTTTATCATTTCTGTAACAATTTGAATTTTTAATAATTGCTATTTAGTTGATTTTAAAAGGTGTTTTTGGTTTTTGGTGTAATGGTTTTACCATTTTTTATTTAACGTATTTTAAAATATTGTGAATGCCTGAATGACAATCGCTAACACCAATGTATTATTAGTGTTATTACAGGGATTAAATAGTTTTTTAACTAACGTAATAACTTTAGAAACTAAAAAAATCATTATATTAATATCATGACATCGGCAAAGAACGACGAAATAAAAAATCAATCCGATAACGAATTTTCAATTTTTAAAAGTTTGGAGTTTCTATTATGAGCACTAACGAACGCATTCTTAGCCCCTTCACATTACCGAATGGCACTGAACTGAAAAACCGTTTGTTAATGGCCCCTATGACCACCTGTACCGGCTATTATGACGGCACCGTCACCAGCGAGCTGGTGGAGTACTATCGGGCCCGTTCCGGCAGCATTGGCACCATCATCGTAGAGTGCTGCTTCGTCGACGATCTCGGCCTCGCCTTCCCGGGCGCAATTGGTATTGATAACGACGAGAAAATCGCCGGGCTGGCGAAAATCGCCGAGGCCATTAAATCCAAAGGATCTAAGGCCCTGCTGCAGATCTACCACGGTGGCCGCATGGTTGATCCGAAACTGATCGGTGGCCGTACCCCGGTTGGCCCAAGCGCCGTGGCCGCGCCGCGTGACGGTGCCGCAACGCCGGTTGCCCTGACCGCCGAAGAAGTGGAAGGCATGATCGGCAAGTTTGGTGAAGCCGTGCGCCGCGCCATCCAGGCCGGTTTTGACGGTGTGGAAATCCACGGGGCGAACACCTACCTGATTCAGCAGTTCTACTCTCCAAACTCTAACCAGCGCGACGACGAGTGGGGCGGCAGCCGCGACAACCGCGCGAAGTTCCCGCTGGCGGTGCTGGACATCACCCACAAAATGGTGCGCCAGTACGCGGACGACGCGTTTATTATTGGCTACCGCTTCTCCCCTGAAGAGCTGGAAGTGCCGGGCATCCGCTTTGAAGACACCATGTACCTGCTGGAAAAACTGGCGGCGCGCGGCGTGGACTACCTGCACTTCTCCGTCGGTGCGACCCTGCGTCCGTCCATTGTCGACACCCAGGACCCGACGCCGCTGATCGAAAAATATTGCGCGATGCGTTCTGAAACGCTGGCGCAGGTTCCGGTGATGGGCGTGGGCGGCGTGGTGAATGCGTCAGACGTGAATGAAGCGCTGGATCACGGTTACGACCTGATTGCCGTTGGCCGCGCCACTATTGCCTACCCGGACTGGACCGACCGCATCGCGACGGGTGAAAGCCTTGAGCTGTTTATGGACAGCACCAAACGCGAGGAACTGAGCATTCCTGAACCGCTGTGGCGCTTCTCGCTGGTGGAAGCGATGATCCGCGACATGAGCATGGGCGAATCGAAATTCAAACCGGGCATGTTCACCGAGAAGGTGCAGGACGACGCGAACGAGCTGGTGATTAACGTCAGTCTGGAAACCGACCGCATTGCGGACATCGAGCTGGCCTCTGGCCCGAGCGATGACGTTGAGTTCGTCACCAGCTTTGAAGAGATCCGTACCCGCATTCTGGACGCCAATACCCCGCACGTGGATGCCATCACCGGTGCAACCAGCCAGAGTGAAGCGGTGAAGAAAGCGGTCTCTAAAGCGATGCTGAAATCCAGCAAAGCGCTGGCAGCGGAAGAGGGCGTTGACCCGAACGAAACCCGCAGCGTGGACGTGGTGGTGGTCGGTAGCGGTGGCGCCGGTCTGGCGGCGGCGATTCAGGCTCACGACGAAGGCGCGAGCGTGCTGATTGTTGAGAAGATGCCGACCATCGGCGGGAACACCATTAAAGCCTCTGCCGGTATGAATGCCGCCGAAACCCGCTTCCAGCGCGTGAAGGGCATTCAGGACAGCAAAGAGCTGTTCTACCAGGAAAGCCTGAAAGGCGGCGGCAACAAGAACAACCCTGAACTGCTGCGCCGCTTTGTCGAGAACGCGCCGCAGGCGATCGAGTGGCTGGCAACGCGCGGCATCATGCTGAACGACATCACCACCACCGGTGGGATGAGCATCGACCGTACTCACCGTCCAAAAGACGGCTCTGCGGTGGGGGGCTACCTGATCAGCGGCCTGGTGCGTAACGTCAACAAACGCAACATCGAGGTGATGCTGGATACCTCCGTCAGCGACATCATCTTCGAGAACGGTGAAGTGACCGGGGTTCGCCTGACCACTGAAGAGAACGAAACCGTCACCGTGGCAGCGAAAAGCGTGATCGTGGCGACGGGCGGCTTCAGCGCCAACAGCCAGATGGTCGTCAAATACCGTCCGGATCTGGAAGGGTTCGTCACCACCAACCACAAAGGGGCAACCGGCGGCGGTATCGCGCTGCTGGAGCGCATCGGGGCGGGCACCGTGGATATGGGCGAAATCCAAATTCACCCAACCGTTGAGCAGAACACCTCGTACCTGATTTCCGAATCCATCCGCGGAGGCGGGGCGATTCTGGTCAACCAGAAAGGGGAGCGCTTCTACAACGAAATGTCGACCCGCGATAAAGTCTCGGCGTCAATCATCGCGCTGCCGGAGAAATACGCGTACATCGTCTTTGACGAGCACGTACGTGCCAAAAACAAAGCCGCGGATGAGTATATTGCGAAAGGCTTCGTGACCAGCGCCAGCTCGCCAAAAGCGCTGGCGGAAGCGCTCGGTATGGATCACCACGCTTTCCTCGCGACCCTGGAACGTTACAACGGTTTCGTTGAAAAACAGCACGATGACGATTTTGGTCGTACCACCGCGCTGCGTGCGCCTATCAACGAAGGGCCTTTCTACGCTATTCAGATTGCGCCAGGCGTGCATCACACCATGGGCGGCGTGACCATCAACACCGAAACCTGCGTGCTGGACAGCAACCACAACGTACTGCCGGGGGCGTTTGCGGCGGGTGAAGTGGTCGGGGGGATCCACGGCGGCAACCGTATCGGCGGTAACGCGGTGGCGGAT
Organism: Enterobacter cloacae complex sp. P38RS; assembly: GCF_014930775.1. NCBI lineage: Bacteria > Pseudomonadati > Pseudomonadota > Gammaproteobacteria > Enterobacterales > Enterobacteriaceae > Enterobacter > Enterobacter cloacae complex sp. P38RS. Next base: position 429,803 of record NZ_JADBRS010000002.1, read on the forward strand.
ATCATTATTTTTGGTACCCTTGCAGGACATCAGGCGGCGATGCGCTCAAAAAGAACGTAAGGCTCCTGTCTCCCCGGCGGCGCGGTGCCTGCCGGGGCTACATCAGAGGACACATGCAATGCCTGATAGCCATCGCGTTTACAGCTACTCCGCCGTTCTGATGGGCTCGCCCATTCTCCTGAAGCTCTTCTCCCATGACGAAGCCCTCGCGTCCCGCGTTTTCCGCCTGATCAAACAGTACGAAGATCTCCTCACCGTTAACCGCGCGCATTCCCAGGTGATGGACATCAACCATGCGGCGGGCCAGCATCCGGTTGCCGTTAGTCGTCCGGTGTTTGAACTGATCCGCTGTGCAAAAGCGGCAAGCATGCTAAAAGACAGCGCGTTTAACCTGGCGATCGGCCCGCTGGTGAAGCGCTGGAAGATTGGCTTTCAGGGAGACAGCGTTCCGCCTGCCGATGACATTGCGTCCCTGCTGGCGATAACCCGGCCCGAGGAGGTCATCCTTGATGAGGCGCAGACCAGCGTGTTTCTGACCAGAGCGGGGATGGAGATTGATCTGGGGGCCATCGCCAAAGGCTATATCGCCGACCGGGTGCGGGACTACCTGCGCAAAGAGGGCGCTGAGCTGGGGCTGATCAACCTCGGCGGAAACATCCAGACGTTAGGCTCGCCGGAAGGGGGCTGGTGTGTGGGGCTAAAAAAACCGTTCGCCGGTGACGCGCTGATCGGTGCGATGACGGTGGAGAACCTCTCCGTGGTGACCTCGGGAACGTACGAGCGCTACTTCGAGCAGAACGGCAAGCGCTATCACCATATTCTCGATCCGCGCACCGGGTATCCGCTCGACAACGAGCTGGAGAGCGTCACTATTATTTCAAAAGACTCCATTGACGGCGACATCTGGACCACGCTGATGTACGGCATGGGGGTAGAAAAGGGCTGTGCCGCCCTGCGCGCGCGCCCCGATATTGAAGCTATCTTTGTGACCAAAACAAAAGAAGTGGTCATCTCCTCGATGCACCACTTCCGTTTTACCCTTCTGGACGAGAGCTACCGCGTTATTGGCAGTACTGTTTGAGCAGCCCGATCTGTTCCGGCTGTAAGCGGTAGCGATACACCGGACGCCCGGTGGCGCCGTAGTGAATGCTGGTGAACAGAATGTTGATCTGCGCAAGCCAAATCAGGTACTTACGGCAGGAGACGCGGGAGATATTGACAGCGTTAGCCAGATCGTCGGTGGAAAATTCCGTCTCCGGGTGGCCATCAATCCACTGGCAAATCGTGCGCAGCGTTTGCGGCGTTAACCCCTTCGGCAATTTTTTAGTGTCCGCCAGCTCCGGCGCGCCGCCGTGGATCAGCCTGTCGACGTCCGCCTGCTCGTAATACTGGTGCGAGCCCATCAGGCTGTGCTTTGCCTTCCAGCCGTTCAGCGCCTCTTCAAAGCGCGGGAACTGGAACGGCTTTATCAGATAATCCACCACGCCGTAGTGGATGGAGGTCTGGATCGTGGCGGCATCGGCGGCCGAGGAGATCATAATCACATCAATCGGGCGGCCTGAAGCGCGAATATCGGGCAGCAGATCCAGCCCGTTATCCTGCTGCATGTAGACGTCCAGCAGCACCAGATCGACAGGCTGGCTGGGGTTATTGATAAAGGCCCTGGCCTGATTGAGCGTGGAGGCGACGCCGCAGCAGCTGAAGCCTTCAACACGGTTGACGTACAGACGGTTGAGGTCGGCTACCATGGCGTCATCATCGACAATTAATACATTTATCACGCGATATTCCTCTCGCTATCCCAGGGGATGTGAACAAAAAATTGGGTAAATACGCCAGGCTCAGACTCGACGGTGATATCGCCGCCCAGGTTCTGGATCTGCTGGCGAGCAAGGAACAGCCCAACGCCGCGGTTTTCACCTTTTGTTGAGAACCCTTTAGTAAAAATAGCCTCCAGCTGAGTGGGATCAATGCCGGGGCCGTCGTCGCTGACTTCGCAGCTGAGCCAGCCATTCTGATAATGCAGCAGCAGGCCAATCTCGCCTTCCTGCTGTCCTGCCATCGCGTCGAGCGCGTTTTCGATTAAGTTACCAAGGGCGGTGATCAGCACCGCAACCTGCTCTTCACTGGCGGTATCCGGTATCAGGCTTTCATCCGCCAGCGTCAGGGTGACGCCGGCCTCTTTCGCCCGGTTGATTTTACCCAGCAGGAACCCGGCAACGACCGGGGACTTTACCTTGCTCTGGATCGTGCCAATGTCCGTCTGGTAATTATGCGCCGTCTGGATGATGTACTCCTCCAGCTTGTCGTAACGCTTCATGTGCAGCAGGCCGAGGATCACATGCAGTTTATTCATAAACTCGTGCGTGTGGCTGCGCAGGGCGTCGACGTAGTTGACCATGCCATCGATACGCTGCATCAGCTGGCTGATTTCCGTTTTATCGCGGAAGGTGCTGATAGCCCCGATCACCCGATTCTGGCTTTTGACCGGCACCATGTTGCAGAGCAGCAGTCGTCCGTTGCAGCTGATCTCCTGATCCTGACGCGCAACCCCGGTTTTCGATACCTCACGCAGGCTTGCCAGCAGCGGCTCGCTGGTGTTTTCGGTCTGCTTGCCGGAGGGAAGAAGTAATATCTCTCTGGCTGCGTGGTTAATCATCGTCACGCGGCCGTGAATGTCGACGGCCAGCACCCCTTCGCGAAGCGACTGCAGCATCGCTTGGCGCTGTTCGAACAGGGCGGAGATTTCATAGGGTTCGAGCCCGAAAAGAATGCGTTTCAGGACCCGTACCAGACCCCAAATCGCCATCGAACTCATAAAGATGCTGAACAGAATCGTCCAGAGCGCGTTGAGCCGCCCGCGGGCTATCTGGTCTTCTACCTTTTTGAGGGAGATCCCGACCACGACGACCCCGATCTGATCGTGCTGGCTGTCATAGACCGGCGTGAAAACGCGAAGCGCCTCGGCGAGGGCGCCGCGGTTAACCGAGACATTCTCTTTGCCTTCCAGCGCGGGTTCCAGATCGTTGCCGATAAAATGCAGGCCGATGAGCGCCTCGTTAGGGTGCGAGTAGCGAATCCCCCGCATGTCGGTCACCACGGTAAGCAGCAGATCGTTGCGTTGGGTAACGGCTTTGGCGATGGGCTGAATGATGTCGGCCTGCGGCGACTGCATCAGGCCGCGCTGGATCTCCGGGCTGTCGGCCAGCGTGCGGGCGATGCCCAGAGCGGTATCTTTTACATCATCGCGGGTTGCCCGGGTGATCTGCACGGAATAGAGCGCAAAAACCACCAGCAGCACAGAGGCGATAATCGCGGACACCATCAACGTGACCAGCGTGTACAGTTTCATGGGGCGCTTGCGCGTCAGAGGGAAAGGCTGCAAATCGCTCATCAACACTCCGCGATGATTAGGAAAGGGAGTGATTATCGCTGATGATGGGCTTTTCTTAAAGCCATGTAAAAGCGTCGATTTACTCTTCTTTTCGTGACCCCACTCGCAGGTCATCTATATAAAACACTTTATAGTGTGTGGGTACTCATAATAAGGAGGCTGTTTATGAGCATTACGCTTACCGGTTCAGTCAAGGAAAGACGGCACGCCAGCACGATGAATATAGATAGATTGTCCACGCTGGACATGCTGAAGGTTATCCACGAGGAAGATGCACGCATTTCTGCTGCTATAACCCCCTGCTTAACGACAATCGCCCGCGCGGTGGATAACGCCGCCGCGTCGCTTAACCGCGGTGGCCGTCTGGTGATTGTCGGCGCGGGCCCGTCGGGCTGCATCGCACAACAGGCTGCAGATGAGTATGCGCCGGGTAAAACGCCGGTAATTGCCGTTACGGCTGGCGAGGGGGAAGGGAGCTACGAGCGCGGGGTGGCTGACCTGCAGGCCATTAAATTTGGTGAGCACGATATGATGCTTGCCGTGACCGTCAGCGGAAAAACGCCGTGGGTCTGGGGGGCAATGCGGCATGCGTGGTCGTTGGGAGCGCCGGTTGCGGTCATCACCGGTGATGCACAAAGTGAAGCAGCACAGCTGGCAAGCATGGTAATTGCCCCAGAGCTTGGGGCCGATGTGGTTGCCGGGTATCGCAATACCAGAGCGGGGATCGCGCAAAAAATGATCCTCTCGATGATTACCACCGCGCTGGCCGTTCGCACCGGGCGCGTTTACAGCAACCTGCGCGTGGATCTTGAGGCAAGCAGTACCAAATGGGCCGAACGGCAGATCGCCATTGTGATGGAAGCGGGGGGATGCACCCGGGCGCAGGCAAAGGCCGCGCTGGAGAGCTGTAACCACCACTGTAAAACGGCGGTGTTGATGGTGCTGACCGGTCTGGATGCGTGGAAAGCCCATGAGCTGCTGGTGCAGAATAACGGGTTTATCCGCGTGGCGCTGCAGGAAGCGCCGTAAAATAGTGTCCCTTGAAACAAAAAAGCCCGCAAATGCGGGCTTTGGTATTTTCAGGGATCAGAACTGATAGATCATGCCGATGCCAACAATGTCATCGGTTGCAATACCGTTGTCATTGTAGAAGGCGTCATCTTCGTCCAGCAGGTTGATTTTATAATCAACGTAGGTGGAGAAGTTCTTGTTGAAGTTGTAGGTCATGCCCAGGTCGATGTAGTTAACCAGATCCTGGTCTACATAGTCATAGCCATTGCGTGGGTGATAATCGTTACCGCCCAGATCGATGCCTTTGGAATAGACCCACGCCAGGGATGGACGCAGACCGAAGTCAAACTGGTATTGCGCTACGGCTTCAAAGTTCTGCGTTTTGTTGGCGATGCCGTCGCTGCCGTACGGCGTCATGTTGCGGGTTTCCGCGTACATCATCGCCAGGTAGACGCCTTGAGCATCATATTTTGCGCCAACGGTCCATGCGTCTGCACGGTCACCGCCTGCGTATTTGCTGAAGCGGTTATAGTTGCCCGCACCATAAGCAACCTGATCGTTGGTACGGTCAGATGAAGAATACGCCGCACCCAGCGTCAGACCGAAGTCGAAGTCATAGGTGGTAGACATACCGAAGCCGTCGCCGTTCTGGAAGCGTACGTCGTCGTGACCGTTTTTGGTGCCTTCCTGATCTTCGTTAGCGTTTGCGCCTTCGTTAGCACCCTGATACTGCAGCGCGAAGTTCAGGCCATCAACCAGCCCGAAGAAATCATTATTACGGTAGGTCGCAACACCGTTGGTACGGCCAACCATATAGTTGTCAGTCCAGGTGTAGGAATCGCCACCAAATACCGGCAGCATATCGGTCCAGGCTTCAACGTCATACACGACGCCGTAATTACGGCCATAATCAAATGAACCGTATTCGCCATATTTCAGGCCCGCATAGGCCAGACGGTTGAAAGAGGTATCCCCGGCGTCTTCGGTATCATTTGCGTAGGTTTTATATTCCCACTGACCGTAACCGACCAGATCGCGGGTAATCTGTGTTTCGCCTTTGAAACCAATCTGCACGTAGGTTTCGTCGCCGTCGTCGCCCGCGTTGTCGGAGAAGGTATGACGCGCGTCAACCTTGCCGTACAGGTCAACTTTATTGCCGTCTTTGTTATACATTTCAGCCGCGTTTGCCGCGCCAGCCATTAATAATGCGGGTACAAGAATTGCCAGAACTTTTCTTTTCATTATATATTCCCTTTAAAGATAATTTATATGAATATATGTAATCACCCTCCGTAATTACGTGTCTGATACTATTCTATGGCTCGTGAATTTGGTTCAAAAATAAATGTAATTAAACCAGTGAAAATATTACAAAATATTTCCAAAAATCTCTTTATTTTTCAAATGAATTAATCGCTTGAAAGTATTGCGGGTAATTATTATTAAGTATTTCGGGGTTCTATTTTTTAATTTATTTTATTTAGCTATATTATAATTCAGTGCCCATTTTCGTAACAGGAAAGGATGATGGAACTCATACAGTGGCAGCAGCGCTTTGAATCCTGGCTTGATGAACATCACGCGACCGATGACACCGCGCACGATATTTCACACTTCCGTCGCGTCTGGCTGACGGCGCAGAAAATCATGGTTCATCACCACGTCGACCCGCTGACGATCCTGACCGCCTGCTATTTTCACGACATCGTTAGCCTGCCGAAAAATCATCCTGAACGCAGCCAGTCGTCGCGTCTGGCTGCGCGCAAAACGCGGGACATTCTGCACCGCGATTTCCCTGACTTCCCGTCCGATCGCTATGCCGCCGTGGAGCACGCCATCGAGGCGCACAGTTTTAGCGCCGGCCTGACGCCGTCCACGATTGAGGCCAAAATTGTGCAGGATGCAGATCGTCTGGAGGCGCTGGGGGCGATTGGCCTGGCGCGCGTGTTTGCCGTGTCAGGTGCGCTGGGCGTACCGCTTTTTAACGCGGACGATCCGTTTGCCGACGCGCGCCCGCTTGATGACCGGGCGTTTGCGCTCGATCATTTTCAGACCAAGCTGCTGCGCTTGCCTGATACAATGCAAACCGACGTCGGGCGCGAGCTCGCGCAGCACAACGCCGATTTTCTGATTCAGTTTATGGCGAAACTCAGTGCCGAATTACAGGGCGACTGCATCGGGCTGGATAGCCAGATTCAACACCGCTTCCGTCGCAGTTTGCGAAAGTGAACTGTGGTAATCTGTTTCCAGTCTTTATTGCCCGGTTAAAAGAATGCAGGAAAATCGATCAGTGACAGAGCCCGCGCCTGAGCAGGCTGAGAAGTCAACGGCAACGGTGCAGGCATTACTGCGCCAGCTGCTGGATATTTATGACGCTAAAACGCTGGCAAACCAGCTGGTGGCGCACGGCGAGAGCCACTGGAGCCCGGCCATCCTTAAGCGACTGCTGACCAGCGATCGGGCAGGGCGCCGCCTGAGCGAAAGCGAGTTTCGTTATCTGCAAGACCTGCTTCCGCGGCCGTCTGCCGCGCACCCGAACTATGCCTTCCGCTTTATCGATCTGTTTGCCGGCATCGGTGGCATCCGGCACGGCTTTGAAGCTATCGGCGGTCAGTGCGTGTTTACCAGCGAGTGGAACAAACATGCGGTACGCACCTATAAAGCGAACTGGTACTGCGATCCGCATGAACATCATTTCAACGCCGATATCCGCGACGTTACCCTGAGCCATAAAAGCGGCGTCACGGATGAACAAGCCGCCGAGCACATTCGCCAGACGATTCCGGCGCATGACGTGCTGCTGGCGGGCTTCCCGTGCCAGCCTTTCTCGCTGGCCGGCGTCTCCAAAAAGAATGCCCTCGGGCGTGCCCACGGTTTTGCCTGCGATACGCAGGGAACGCTGTTTTTCGATGTGGCCCGAATCATTGACGCCTGTCGCCCGGCCATATTCGTGCTGGAAAACGTCAAGAACTTAAAGAGCCACGACGGTGGAAAGACCTTCCGCATTATCATGCAAACGCTGGACGAACTGGGCTATGACGTGGCTGATTCCGGGGACATGGGCGCGGATGACCCGAAAATTATCGACGGGAAACACTTCCTGCCCCAGCATCGCGAACGCATTGTGCTCGTCGGTTTCCGCCGCGATCTCAATCTTAAGGGGGATTTCACCCTGCGGGATATTCCCTCCTTATACCCCGAGCGTCGTCCAACCATTGCCGACCTGCTGGAGCCGGTGGTCGACGCGAAATTTATCCTTACCCCGATCCTGTGGAAATACCTCTACCGCTATGCCAAAAAGCATCAGGCCAAAGGCAACGGATTTGGGTTTGGCATGGTGAACCCAAACGATCCGCACAGCGTGACCCGCACGCTGTCCGCTCGCTACTACAAAGACGGCGCGGAAATCCTGATCGACAGAGGCTGGGATAAAGCGCTGGGCGAGAAAGATTTCGACGATCCGCAAAACCAGCGTCACCGTCCGCGGCGCCTCACGCCGCGAGAGTGCGCCCGGCTGATGGGCTTTGAAACGCCACAGGGCTACCGCTTCCGCATTCCTGTTTCGGACACCCAGGCTTACCGTCAGTTTGGTAACTCGGTGGTGGTGCCCGCGTTCGCGGCGGTGGCAAAACTGCTGGCCCCGCGCATCAGACAGGCGGTGGCGCTCCGCCTGGGTGAGGCCGTCAATGACGGACGTTCACGATAAGGCCACGCGGAGCAAAAACATGCGTGCCATCGGCACGCGTGACACCGCGATTGAAAAGCGTCTGGCCGGGCTTCTGACGCAGGCGGGCTTCGACTTTCGCGTGCAGGATCCCGCACTTGCGGGTCGCCCGGATTTCGTCATTGACGCGTATCGGTGCATTATCTTCACCCACGGCTGTTTCTGGCATCATCACGACTGCTACCTGTTTAAAGTCCCGGCGACGCGCACCGATTTCTGGCTGGAAAAGATTGGCAAGAACGTTGAGCGAGATGCGCGGGATCTCGCCACGCTTGTCGCGCAGGGCTGGAGAGTGCTGATCGTCTGGGAATGTGCGCTGAAAGGGCGGTTAAAGCTGAACGATGCCGATCTGAGCGAACGGCTGGAAGAGTGGATCTGCGGCGGCGGCCAGGCCGCGCAGATCGACACCCAGGGGATCCACGCGCTTACGGTTTCTCCACCTCGCAAGGCGTAACCACGGGCTTTGCCGGCAGCAAATATTTGCCTAAGGTCACCAGCACGACGGCAAAAACAATCACCCCTAAAGCTAACCACTCAACCGGAGAGAGCGTTTCACCGCCAAGCCCGGTGCCAAGCAGCACGGCCACGACCGGGTTGACGTAGGCATAGCTGGTGGCGACCGCCGGCGAGACGTTACGGATCAGGAACATATAGGCGTTGATGGCGATGATTGAGCCAAACAGCGCCAGATAGCCTACCGCCAGGAAGCCCGACAACGGCGGCAGGGTCGTCAGCTCCTCTCCCGTAAGGGCTGAGGCTAGCAGCAGCACGATCCCAGCCGCAAGCATCTCTATTGCCCCCGCCATCATGCCGGTCGGCAGTTCGATACGCGAACCGTATACGGAACCAAACGCCCAGCTCATCGAGCCGATAAGGATAATCACTGCGCCCCACGGATTCCCGCTCAGGTTACCGCCGCTGTTAAGCAGAATGATGCCGGCAAGGCCGATGCCAATCCCCAGCCACTCCAGCTTGCGGGTGCGGATGCCGAAAAGACGGCTGAAGCAGAGGGTAAACAGCGGTACGGTGGCAACGACCACGGCGGCGATCCCAGACGGTACGTTCTGGTGCTCGGCAATGGTCACAAAGCCATTCCCGACCGCCAGCAGCAGCAGGCCAATCAGGGCGGCGTTCAGCATTGGGCGAAGCGGTGGAAGCTTATGTCCGCGCAGCAGCAGGAAGGCCAGCAGCAGCACACCCGCCGAGAGGAAGCGAATGCCCGCCATCATCAGCGGCGGCCAGCTTTCCACGCCGATGCGAATGACAAAATAGGTTGAACCCCAGATGATATACAGCGAAAAAAGTGCCCCGATAAGCGGAAGCAGTTGCCGGAAACGCATAATCCCTCACGACGAAATAAAAAGGTCGCTGATAGTAAACGCGAAAACTATCGCGCTGGCGAGCCCTTTAATTGTGTAGTTGATGTGAATTTTTTGTTGACGAAAGCTGCCTGTTTCCGCGATTGCGCTTTTGCTCCATACTATTCACTTAATTACCAAAAAAAGAAGGATCACCATTTTGGCAGGAAGTAGCTTATTAACATTGCTGGATGATATTGCCACCTTACTGGATGATATTTCCGTGATGGGGAAACTGGCGGCGAAGAAAACCGCAGGGGTGCTGGGGGACGATCTCTCGCTTAACGCCCAACAGGTGAGCGGGGTACGGGCTAACCGTGAGCTGCCTGTGGTGTGGGGTGTGGCAAAAGGCTCGTTTCTGAACAAAGTGATCCTGGTGCCGCTGGCGCTGCTGATCAGCGCATTCATCCCCTGGGCCATCACGCCGCTGCTGATGATTGGCGGGGCATTCTTGTGCTTCGAAGGCGTGGAGAAGGTCCTGCACTCTTTGAGCTCTCGCAAGCAGAAGGATACCCCGGAGGCGCGCCAGCAGCGCCTTGAAGCGCTTGCCGCGCAGGATCCGAAAGTTTTCGAGCGCGATAAAATCAAAGGCGCCATTCGCACCGACTTTATTCTGTCGGCTGAAATTGTCGCCATTACGCTGGGCATTGTCTCCGATGCGCCGCTGCTGAATCAGGTGTTGATCCTCTCCGGGATCGCCATTCTGGTCACGGTGGGCGTTTACGGCCTGGTCGGGCTGATCGTGAAGCTGGATGATATCGGTTACTGGCTGGAGGAGAAATCCAGCGCGGTGGCTAAAGGCATCGGCAAAGGCTTACTGACGCTGGCGCCGTGGCTGATGAAGAGCTTGTCCGTGGTGGGGACCCTGGCGATGTTCCTCGTGGGCGGCGGCATTGTGGTCCACGGCATTGCGCCGCTGCACCATGCCATCGAACATTTCGCCTCGGCGCAGGGGAGTGTGGTGGCAGCGATTCTGCCCACGCTGCTTAATCTGGTGCTGGGCTTTATCGTTGGCGCTATCGTGGTGGCGGCGGTGAAACTGATCGAAAAAATGCGCGGTACGGCGCACTAATTGTTACCCGTCGCAGGGTGCAAAAAGACCATTCCTCGTCTAAATTGAAACAGTTTCACCCTGATACAGGAGGCAGGTATGGTCTTTTTGGTCAGTGATGAAGTTAAGCCTAAGAAGGGCGGCCCGCGCATGATTGTCACCGGGTATTCCAGCGGAATGGTGGAATGTCGGTGGCATGATGGCTACAGCATTAAGCAGGAAGCCTTTCGTGAAGATGAGCTTCAGCCGGGTGACGGCCAGCGCAAGCACGATCAGGCTTAATCACATAACGCCCGGCTTTGCCGGGCGTTTTTAACTGAAGTACCGGGTGTAAGGCAGTAATCAGGGAGTGTGTGTGCAGCGCGATACCTTTGTTGTAAGACGATCTTTTCTGCAATGGCTGCATAAGCGTAGCAATCCGGGTTTGATTGTTAACCTCTGTTTTATCACTGTTCTGGTATTTTCAACCCTCCTGACCTGGCGTGAAGTGGTGGTCCTCGAAGAGGCGTATATCTCCAGCCAGCGCAACCACCTGGAAACCGTGGCCAGCTCGCTGGACAGACAGCTGCAGTACAGCGTGGATAAAATGCTGTTATTTCGCCAGAGCATGCGCGATGCGCTACAGACGCCGCTGGCCTTCAATGTTTTGCACGATGCAGTATCGCACTTTAACGCATTACGCATGCGTCCCACCTGGCAGCTCCTCGTTGACAAAAATCGCACACTTCCGATTAACGGCGTCTCGGATGCGTTTGTTGAAAAAACGTCGATTCTGAACCGGGACGCTGAACGCATCAGCAATGAAATTTCAGCCGCGCTTGAGGTGGGTTATCTGCTCAGGCTGGCGACGTCGAGCAGGCATAGTGAATCTCGGGTGATCTACGTTTCACGCGCCGGGTTTTATCTTTCGACGGACACGCTAACAGAGGCGAGCGATATTATCCCCCGCTATTATCACCTGGTCACGCAGTCCTGGTTTACCCAGCAGTCGGAACGTAACAATCGCTCCCGCGCGGTGCGCTGGTTTATCTCCACGCCGTCATCCTGGACCGGTGACGAGCGAACGATCACTGCCAGCGTCCCCATCTATTTCAATCGCTACTGGTATGGCGTGGTGGCGATGGATTTTTCGCTGAATACGATGCAACGCCTGCTGGCAGAGGCGACGGACGACCGTACGGAGGGGGAGTATCAGCTGTACGACTCCCGGCTCAATATGATTGCCTCCTCTGAAAAGACAGATAAACAGGTGAACCATTTCGATGAACGCGAACTCGCGCAGATAGCGCAGGCGATCGAGCACGATACTGGTGGTGGCATCCGCCTCGGCAGCCGTTTCATTAGCTGGCAGCGGCTCGATCATTTTGATGGCCTGGTTTTGCGTGTCCATACTCTGCAGGAAGGGGTACAGGGCGACTTCGGCAGCATCAGTATCGTACTGGCATTACTGTGGGCGCTCTTTACCGCGATGCTGCTGATTTCGTGGCTGGTGATCCGCCGGATGGTCAGCAATATGTATACGCTGCAGCACTCGCTCAAGTGGCAGGCCTGGCACGACCCGCTAACCCGCCTGAATAATCGCGGCGCGCTGTTCGAACGCGCGAAACTGCTGGCGAAGAAGTGTCATCAACAGTCGTTGCCGTTCTCGGTCATTCAGTTAGACCTCGACCATTTTAAAAGCGTCAACGATCGATTCGGTCACCAGGCCGGTGATAAGGTGCTTTCCCACTCGGCAGGGCTAATTTCCAGCGCATTGCGTAAAAACGACGTGGCAGGACGCGTGGGCGGGGAAGAATTTTGTATCGTCCTGCCGGGGCTCGGTCTTGAGGAGGCGAGAGGCGTCGCGGAGCGTATTCGCTGCCGAATCAACAGCAAGGAGATTCTGGTGAAGAAGAATACGACCCTGCGCATCAGCGCGTCACTCGGCGTCAGCAGCGCCCGGGAAAACGAAAATTACGATTTCGAACAGCTGCAGTCCGTGGCGGATGCCCGGTTATATAAAGCTAAACAGGACGGACGTAACCGGGTTGTCTGGCACGATCATGACAAAAAGTGATCCAGCCCCTCCTGCCAGCCGAGCGGTCCCGCCTGCCGGGTGTGATAAACCCGGCGAGGGTTATCGTCCCGTAACGTAATACCCTGCCGGTTTATCCCCTTAATCACCACCGCGAAGTCCACGCTGTCCAGCAGCGGCGCGTCGTTCGGCCCATCGCCGAGCCCCAGGGTCGTGGGTTCAATATTTTCCCGTTCACGGTACTGCGCGATTAGCCAGTTAGCCGCAACGTCCTTACCGCAGCCGGCATCGAGAATATGCCAGAAACGGGCACCCTGCAGGCATTTCAGCCCGCGTTGCGCCAGCGCCGCTTCAAACCGGGCCATGGCTTCGTCGGAATCACGCCAGATGAGCGTGACGGAGGCGTCATGCTTGCGGGCAAGCGCCGCCCGGTAGCGGGTCACCCCCGTCCATTCGCTAATGACGCGGTCGTCCACGTCGTCAAAGGTGGTGAATTTGAAGCCCGCCTGCTGGCGGATTTGCTCAATAAGCGGACGAATCTTCCGGTGCGTCATACCGTTGATGTGGCGCTGACCCATTTCCCAGCGCACGTCAGGCTGAATCACCGCGCCGTTCTCAGCGATAAACGGTAACCCTTCCAGACCCAGATCCTGCTGAATATCCAGCATCTCTGCCGCGCTCTTGCTGCTGCAAAGAATCACCGGCACCTGGTTGTCCTGCAGTTTATCCAGCCACGGCATTGCGGGCTGCCACTCATAGGTATGAATATCCAGCAGCGACCCATCCAGATCGGAAAAAATCAGCAGGGGACCCCGGAGTGAAAGCATAGTAACTCCCGAAAACGAATGAGCCTTAATCTAAGAATATTCCTAAAAAATATCTGGGCTTAAACCGGATTGAGGAGAACCGATCCAGCCAAACCCGCATTCGGCGCATGTTGTTGCTCATAACCAAAACGATTATGTTAAAAATATTATATTCATCGTAAGAATATATGCTTGTCATGCAAAATCGTTGGGGATAGTGTTGTTTGTACATCAGATTTCCTGGTGTAACGAATTTTCAAGTGCTTCTTGCATAAGCAAGTTTTGATCCCGGCCATCCCCATGACCGGGATTTTTTTCGTGCTAACGATTTGCTTCAGACACGCTAAAGTCATGAATATCCAGCTCGAAGGCCTCCGCCAGCTCGCGGTAGGTGTGATAATCCCTCCCGTTAACAATGACGTGGTCCGAACCATCGTTCGTGCGGCGGACTTCTGACTCACTGATCTCATTGATGGCGGCCAGCAGGGCATCGACATCCACCTCGACCTCGCGTTTGATGGTGTCGCTGTACTCTTTATCGGTCTTCATTACGGGGCTCCTCATTAAACCGTGTCCACGGTAAGTATAGACTGTGTATAAAAACGCCATTCACGCCGTGCGGCGATGTGTGTTTTTGCGTTTTGTTCTACACTGGCTCAAAACCAGAGGAGGAATGTATGAAGGTCAACGATCGGGTAACCGTTAAAACGGACGGTGGGCCGCGCCGCCCGGGGGTGGTGCTGGCAATTGAAGAGTTTAGTGAAGGCACAATGTACCTGGTCTCACTGGAAGACTACCCGCTCGGCATCTGGTTTTTTAACGAACTGGGGCATCCGGACGGCATTTTTGTTGAGAAAGCGGAGTAGTACGGCGTCGGGTGGCATTGCGCGTGCCCGACCACGTCCGCAAAAGCAAAAATCTCTGGCCAGGCCAGAGATCAAAGGTAGGGTGCAAAGGGGTTTAAGCCACTAACGCATGTTGACGAAAATCCCGTTCGTCACATTATCGGTCAGACGTACCACGTGATAGATCACTTGCTTATTATGCGTTTTAATTTTCCTTTTAATATTTCCTTTGTGTGACGAAACGGTTTTCGCTTTAATATTCATCTGGTCGGAGATCTGAATAGTTCCTTGTCCAGCCATCCACATTCGCAGCATACTTGATTCAGTCCTGCTTAATGAAAGGGTGGGTAAGTTAACCGCTCCTACATTTTTAACTTCTTTATTCAAATAATCACCCAGAATGTCATCCAGCGACTCGGGTTTAATCGACTTAGAACTGATCAATAAATTTTTACGGACCAACAAATACTCATCGAAATGGATATTCGCGATCGCCATAAAAACAATAAACAGGGTTTTTGGATGCTGATTAATGATTTGCTTAATGTGCTGACTGTTGGCTGGATCGTGAATGAAACAGTCCTCATTAATAAACACCACGCCTGGTTTGAGTTCGTCACAAGCGGCTGCGAGTTCTTCAACGGTGTGTGCATCGTTGATGTCTCTCTTTCTTACCCCTCTGCTTGCCAGGTACCCGGTTAACCCTAGCCGGGTGTAGCTGCATAAATCCATAATGATCGTTGACATGGCATACCCTCACTCAATGCGTAACGATAATTCACCATCTGCCTGAGAGCTCAAAACAGCCATACGGGATGGAAAAAAATAATAAACCTGTGAGCATGACAAAGACTTTCAGGCGGACTCACTATCCCGTAAAGTTACGTATAATTTGCCAGGAATCTTCTTAAAGTAAAGTAAATATTAAGTATTGTGAGGTGGTTAGAAACATTTAAACCGCGTCAGATATATCCTGGAAGATGTTTTTCGCGTTTTATTTTAGGAATATCCTCAGAAAGACAATAGCGATCGTGAGGACTATTATTTACGTGGCAATTCGCTGACAATATCCGCTAACAGATTGAATATCTCGCCGAATAAATGTTCACAGAAGGGGGCGATAAGGGGCATCAGTAATGACATTAATAAAATTCCGACCGTCAACGTTAGCGGAAAACCAATCACAAACACCGAGAGCTGCGGTGCCATTCTGTTCAGCAAGCCTAATGCCAGGTTGACGGTGAGCAGCAGGGTGATGATCGGCAGAGCCAGCATCAGACCGTTGAGGAAGATCAGCCCCGCCGCGCGGGTCAGCGCGAGGAAGGCATTGCTGTTGACCGGGTTATCACCGATCGGCAGCGTATGGAAAGTATCCACCAGCATGGAGATGAGCCACAGATGACCGTTGAGCGACAAAAACAGCAGCATGGCGAGCAGATCGATGATGCGCGCCAGCACCGGCATGTTGAGATGGCTGCCGGGATCGACAAACGTGGCGAACGATAGCCCCATCTGCAGGCCAATCAACTCACCTGCCGTGCGCACGGCGGCGAAGGCGAGCTGCATGGTAAAGCCCACGGCGACGCCAATCATCACCTGCTGTAAAGCGACCCATATTGCGTTAGCCGAGAAGATGGGAATATCCACCGGTGGCAGGGAAGGGGCGACGATAATGGTGATGATAATGCCCAGCCCCACCTTAACGCGCTTGGGTATCGATTTCTCGCTGAGAATGGGGGCGGTGGAGATCAGCGCCAGAATGCGCAGCATCGGCCAGAAATAGACGCCGAGCCACTGAACCCACTGGTCGCTGGTGAAGTGCAGCATCGTCAGGTCAGCCGATGATGTACGGCAGATTGGTGAACAGGTTGCGCATATAGTCCAGCAGCAGGTTCAGCATCCACGGCCCGGCCACGATAATCGCCACGAACACCGCGATGATTTTCGGGATGAACGACAGCGTCATTTCGTTAATCTGCGTGGCGGCCTGAAGAATACTGATAATCAGGCCGGTAACCAGCGCGACAAGCAGCAGCGGCGCGGCAACGGCAATGGCGATTTTCATCGCTTCCGTGCCCATCATCATGACCGATTCGGGTGTCATTGCCGTTCCTTAACTGTAAAAACTTTGCGCCAGCGAGCTGACCAGCAGCTGCCAGCCGTCGACCAGCACAAAAAGCATGATCTTAAAGGGCAGGGCAATGGTGGCGGGCGGCACCATCATCATCCCGAGCGCCATCAGGACGCTGGCGATCACCAGGTCGATAATCAGGAACGGGATAAAGATAGTAAAGCCAATCTGGAACGCGGTTTTCAGCTCGCTGGTGACATAGGCCGGCAGCAGAATGCGCATCGGTACCGCTTCCGGCCCCTGCAGCTCGCCGGTGTTGGACAGGCGGGCGAAGAGGGCCAGATCCGCCTCGCGCGTCTGGCGCATCATAAATTCCCGCAGCGGCTGCGCGCCTTTTTCCAGCGCCTCCTGCATCGAAATTTTATCTTCGTTGAACGGCTGGTAGGCGTCGGTATAAATCTTATCGATCACCGGCGACATGATGAAAAAGGTCAAAAACAGCGCCAGCCCGAGCAGAACCTGGTTTGGCGGCGCCGAAGGGGTGCCCAGCGCGTTTCGCAGCAGACCAAAAACGATGATGATGCGGGTAAAGCTGGTCATCATCAGCAGAATGGCCGGAATAAAGGTCAGCGAGGTGATGAACACCAGCGTCTGAACCGGGAGCGACCAGCTCTGGCCGCCACCCGCAATCGGCGTGGAGATCAGACCGGGCAGCTGTGCATAAACCGCAGGAGCAAACAGGCCAACGCCCGCAAGCGTCAGGGATAACAAACGGCGCATCAGGTTCTCCCGGAACGCTTAAGCAAACTCTTCATGACGGACTGAAAATCCGCAGGGGCTTGTGCGCGCTCCTCCACCGTGACCGGGGCGGGCGGCAGTTTATGTAATACGTTGATGTTTGAGCCGGTTACGCCCAGAACCAGACGCGCATCTTCCACATCGACGATGACCACGCGTTCGCGCGGCCCAAGCGTCGTGCTGGCGCTGACCTTCAGGCCGCGGGTGCCGGCAGTTTTACCCGCCAGGCCAAAACGCTTTGCCAGCCAGGCGGCGATAAGAATAAAGGCAATAATACCGAACAGCGCCCCGCTCACCTGGAGCAGCGGGGAGCCGGGAACGGCGGAAGGCTGTGATATTGTTGCCTGGGTTTTCATGCTTAACGGCTCAGACGACGCATGCGTTCAGACGGGGTGATGATGTCGGTGATGCGCACGCCGTATTTATCGGCAACCACCACCACTTCACCCTGGGCAATCAGATAACCGTTGATCAGAATATCCAGCGGCTCGCCGGCCAGGCCGTCAAGGGCCACAACTGAACCCTGCGTGAGGCGCAGCAGCTCTTTAATGGTCATCCGGGTGCGTCCCAGTTCAACGGTCAGCTTAACCGGGATGTCCATAATCAGGTCGATGTCCTGCAGCGTGCCGCTGACGTCGCCGCCGCCTAACTGCTGGAATACCGCGTCCGCCGCGCTTTTTGTCGGAGTCGTTTTTTGCTCGTTTAACGCGTCAGCCCACAGATCGTCCAGTGCTCCGCTGTTTTCATCGGACGGATTGTTCATGTCACTCATTTGGGCTGTTCCTCATTCAGCGAATTCAAAATCGGGTTGATCAAGTGCTCAACGCGTAACGCATACTGACCGTTAATCGTGCCGTACTGGCTTGTAAGTACGGGGACACCATCTACGTGGGCAATAATGCGGTCGGGTTTGTCTATCGGCAAAACGTCGCCGGGTTGTAATTTCAGGATCTGGGATAACCGCATCGAAATGTCGGCGAAGTTCGCCACCAGCTCCAGCTGCGAGTGCTGCACCTGGCGCACCAGGTTTTCACGCCAGTTCTGATCTTCGTTGCGTGAGTTCTCCAGCGGCGGGTTAACCAGCAGCTCGCGCAGCGGTTCAATCATGCTGAACGGCAGGCAGATGTTGAACTCACCGGTCAGGTTACCGATCTCCACGTGGAACGGCGTATTGACGACGATATCGTTCGGGGAGGTGGTGATATTGGTAAATTTCACCTGCATCTCAGAACGGACGTACTCCACTTCCAGCGGGTTAATCGCTTTCCACGCGTCGCTGTAGGATTCCAGCGCCAGCTTCAGCATGCGGTTAATGACGCGCTGCTCGGTGTGGGTAAATTCACGACCTTCCACTTTGGTCGGAAAACGCCCGTCGCCGCCGAACAGGTTATCCACCGCGATGAACACCAGGCTTGGGGAAAACACCACCAGACCGGTGCCGCGCAGCGGCTTCAGATGAATCAGGTTAAGGTTGGTTGGCACCGGCAGGTTGCGGGCAAACTCATGATACGGCTGGATGCGGATCGCACCGACCGTGATATCCGGGCTACGACGCAGCAGGTTAAACAGCCCCATACGGAACTGACGTGCAAAACGTTCGTTAATGATCTCCAGCGCCTGCAGACGTTCACGTACCACGCGACGCTGGGTATTGGGATCGTAAGGACGAATATTATCGTCGCCGGTGAGACCCGGTTGCGGGTCGTCACTCTTATCGCTGTCGCCGTTAAGCAGCGCGTCGATTTCTGCCTGAGAAAGAATACTGTCGCCCATGTCGTTACCGCAGAATAAAGGCTGTGTACAGAACGTCAGTGACTTCCTGCTTAGGTTGACCGTTTACCAGCGGGGTGGCCAGCGTCTGCTTGATGGCGTCGACCAGCTTTTGCTTACCCACGTCGGTAGCCAGCGCGGAGGCGTCCTGACGAGAAAACAGCAGGAGAAGGCGGCTACGCACTTCCGGCAGATAATCGTTCAGGCGCGCGCGGGTTGCTTCGTCCTTCAGGCGCAGCGTAATACCGACATACAGCACGCGATCCGCATCACCGAGGTTAACGGTGAAGGTGTCCAGAGGGAAAAAGACCGGCGCCGGCGGTGGGGCAGGTTCGGCTTTGGCCGCAGCGGTTGAAGGTTCCTGCTGCATACGCCAGTAACTATAGCCCGCGGTAGCGCAGGCGGCGAGCGTGATCAACACCAGCAGCGGGATCCAGATGGAACGCTTGCTTTTTTTGGTGATAGCGGAGTCTGTCATCTGATACGAGCTTCCTGTTTCGGTACAGCTTAATAAGGTGATTATCCCGTGTCCTGCCGTCGTCAAAGCGTGGAAAAGACGGGGATAATCACGCTACCTCTGGCGTTTAGGCGAAGATGTCTACGGCACCGTTACCGCGCGCCGCGGATTGCAGGGCGGCAGGGGTCGGCAGGAGCTCATCGCTCTCTTCATTAAAACCGCCGTGCTGGCCCGGGCGTGAAGCATGGTGCTGCTGGGATGAAGACTGTTGTTGCCCGGCAAAGCTCTCGCTGCTGACGCTGCTTTGAGAAAGCTGAATGCCGTTCTCCGCCAGCGAGGTCCGCAGGACCGGCAGCGCGGCCTCCAGCGCCGCGCGCACGTGACTGTGCGCAGAGACCATCTGCAGCTGTGCCTGGTTATCGTCCAGCTTCAGCGAGATTTGCACCTGGCCCAGATCTTCCGGGTGCAGGCGCAGCTCCGCCGTCTGCTGGCCCTGCTTAGTGAACAGGGTGATGTGCTGGCTCAGGGACTGCTGCCATTCATGTGTGCCCAGAGGCTGGCTTAGCACCGGGGCGGTGGCAACGGTTGCGGCAGGCTGGCTGGCCGCATGGCTGGAGATAATCGGCGCCAGGGTAGCGGTCGGCGAAGATGACGAGGAGGCGCTGGCGAAGTCCTGCTTCTCAGCGGCTGCGGCCACGACCGGTGCGGCTGGCGCGTTGGCGGCGAGATCCGGACCGTTGTTCTTCGCCTGGCTCTGATAGGACGCAGAAAGCGGCGCTTTATCATGGCTTCCCGCAGGCGCGTTCAGGGACGGCGGCTGTCCCGCACCGTTTTGCGAAAGCGTTGCTGAACTCAGCGCCGAGGTGGCGTGAACGCCGTCGCTGCCTGCCGCACGAGAGGCGGTCGTCTGCTGGTGCGGCAGCATCGCCATCAGCGCGCTTAGCCCCGCCAGCTCTTCTTCGCTCAGCTCGGTTTTAGCGTCATCTTTACCGTTGGCCGCGGTGAGCGTCTTAAGCGCGTCGCCCTTTGACAGCGGTACCAGCCCGGAGACCAACGTTTCAAGCGGCGCGGGCTCCGACGTTTCAACGCCATTCAGCGCAGGCTGACGCGAGAGCAGGTCGGCAATTTTGGCCTGCAGAGCGGTATCGCCTTTGGCCTCCTGCGCGACTTTCGACAGCTTGCTGCCGGCGGCTTTCAGGTCCGCCAGGGTGAGCGGCGCATCGTTGCCCTTGCCCGTTGCATCCGTCAGGGCGCCCGCCAGCAGGGAGAGAAAGTCCTGTGCACCCTCGGTGCCTTTCCCTGTTTGCATGCCGCCTGACGGGTCGCTGTCGCTCATCAGCAGTTGTTGCAGTGTGATCATTCCGGTTTCCTCATTGATGCGCGCTGGGCAAACTCATCCATTTTCTTCTGATCCAGGCGGTTTTCCGCCAGGGTCGAGGCTGCAATCTGCCGGTCCTGTAAGGTCTGCCAGGCCTGCAGCCGCTGTTTTTTCTCGCGCCAGAAATTCAGCGCGGTATCGACTTTTTGGGTCCACTGGTTTAGCTGCTGGCGGTGCTGCTCTATCGCCTTCTCGAGCGTCTGGATAAACTGCTGATAGTTAATCCAGCGCTGGCTGCCAATGCCCTGCGTCATATCGGTATTGAGGTTGGTGCGATATTCATGCTGATAGTCGATTAACATCTTCAACTGTTCTTCAGCCTGCTGGCACCCGCGTCGCATTGCGCCAAGCTGCAATGCGGCATCATCAACTTCTTTTTCAGCCAGATCTTTCAGCGTTGATAACGCGCTGTTTTGCGCCATGACCTTCGCCCTCCACCTGTGTTACACCTGCGGGAAAATCAGCTCCAGCGCCTGGATTGAATCTTCCCAGTCGGCACGCTCAAAAATGCCCTGTTGTAAAAACGCCTCCAGCTGCGGCCACAGGCTAATCGCCTTGTCGAGCATCGGGTCGCTGCCTTTGGCATACGCCCCCACGCTGACCAGATCGCGGTTGCGCTGGAAGCTGGAAAGCAGTTGTTTGAAGTTACGCACGCGGGCGTAGTGCTTCTCGGTAATCAATGCCGTCATCGCACGGCTGATGGACGCTTCAATATCAATCGCCGGGTAGTGCCCGGCTTCGGCCAGGCGGCGCGACAGCACGATATGGCCGTCCAGGATCGCGCGCGCGGAGTCGGCAATCGGGTCCTGCTGGTCATCGCCCTCGGTCAGCACCGTATAGAACGCGGTGATGGAGCCGCCGCCGCTGATGCCGTTCCCCGCACGCTCTACCAGCGCCGGAAGTTTGGCGAAGACCGAAGGCGGATAGCCTTTGGTGGCCGGCGGCTCGCCGATGGCCAGCGCGATTTCACGCTGCGCCATCGCATAGCGGGTGAGGGAGTCCATGATCAGCAGCACGTGCTTGCCGCGGTCACGAAAATCTTCGGCGATACGGGTGGCGTAGGCGGCACCCTGCATACGCAGCAGCGGCGACACGTCCGCCGGCGCGGCGATCACCACCGAGCGGGCGCGGCCTTCCGCACCCAGAATGTTTTCAATAAAGTCTTTTACTTCGCGACCACGCTCGCCGATCAGCCCCACGACAATCACGTCGGCCTGGGTATAGCGCGCCATCATGCCGAGCAGGACGGATTTCCCGACGCCGGAACCGGCGAACAGGCCCATGCGCTGTCCGCGCCCTACGGTGAGCAGGGCGTTAATCGGACGCACGCCGGTATCCAGCACGTGCTCAATAGGGGTACGCTGCAGGGGGTTGAACGGCTGGGTAATCAGCGCGCCGGTTTCGGTGGTGTCCGGCGCGGGCAGGCCATCCAGCGGCTTCCCGCTGCCGTCCAGCACGCGGCCGAGCAGGGCAGGGCCAAGCGGCAGCTGTTTCCCGCTTTGCAGCCCGTCGCCGCTGATGTTTTTCGCGTATACGCGCGCGCCGGGCAGAATGCCTTCCACCTCTTCAAGCGGCATCAGGAACAGGCGCTGGCCGTTAAACCCGACCACTTCGCTTTCCACTTCACGCGTTTCCTGCCCATCCTGACGCTCAATGACGCAGGTCGCACCCAGGGGAAGCTGCAGGCCGGTGGCCTCCAGTACCAGACCGGTGGCGCGCGTCAGTCGCCCATAACGACGAACAGATGGCAGTTGCGCCATCTTCGTCTCAAAGTTGTCGAGCGTGGTGAGCCAGCGGGTAAGGCGTGCGGTCATCAGACGACTCCCGGTGCCGCCAGGCGACACAGTTCCTGCCAGCGGGTGGCGACGCTGGCATCCAGGTCGCCTTCATCGGCAGAGACTTTGCAGCCGCCATGATGTAACGACGGGTCGCCGCGCAGACGCCAGCCGTGCAGGCTAAGCGTTGCGCCAAGGCTCTCTTCAACGCGCTGCAGATCGTCCGGGTGGACGCGCAGCTGCGGTTTGCCGCTGAACAGCGGTTCCTGCTGAAGCAGACCCTGAATTTGTTTGATTAGCGCGGTGTTATCCACCACGGGCGTCTGGCCGATAACCTGACGCGCCGCCTCCAGCGCCATCTGCATCAGACGCGAGGCAATCACGCTGTCCAGCGCGTCCAGCGTGTGCTGGAACTCGCTGACCAGCTGCTGCATTCGGGCATGGATCGGCGCCTGCTGCTGGCGCGCCTGATCGATGCCGTGCTCTAACCCTTTCGCCAGGCCTTCCTGATACCCCAGTTCGTGCCCCTTCTGGCGGCCTTCGTTCAGACCGGCGTTATAGCCCTGCTCGTGCGCCTGTATTTGCAGCTGGGCCAGCATCTGCGCTTGCTGCTCCTCTTCGCTCAGCTCGGGCTGTTCAACGTCCGCGTCGGGCTCTGCGGACGAGACCACCGCGGGCGTGAATTCGGCAAGGGGAGGGGCCAGGTCGTCCGGCGTCCAGCGCTTCCACGGCAGCTCATTAGACATAGGTGTCGTCTCCGCTGCCAATCACCATCTCGCCGGTTTCCGCCAGACGACGAACGATAAGCAGGATGGCTTTCTGTTCGTTTTCCACCTGAGACAGACGAACCGGGCCACGGTTGGCAAGGTCGTCGCGCAGGATATCCGCCGCACGCTGGGACATGTTGCGCAGGAACTTCTCGCGCAGCGGCTGTTCGGCGCCTTTGAGGGCGATAAGCAGCGACTCGGAATCCACTTCCTGGAGCAGGCGCTGGATGCTGCGGTCGTCCACTTCGACGAGGTTTTCGAACAGGAACATCTCGTCGATGATTTTCTGCGCCAGCTCGCCGTCGAATTCGCGAACCGCCGAAATGACGGCTTCTTCCTGCTGCGTTTTCATCAGGTTGATGATTTCCGCCGCCGTTCTTACGCCGCCCATTTTGCTGCGCTTGAGGTTCTGGCCGTCGAGCAGGTTGTTTAGCACTTCGGTCAGCTCCGCCAGCGCGGCCGGCTGAACGCCGCCGAAGGTCGCGATACGCAGCATCACGTCGTGACGCAGGCGCTCTTCGAACAGGGCCAGAATATCGGCCGCCTGACCACGTTTGAGGTGAACCAGGATGGTGGCGATAATCTGCGGGTGCTCGTCGCGAATCAGGTCTGCGGCGCTCTGCGGCTCCATAAAGTTGAGCGTTTCGATACCGCTGGCGGTATCGCGGGTTTCCAGAATGTCTTCCAGCAGACTGGCGGCACGCTCTTCACCCAGCGCCTTGACCAGCACGGAGCGCAGGTAGTCGTTGGCGTTGACGTTCAGCGCGGCAAACTGTTCGGCTTCCTGTTCAAACTCTGACAGCACTTCGGTCAGCTGTTTGTTGGAGATTTGACGCACGTTGGCCATCGCCGCACTGAGAATTTGCACTTCTCGCTGGGAGAGGTGTTTAAACACCTCTGCCGCGCGATCTTCGCCAATGGTCATCAGCAGGATGACGCTTTTATCGGTGCCCGTAAGCGTATTACTCATGTTCGTTACCCATCCACTGGCGGATGACCAGCGCCACGACGCGCGGATCGTTATCTGACATTTCGCGAATGCGCTGGCTCATCACCTCAGCGCCCATGCGCTGGTTAGCACGACGCTGCTGCATCTGTTCATCTTTGCTGAGGCGAACTTCAACCGCTTCTTCCGTTTCCTGACGCGTATTCATCTGCTCGCGAGCCGCTTTTTCGGCTTCAGCACGGCGCTGGAGCTGAGGACGAACGCCCTTACGCCACAGCAGCCACGCGACAATCAGCACCAGCAGCCAGCGGCCTGCGGACATCAGCTGGTCGATAAACGCCTGCTGTTGCCAGAACGGCAGTTCACCGCCGGTCTCTTCAACCGAGTTAAACGGAGAGTTCACGACGTTGAGGGTATCGCCGCGCTTCTCGGAGTAGCCCATCGCTTCGCGGGTCAGGTTCTCAATCTGCTTCATCTGCTCGGCGGTTAACGGCAACGGTTTGCCGTCCGGCAGGGTTTTGTAGTTCACCACTACCGCAACGGAAAGACGCTGAATATCGCCCGCGTTCAGCTTAGTGTGGCGGATCGTCCGGTCCACTTCATAGTTCGTGGTTTCGTTACGGCTGCTGGAGCGCGGACCGGCGTTATTGGTCGTTGAGGTGGTCTGCTGATTATTTTGCTGACCGTTCTGCTGGTTGGCCGGCGGCGTTGAAATCGGCGCCGCGTTTGCCGGCGCTGGCTGGTTAGAGAGCGCGCCCGGCACGCCGCCAGGGTAGGCCCCGCCGATCTGTTCGCTGGAGTTTATCTGGCGTGAACGCATGACCGCCTGAGCCGCATCGCTGTTCGGGCTGTATTGCTCTTCGGTTTGTTCTTTATTAGAGAAGTCAATCTGCGCGGTCACCTGGGCGTGCACGTTGCTGTTGCCCACCACTGGGCCGAGGATCGCTTCGATGCGGCGCTGGAGACGGCTTTCAACGTCGGCGGCGTATTTCAGCTGCGCGTCGTTGAGGTCACGCCCGGCGGTATTGGATTGCGTCAGCAGGTGTCCGCTTTGATCCACCAGCGTCACGTTACCCGGCGGCAGGCCGGCGACGGCGCTGGAGACGAGATGCGTTACCGCGCTGATTTGCCCTTCGTCCAGCGCGCGGCCGGGCTCGAGGTTCACGGTAACGGAAGCTGAAGGGGATTTCTGTTCCCGAACAAATAAAGAGGGTTTAGGCATTGCCAGGTGCACGCGGGCACTCTTCACCGGGCCTAACGTTTCAATGGTGCGGGCCAGTTCGCCTTCCAGCGCACGCTGATAGTTCACCTGCTCGCTGAACTGGCTGATGCCGAATTTTTCCTGGTCCAGCAGCTCAAAGCCGACCGCGCCGCCCTTTGGCAGGCCCTGCTGTGCCAGGCGCAGACGAAGCTCGTGCACTTTATCCGCCGGTACCTCAAGCGCACCGCCATTATCGGCAAAGCGATACGGGATGTTCATCTGGGTAAGCTGGGTGACGATGGCGCCGCCATCCTGATCGGAAAGGTTGCTGTAGAGCGTGCGGTAATCAGGGCTTTTCGCCCATAAAACCATCGCTACAAGGATCGCAATTGCGGCAGCGCCTGCCACGATCAACGGGATTTTAGGATTCGCGCGAAGGCGGTTCATCCACTCGAGTGATTTATTTTGTGGCGCTGTCGATGCTGTTGCACTCATTGCGCACCTCTTAAATCCTGGTGGTTTACGTTATTCGTGTAGAGAAACAAAACTGACTCCCGGGTCGGCAAACACGACAAAAGTTCCATATTGATGGCCCTGCCATTATTTGACGATTCCGGATTTTCTATGCGTCAAATAACCTGGTTTTTTCACGCTATTTACCGCCATTATCTTATTGACAAGCTGTTAGTCTTGACCGCGTAAAAAACCATCCAGGGGAGAGTCATGGCTATACAGGGCATTGAAGGGGTCATCAGTCAGTTGCAGGCAACGGCGATGACGGCCCGTAATCAGAATGTGGCAGAACAGCAGCCGACCATCAGCTTTGCGGGGCAACTGCATGCCGCTCTTGACCGTATCAGCGATACCCAGACCGCTGCGCGTACGCAGGCGGAGAAGTTCACCCTCGGCGAGCCGGGCGTGGCGCTCAATGATGTGATGACCGATTTGCAAAAAGCCTCGGTTTCCCTGCAGATGGGGATCCAGGTGCGTAACAAGCTGGTGTCGGCGTATCAGGAAGTGATGGGCATGCAGGTTTAAGCCCCCTTGATCTTCGCTGGCAGCCTCAGCGCTTTAATGCCACAATATTTTTTTCTTCGAATGCAGGAAAGATGATGAAAAAAATAGCAATTGCTGGCGCGCTGCTGGCACTGACCGGGTGCGTTCAGGTCGATAACTATAATGACGTGATCAAGCATCCCGTCCCGGCGAACCTGGCGGGATACTGGCAGTCGAAAGGGCCGCAGAGCAGTCTGGTCAGCCCTGAAGCGATTGCCACACTGGTGTTGACGGAAGAGGGCGATACGCTGGACTGCCGCCAGTGGCAGCGTGTGATTGCCGTACCGGGTAAGATCATGCTGCGTTCAGACAGCTATTATAACGTCACACGCAAGCTGGATATCTATCCGCTGGAGCGCGACGGCGCTACGCTTGAATATGACGGGATGGAGCTGCAGAAGGTTGATCGCCCAACGGTGGAATGTGCGGATTACCTGAGCAAGAATCCGCTGGAGAGTAAACTGCCCTAAGGGTAAAAGCAAAACGGCAACCTCGTTGCCGTTTGTGGTGTTTGCGCCCTCTCCCTGTGGGAGATGGACGGGGTGAGGGCATCAGGCCGCACGTTTCCCGTTCTACAACGCATCCTCAATCACCCACACGCTGACGCTTCCCCCTTTACAGGTAAAGGTGCCTTCGCCATCCGCCGCGGTGGTGACCGTTTCTTCACGATTGCCGAGAAAATCACGCCACGTTTTGTTGCCGTAGTTTTCCCCCAGGCAAATTACCTTCTCGCCGTCGTCGCCGTTCGACATCACCACCACGCAGCCGGGATCGTCTTCCGTGCCGCTGCGGCTGAAGGCGATGCAGTTTGGATGGTCAAAAAAGAGCGTCTGCACGCCGTGGGCAAAACGCTGGCGGGCGAGGATCAGCTCGTGAAGCTGCTCAATCACCGGCATATCAATATGGTACGTTTCACCGTCCCCTCCCGTATCGTCATAGCTTGCGCCGAACAGATCCGGATAGAAGACGCTCGGCACGCCGTTTTCCCGCAGCAGGATCAGCGCGTACGCCAGCGGTTTAAACCAGGCTTCGACCGGGGCTTCCAGCGCCTGCAAGGGTTGAGTGTCGTGGTTCGCGACGAGGGTCACCGCATGGAACGGGTCGGCCTCCACCAGCGTGCCGGTGAAGATCTGGCTCATGTCGTAATCACGTCCCTGGCGCGACGCTTCGTGGAATTTCATCTGCAGCGGGGCATCAAACAGCATGGTTTTACCGTCGACCTGGTCAATATAGGCCTGCAGTTTATCCACCTCGTGAGACCAGTATTCCGCCACGATAAACAGCGGCTGTTCGGCGACTTCCTGAACGTGCTCAATCCACTCTTTGTAAAACCAGGCGGGAATATGCTTGACGGCGTCCAGACGAAAACCGTCGCAGCGTGTCTGTTCCATGACCCAGCGGGCCCAGTATTTGATCTCCTCGGTGACGGCGTGATTGCGAAAGTCGATGTTTTCGCCCATCAGGTAATCGAAGTTGCCCATCTCATCATCGACCTGGTCATTCCAGCCTTCGCCGGTGTAGTCGTTGACGATTTTAAAGATCCCGTCTTCATCCGGGTTTTCAATATGGTCGACGCCGCTAAAGCATTTGTAATCCCAGATAAACTGCGAATATTGCCCGGCGCGGGCGGGGAAGGTGTAGCGAGTCCAGGCCTCACACTCGATGATTTCATCATCAATTTGTGTACGGTCCTGTTCGTTCACGCGCTGCACGCGGACAGGCTCTTTCTCATCAGCCCCCATTTTGTGGTTCACCACCACGTCCAGCAGGACGGCAATCTCGTTGCTTTTGAGGGCGTCGATGGCTTCCAGCAGCTGCGCTTTGTCACCGTATTTCGTGGCGATACTGCCTTTCTGGTCAAACTCGCCGAGGTCAAACAGATCGTAAGAGTCATAGCCAACCGAATACCCGCCGGAAGCCCCTTTATACGCGGGCGGCAGCCAGATCATGTTGATGCCGATTTCATTAAGATTGGGGGCTAACGCCGTGACTTCTCGCCACAATTCACCGCCAGCGGGGTAATACCAGTGAAAGCATTGTAACAGGGTGGGGTTTTTCATCGTCCGTGCTCCAGAAGCCATATGGCAGACTTCTGGAGTATGGATGAAGAAATCATAATTGTGTGTCGCGGGTAACACTTTCTGGATAAAGAATATTCCCTGACAGCTTTCCATAGGTAGAGGTGATGGATTGCTGTTTGCCGGTTTGATCGATGAGATGCCTAAGCTCATCCATTCGAATTGCCAGTAACTCTTTGAGTTGACTTTCATTTTTGAGCACGTTTTCAAGCAAGAATCTGGCCTGTTCGATATGGGGCCGTGGTGCTGATGCTATTGGATTAAGCGAAATATTTTCAATAAGTTGAACATAAGTGATTTCTTGCGTGATGAGATCGTCCCACTGGCCTGCTTTAGCCAGCTTGAGCATTGAAAGGCTGAGATCATGTAGCGCCTGCCAGGCGCTAAGAGCAGAGTTGGGGTTGTTCATTAAAAATTATCCTGGTGAGAGGAGACATTAGAGCCAATTTGTTTCCACGCGTCAGCAATGTTATTCAATAAGTCCTCAACTTCGACAATTGCCCCTTCGTCATTACGTAAATTAGCGTGTAAGAGACGACGAATCATATAGTCATAAAGTGCTGCAAGGTTCGCAGAAAGCGGACCTTCAATCTCCATGTTCAAACCAGCCTTCAACCCGTTGTCGATGATATTTATCGCTTTCGACAAAGCTTCACCTTTTTCGGCAACACGACCCTCGTTGAGAAAAAGCCGAGCACGGACAAGGGCACTGAGTGCCCCGTCAAAAAGCATGGTCACAAGTTGGTGCGGATTTGCACTCATTACCGCACTTTCAAGACCGATTTGTTGATATGCACGCGCACCAATTTGTGAGTACATGATTATTCCTTAACTGCTGGACGAACTAAATTGCTGTTTCAGATAGGTGGATGTATTGTTCATTTTGCTCATCAACGTATCCAGATTCGTGAATTGCGCCTTATATCGCGCCATTGTGGCTTCTATATTTGCTTCCATCGCGTCATAGCGTTGATCAAGCGTTTTAAGCGTCGTGTTTATACCGTCAGTCGCATTCTTGATAATCCCTTCTTTACCCGCGGTCGTGCTTAACATGTTTGTGAGCATCGTGCCCATTTGTGTCGCAAGGCCGGTTGCTTTCCCATCACCGGCAAAATATTCCTGTACCGCTTCTGGATTATCCGTTAAGGCTTTGCTCAATTTGGTCGAGTCAATCTTAAGATTGCCTAACGAACCGTCGGCCCCCGTCGCGGTATCTTGCGTGACACCCAGCTGAGCCAGGATTGCATAAGAGCCTGACTGCACCTCAGTTAATAATCCGCGTAGCTGAGATTGCACCGAGCGTACCGTGCTATCGCCAATTAACGCGCCGTTATTTGCAGACTGGCTTTCACCGGCATCAACCTTTATATATTTGGTGACGGATGTAATGGTCGACTGTAAAGCATTATAGGCAGTTACCCAGTCAGTTATGGCTTTTTGAGTGGTGTCAGCAGCACGAGTAATATCCAGATTTTCACTGCTCGTGCTCTCATTTTTAAGACTCAGGGTAATACCCGGCAGGGCATCAGTAATCGTGTTAGTTGAACGCTCAATCGTGATGTCGTTGATAATAACTTGCGAATTTTTGGATGCCGTCTGTTGATTCATCACGCCTGTGTGAGTTGAAGAATCATATCCAATGATATTTTGTAATGTGCTGTCGCCCGAGACGCTCACCGTCATATCATTTGCTGTACCAGATGTTTTAGAGGTCAGCATTAAAGTGTAGTCACCGTCTTTCGCTTTAATGACGGTAGCAGTAACGTTCCCGTTCGCTTTGTTGATCGCGCTGGCGATTCCATTTAATGAGGTATCGGAATCACCGAGCGTAACGGTCAGCGGCGTTGTCGAGCCGGCTTGTGCAATGGTTATCGTACGAGTTCCACCCGTTGTTGCGCCTAACTGCGAGGTCGCGCTAGCCTGACTCGCAGTAGTCAGTACCTGTGCTTTTGCCAGCGATTTAACCTGAACGGCATAGCTGCCGACGGTGGCTCCCGTTGCCGTGGTTGCCGTAAAGGAGGTATTGGTCGATCCGACTGCTGTTGCGTTCCATGTGTCAGTTTTAGAGAGTGCTGCAGTGGCGGTATTGAGCGTTTGCATCGCACTTTGCAGCTTACTGAATGCGCTGAGCTGCGCATTATAAGAGGTTTGCTGATTCGTTATTGTTGTTAATTTTGTTTTTTCAGCGGTTTCAAGGTTAGTGTAGAGCGTCTGTAAGTCCAAACCTGAGCCGACGCCAAGACTACTGATTGTTGCACTTGCCATTAGATTGTTTCCTTTAGTCAATGGTAGTTTCAGCTAGTTATCGGCGAGAGGAGAAAATAGTTTAATCATTAGTTGATAAAATTATCGGCAGAATAAGCGGCATTCCTTTCGGCATATACCCTCTTTGTTATCGGTAGGAAGGATGCAGTTCGGGGATATTTCTTCTTACAATAAAAGGCTGAACGCCAGTAGAAATCGTGGTTTTTTACCATGCTGATGAATATTTTTCATTTAAAATCAGTTAATTAAAAAAAACTCAATGAAAATTCTAAAGTCTTCATGACGTTCGTCGATAACCTTTTTGACGGTGAGAGACGCCGTGAGTGTTAAGCACCGACCCTAGAATCCAATTTGAAGGAATTAAAATATGTCAGTAATCAATACTAACCTGTTATCCCTGTCTACTCAGAACAACCTGAATAAATCTCAGTCTGCTCTGGGTACTGCGATTGAGCGTCTGTCTTCTGGCCTGCGTATCAACAGCGCGAAAGACGATGCTGCTGGTCAGGCGATTGCTAACCGCATGAATTCACAGATCAAGGGCATGACTCAGGCTGCTCGTAACGCCAACGATGGCATCTCTATGATTCAGACTGCTGAAGGCAACCTGAACGAAATTAACACCAACTTGCAGCGTATCCGTGAACTGTCTGTACAGGCAGCAAACGGCACCAACCAAGATACTGACATGGCCTCTATCAATACCGAGATCAACCAGCGTCTATCTGAAATTGACCGTATCGCAGGTGCTGCGAACTTCAACGGTAAAAACCTGCTGGATGGTTCTCAGAGCGGCGGCGTAACCATTCAGGTTGGTGCGAACACTAAAGCCGGTGATACCATCAGCATCGGCTCTGATTCTCTGATCAATGCTAAACTGAGCTCCCTGGCATCGGGTACTGCACTTTCTGGCGGCACTGCAGCAATTAGCGACAACGCCACTGCAAAAGCGGTTATTGATGCAGTTGATACTGCTCTTAAAGGTATCGACGGCGCGCGTAGCAACCTGGGTGCAATGCAAAACCGTTTCGAATCTACAGTTAACAACCTGAACAACTCAGTGACTAACCTGTCTGCTGCACAGTCTCGTATCCAGGATGCTGACTACGCAACCGAAGTGTCTAACATGTCACGTGCACAGATCCTGCAACAGGCTGGTACTTCTGTACTGTCTCAGGCAAACCAGGTTCCTCAGGCAATGCTGTCTCTGCTGCGTTAATTCTTACGCCCTTGATATTTCAAAACCCGGCGTTGCCGGGTTTTTGTTATATTGCCTCACTCCACTTTTATGTTGATAGACTTGAAAATATTATGCGCAAAATTTTACTTACCATTGACAGGTTCGAACACTACGGTCAACACGAGAGTATATTTTTTGATTTGATAGAATATTTTCATCGTCATAACTGGCAGGTCGATGTTGTTGCCAAAACAACGGGTCGGTATTGGCTCAACAATTTAAATGTCATAAATGAAAATAAAAACATTCGGTTATTGGAACAACCCAATGGTAAGTTGCATGCTTCCTACGACCTGATGTGGATATTTAACGGCTATATCCCGGCCGTACTGAATACGACTTTTATGCGAGGAGATTGTGTTTCCAGGGTCTTCTTTCATCATTTTTACAGCTATGCTGACTATGATTTACCCTATGGCGCAGATGCTGAAAATGCGCTTTCTAGCACCAGTTTTGCCTGCTCAACCGCCAGCTATGTCCGCTTAGTTGAAAAGGGCATTAAACAACCGCGGATCAAGATTTTTCCGCTTACCATTAATAATCAATTTTCTTCTGCCGGAAGGGTCTTCACAGATAAACTCGAAAAAGCACTGCTGATTTCTACTGGTTATAATAAGAATTTAGTGGAGCTTATTGAGTTATTCAAGACCAAAAATATTGAACTAGATTATTATAATCTGGACTCTGCGCCTGGCCCCGTAACCCCAGAATTGCTGTCACAATATCAGCTAATTATTGGCGATGAAGCGCGCGCTGTATATGCCATGAGTATGGGGTTGCCGGTTGTGATATCAGACGGTATTTCCTCGCATGGTTATCTAACAGAAGCAAATCTGTTGGAACGAACTGATTATCATTTTGCACTGACAGGTGCTTCCAAAATTGTTAACCAAAACCGCTGGGTCAAAGAAATCCTTGACGGTTACCCGCAGGCAGCCTGCTGGGCCTGGGAATACCGGGCTGAAGCAAACGCGCAATTTTCTTTAGACACCTGCGTAGGCAAGATACTGGATCGTTTACCTGCGCCGAAAAAACTACAAATTTCGCAGGAACAGCACAGTAACCTTGAATTTCATCGTAAGGTTATGGACAGTTTTGGGGAAGAAACAACGCGATCGGTGAGTAGTTGGATAAATGAAAGAAAACCAACTCCGCTGCGTTCCGCTATTATAGGGACTTTGCTTCAGTCTTTCCCTACCTGTGCCAGTATTACTGTCATAATTATTGATCGCGAAGGCGATAGAAATAAGCTGCGTGCGAGTTTGCTTTCTGTTAATAACCAAACACTAAGTGCCGACGCAATCATCGTAGTAGGAAAACTGCCATCATTTGATATTAACGATTGCCCGACAATACGCTTCGTGGATAATCTCAACCGGGCGGTGGATGAAATCACGTCAACTAATCTGCTCATTATGGACTCGGGCAATACTCTGGAAGAGCATGCGCTACTTACCTGTGCCGAGTTTACGATGCGTGATCCCCGGCGGGAACTTTGGTATTTTGACGAGCTCGTTATACGTAATGATGATGAAGATGGCTTAATTCTGAAGCCGGAATGTGATATAGATATGCTGCGTGCACATCCTTACATCGGTTCCAGTGTCTTTGTTTCAAAAGATGCAGTAAGTCGCCACAATGACTTTAATACTGACTATCAGTATTTGAGTCATATCGATATTTGTTGGAAATTAATTGAAGAAAAAGGTCCTCTCGTAATCGGCCATATTCCTGAGGCGTTGATCTCCGGGACCATCAGCATTAGTGAGTGGTGTAAAAATCCCGCCATCATGGATGAAATGAAAATCATCACTGCCGCGCATCTTTCACGCTGTGGCATACATGCAAAGATCGTAGCTGGCGAAGAGCCTGGCGTTCAGTTCGTGATGTATCAACTTCCAGCCATCGCAAAGGTGTCGGTGATTATTCCAACACGGGACCGTCTGGTGTTACTCCAGCGGTGTATAGACTCTCTGATGGAGAAAACGGCGTACCATCTGTATGAAATTATTATTGTTGATAATGGTTCTACTGATGAAGATGCGAGAAAGTACTTGGACCAGCTTGAGTCCATGCAGTTGGCGCAAATTAAAG
This sequence comes from Enterobacter cloacae complex sp. P38RS, assembly GCF_014930775.1. Classification (NCBI taxonomy): domain Bacteria; kingdom Pseudomonadati; phylum Pseudomonadota; class Gammaproteobacteria; order Enterobacterales; family Enterobacteriaceae; genus Enterobacter; species Enterobacter cloacae complex sp. P38RS. The sequence goes on from NZ_JADBRS010000002.1 coordinate 463,902, forward strand.
TTCTGCGCTGGGATGCGGCGTTTAACTTTGCCTCTATCAACAACTATGCCAGCCGTTATGCAACAGGTGAATACCTGTTGTTTATGAATAATGATATTGAAATTAATGAAGGCAACTGGATGGGGGCATTGCTCGAACTCGCTCAACGCCCGGAAGTCGGTATAGTAGGTAGTAAACTTGTCTATCCTGATGGCACGCTGGAGCATGGTGGGTATATCACGGGCATCAATGACGGCGTGACTGTCTGTGGGAGAGGAAGCTCTCAGGAAGAAAGCGGCTTTCTTAGCCGGTTGAAGATCCCTCGGGGCGCTCATGCAGTAAGTGCGGCCTGCATGATGATGCGTAAAGAAGTATTTGATGAGCTTGGCGGATTCGATGAAGAGAATTTCCCGATCTACTACGCTGACGTTGATTTGGCATTAAAAGCAAAAGCGCAAGGTTATATCACCTTGTGGACACCTTTTAGCAGCGTTAAGCACCTTGGCGGAGCTTCGCGTTTGTTCCCAGAAAAATTTTCAGTCGCTACTCATGCGGATGAAGCATGTCATGATGCGCTACTTGATAAATGGGGAGCAGAACTGGCACGTGATCCTTATTATAATTCTAATATGAACCGTCTCGGGTCGACATTCAGCCTAAATACACGTATGTCGCGCTTACCGAATGCGCTGCCAGGAAGGCCGTTACCTGTGATCATGGGGACCCACATTAACTGGACAGGATGTGGTAATTATCGCGTCATTAAACCTCTTCATGCACTTCAGCAAGAGCTGAAAGCTGATGGTGGATTGATCTTGGGACTGCCAACGGTGATGGAAGTGGCCCAATTCCAGCCCGATCGACTGATTCTTGAAGTACCTATTGCTGATGATATTCCTCAGACAGTAAAACGCTATCGTCAGGTCTGTAATGCCAAAATTATTATGGAATTTGATGATTACTATTTAGACGTCCCGGAGAAAAATATTTTCAGGGAGAATGTGCCAAAAGACATTCAGAATCGCCTGAGTTCAGCCCTTGCTCTGGCCGACTGGGTTGTTGTTTCGACTGAGCCGCTGGCTGAAGCTTATTCTCGTTTCCATTCGGATATCCGTGTGGCAAAAAATCGTCTGGATATGGAACTGTGGGGAACCCTCAAGTCTGCTAAACGTTGTGGCAAAAAACCTCGTGTAGGCTGGGCAGGAGGCTCGAGCCATACGGGCGATCTTGAAATATTGTTACCTATCATTCATGAATTACAGGATGAAGTGGAATGGGTGTTTATGGGGATGAAACCTGCAGGTGTCAATTGTGAATTCCATTTACCTGTACCTTTTGAACATTATCCGCAAAAGTTGAGTGAACTTGATCTTGATCTGGCATTGGTCCCGCTTGAACAGAATCGGTTCAATGAATGTAAAAGTAATCTTCGTCTCTTAGAACTGGGAAGTTGTGGATTCCCCATTATCTGCACCGATATCGAACCCTATCGCTGTGGCCTGCCCGTTCATCGGGTAAAAAATACCCCCAGTGCGTGGATTTCTGCTGTTCGTGAGCATATTTACGACAGGAATGCACTTAATAAGGCTGGGGAACAACTGCGCAACGCAGTACACCGAGACTGGATGCTAAGAGAGAGTGGTCTGGATGATTGGCAACGTGCCTGGATAGGCTAATGCTTGTACCCAAGTGGGAAAGCGTCAGAAACTGGCGGTGTCTGAAACGAAGAATAGGTAAATGATGTATGTATCAGGGTGAAAAAATTGGTGTGGGGATCGTCACTTTTAATCGTAAAGACGGTTTGCTTAAACTATTTAACTCTCTGCCGCGCCAATATATTGATGAACTGGTTATTATTAATGACGGACAACATTATCCTGAGTATTCAGGTCTTGATTGTTGTTATATTTTGAATGAGGAAAATCTCGGGGTCGGGTGCAGCAAAAATCGGGCCCTGTCATATCTGCAAGAAAAAGGCGTTGACCACTATTTTCTTATTGAGGATGACGTTTTTGTTAAACGGGATGATGTTTTTCTTCGCTATATTGAAATGGCCCGACTCACAGGCATACAACATTTTAATTTTAGTCAGCATGGGTTACTGAATGTTAATCCACAGGGACAGCCACTCGTGCGAATGCGGTGCGATTATGCAAGTGAAAAACTATTTATGTTCCCTTCCTGCGTGGGAGCATTTAGTTACTACACTGCATTGGCGCTCGATACAGTGGGTCTGATGGACGAACGTTTCTATAATGCTCTTGAGCATGTTGATCATACTATTGCGATTATTGATGCTGGCATGCATCCTCCGTTCGGTTATTTTGCAGACATCGCAGACTCACAAGATTATATTGGTGATGAAGGATGGAGTACTAAGCAATCCACAATTTCAGGCGAACTCACTTTCAGGGCGATAGTGACAGTGGCTTTGCAACGTTTTAAACAAAAGCGTGGTCTCATGCCTACTGATATTACTATTGAGAATACAAAAAAAGTCACTCGGCAATTGGAAAAAATCTATAAAAAATATGCAGTTAGTCATTAAAGAGTGCATTATAACATTCAGCAAGCCAGTTGCGGAAAAACCACTGGCTGCTGTTTTTCCTGATCTAATCTCAAAATAACCCCCCATTTCACCCATTATTCATCCAATTGAACGCCCTGCAGAATCGGATAATCATGCCGATAACTCAACTAACGCAGGGCTGTTTATCGTGAATTCACTCTATACCGCTGAAGGTGTAATGGATAAACACTCGCTGTGGCAGCGTTATGTCCCGCTGGTGCGTCACGAAGCATTGCGCCTCCAGGTGCGTTTGCCGGCGAGCGTGGAACTTGACGATCTGCTACAGGCGGGCGGTATCGGGTTATTGAATGCAGTTGACCGATACGACGCTCTGCAAGGAACGGCATTTACGACTTACGCAGTTCAGCGTATTCGTGGTGCGATGCTGGACGAGCTGCGCAGCCGCGACTGGGTGCCGCGCAGCGTTCGCCGCAACGCGCGCGAAGTGGCGCATGCGATGGGGCAGCTGGAACAGGAACTGGGACGCAACGCAACGGAAACCGAAGTGGCGGAACGTCTTGGCATTGCTGTTGAAGAGTATCGTCAGATGTTGCTCGATACCAATAATAGCCAACTCTTCTCCTATGACGAGTGGCGCGAAGAGCATGGCGATAGCATCGAGCTGGTGACGGACGAGCACCAGCAGGAAAACCCGTTACACCATTTAATGGAAGGGAATTTACGCCAGCGCGTAATGGAAGCGATTGAAGCTCTGCCCGAGCGCGAACAGCTGGTGTTGACCCTTTATTACCAGGAAGAGCTTAATCTCAAAGAGATTGGCGCGGTTCTGGAGGTGGGGGAGTCGCGGGTTAGCCAGCTGCACAGCCAGGCCATTAAACGCTTACGAACCAAACTGGGTAAGTTATAGGTGATCCAATCACCCGAAAAATGCCGCACAACGTATTGACAACCAGGAGTTATCATGACGGTGCAGCAATCTAAAAGACGGCCTTTAAGCCGCTACCTTAAAGACTTTAAACACAGCCAGACGCATTGCGCCCACTGTAACAAATTACTCGATCGTATCACGCTGGTTCGCCGCGGCGAGATCGTGAATAAAATCGCTATCTCTCGCCTCGACACGTTAATGGATGAAGCCGCGTGGCTCGAAGAGCAAAAAGAGTGGGTGGCGCTTTGCCGTTTCTGTGGCGATCTCCACTGCAAAGAGCAAAGCGACTTCTTCGATATCATCGGCTTCAAACAATTCCTGTTTGAACAAACGGAGATGAGCCACGGCACCGTGCGCGAATATGTGGTTCGCCTGCGCCGTCTTGGGCAGCATCTGAGCGTTAACAATATCTCTCGCGATCTGCTGAAGACCGGTTACCTGGATGAAAATCTGGAGCCGTGGCTGCCTGCAACCAGCACCAACAACTACCGTATTGCGCTGCGCAAGTATGCGCAATATAAGGTGCAAATGCCGGGTTCCGTGAAGCAGAAAGCGCTCGCCGGAACAACTTCTGATATATATTAAAAAAGAATAAGATGTAGCACAGTCGCCTTTGACGTTGCAGGCGATTTCTCTACACTACGTAAAAATTCCACTATATCGGGGTATTTATGAAATTTGCACTTCTGGGTCGTCAGGCGCTGATGGGTGTTATGGCCGTCGCGCTGGTTGCGGGCATGAGCGTGAAAACGTTCGCTGCAGAAAACCTGCTGAATAAAGTAAAAGAGCGCGGTACGCTGCTGGTCGGGCTGGAAGGAACCTATCCTCCCTTCAGCTTCCAGGGCGATGATGGCAAGCTGACCGGTTTTGAAGTGGAATTTGCAGAAGAACTGGCGAAGCACCTCGGCGTTAAAGCCTCCCTGAAACCGACCAAATGGGACGGTATGCTGGCGTCGCTGGATTCAAAACGTATTGACGTGGTGATTAACCAGGTGACCATTTCTGACGAGCGTAAGAAGAAGTATGACTTCTCCACGCCGTACACCGTGTCCGGTATTCAGGCGCTGGTGAAGAAAGGTAACGAAGGCTCCATTAAATCCGCTGCCGATCTGAAAGGCAAAAAAGTCGGCGTCGGTCTGGGAACTAACTACGAAGAGTGGCTGCGCCAGAACGTTCAGGGCGTGGACATCCGCACCTATGATGATGACCCGACGAAATATCAGGACCTGCGCGTAGGCCGTATCGACGCCATTCTGGTTGACCGTCTGGCCGCTTTGGATCTGGTGAAGAAAACCAACAATACCCTGGCAGTAGCGGGTGATGCGTTCTCTCGTCAGGAATCCGGCGTGGCCGTCCGTAAAGGCAACGAGGATCTGGTGAAAGCCATTGATTCCGCGATTGCTGACATGCAGAAAGACGGCAGCCTGAAGGCGCTGTCTGAGAAGTGGTTCGGGGCCGACGTCACCAAATAAGTCGCTGACCTGGAAAAAAGGCGCTTTTAAAAGCGCCTTTTTTATTTCTTACGCGTCTGCGTGCATAATGAAAAATATCACATTTTGTCTGAGTTACCGGAGAGTCCATGTCACTACAGAATTTAACGCGCTTTCCCCGTCTGGAATTTATCGGTGCGCCGACGCCGCTGGAGTACCTGCCGCGATTTTCTGATTATCTGGGACGCGATATTTTTATTAAGCGCGATGACGTGACGCCGATGGCGATGGGGGGCAATAAGCTGCGCAAGCTGGAGTTTCTGGCGGCCGACGCGCTGCGCGAAGGCGCGGATACGCTTATTACTGCCGGGGCCATTCAGTCCAACCATGTTCGTCAGACGGCCGCCGTGGCGGCAAAACTCGGTCTTCACTGTGTGGCGTTGCTGGAAAACCCGATTGGCACGCGGGCGGAAAACTATCTGTCCAACGGTAACCGTCTGCTTTTAGACCTGTTCAACGTGCAGGTGGAGATGGTGGATGCGTTGACCGACCCGACCGCACAGCTCGACGATCTGGCTACGCGTCTGGAAGCGCAGGGTTTCCGCCCCTACGTTATTCCCGTCGGCGGTTCGAACGCGCTGGGCGCGCTGGGCTATGTGGAAAGCGCGCTGGAAATCGCCCAGCAGTGCGAGGGCGCCGTTAGCCTCTCGTCGGTCGTTGTCGCCTCCGGAAGCGCGGGCACGCATGCCGGGCTGGCGGTGGGGCTGGAACAGCTTCTGCCGGATGTCGAGCTGATTGGCGTGACGGTTTCCCGCAGCGTCGCGGACCAGAAGCCAAAAGTAGTGGCGCTGCAACAGGCGGTGGCAGAGCAGCTGGAGCTGAAGGCCAGGGCCGAGATCCTGCTCTGGGATGACTATTTTGCGCCGGGCTACGGTACGCCTAATGAAGAGGGGATGGAAGCCGTTAAGCTGCTGGCGCGCCTTGAAGGTATACTGCTCGATCCGGTCTATACGGGTAAAGCGATGGCCGGGCTTATCGATGGCATTGCGCAGAAACGCTTTAAGGATGAAGGGCCGATTTTATTTGTGCACACCGGCGGGGCGCCCGCGCTGTTTGCTTATCATCCTCATGTCTAAAAATCAGGTCGAAAAATAATAATGCAAGAAAGTATTCAACTGGTTATTGATTCCCTGCCATTCCTGCTGAAAGGTGCGGTATTCACGCTACAGCTCAGTATCGGCGGGATGTTCTTCGGTCTTGTGCTGGGCTTTGTACTGGCCTTAATGCGCATGTCGCCCATCCTGCCGGTACGCTGGCTGGCGCGCTTTTATATTTCCGTATTTCGCGGTACGCCGCTTATCGCTCAGCTCTTTATGATCTACTACGGTTTACCGCAGTTCGGCATCGAGCTGGATCCGATCCCGGCGGCGATGATTGGCCTGTCGCTTAACACGGCGGCCTATACCTCCGAAACCCTGCGCGCGGCGATCTCGTCGATTGATAAAGGTCAGTGGGAAGCGGCGGCCAGTATCGGGATGACGCCGTGGCAGACGCTGCGACGCGCCATTCTGCCGCAGGCGGCGCGGGTAGCGCTTCCGCCGCTGAGCAACAGCTTCATCAGCCTGGTGAAAGATACCTCTCTGGCGGCAACCATTCAGGTGCCGGAGCTGTTCCGTCAGGCGCAGCTCATTACCTCGCGCACCCTTGAAGTTTTCACCATGTATCTGGCCGCCTCGCTGATCTACTGGGTGATGGCGACGGTGTTGTCTGCTCTGCAAAACTACTTTGAAAACCAGCTTAACCGCCAGGAGCGTGATCCAAAATGAGTGCAATTGACGTCAAAAACCTGGTGAAAAAATTCCACGGGCAAACGGTGCTCCACGGCATCGACCTGGAAGTTGAGCAGGGCGAAGTCGTGGCGATTATTGGCCCGAGCGGGTCGGGGAAAACCACGCTGCTGCGTAGTATCAACCTGCTTGAGCAGCCGGAAGGGGGCACCATTCGGGTTGGGGAGATAACGATTGATACCGGTAAATCCATCAGCCAGCAGAAAGGGTTGATTCGCCGCCTGCGTCAGCATGTTGGCTTTGTGTTCCAGAGCTTCAATCTATTCCCGCACCGCACGGTGCTGGAAAATATTATTGAAGGACCAGTCATTGTAAAAGGTGAGCCCAAAGAGGAAGCGACGGCACGCGCCCGCGAGTTGCTCGCCAAAGTCGGGCTGGCAGGGAAAGAGACCAGCTATCCGCGCCGCCTGTCGGGCGGACAGCAGCAGCGCGTGGCCATCGCGCGCGCGCTGGCGATGCGCCCTGACGTGATCCTGTTTGATGAACCGACCTCCGCGCTCGATCCCGAACTGGTGGGTGAGGTGCTGAACACCATCCGCCAGCTGGCGCAGGAAAAACGCACGATGGTTATCGTGACCCATGAAATGAGCTTTGCGCGCGACGTGGCGGACAGAGCCATCTTTATGGACCAGGGGCGGATTGTAGAGCAGGGACCGGCGAAAAGCTTATTTGCTAACCCTCAGCAGCCGCGAACCCGTCAATTCCTGGAAAAATTCCTTATGCAGTAGCATTTATGTACTCATTTGCTCCAGAAAGTTCTTCTGGAGCAAATTATTCTCGCTCTTCGCCTTAAACGGTGTTCTTTTATTCTACCCGAACAGAATAATCCTTATCCATAGCACAGTTAATTGTGCTAGTACCGATATTTTGTAGTTAGAAATAAGTTTTATGTGTTAGGTTATATTCACCATAATAATGATTATCTTTTCAGAGGCTTCTTTTAGTAAGTATGAAGGATTCAGACTTTTTCACCTGGCGACGGGATTGCTCCCTGCGGTTTCAGGAATTGACCTGTGTCGCCGAGGTATATCATGAACTTCAGCGACAAACTCAGGCGCTGGAATTCGATTATTACTCACTCTGTGTGCGCCATCCGGTGCCGTTTACGCGGCCTAAAATCGCTGTGCATGCCACTTATCCGCAACAGTGGCTGGCGCAATATCAATCAGAGAACTATTTCACCATCGATCCGGTGCTAAAGCCGGAGAATTTCATTCAGGGGCATTTACCCTGGACGGACGAATTATTTGCGGATGCTCAGGAATTATGGCATAGGGCGCAGGACTTCGGTCTACGTTCGGGAATAACGCAGTGTCTGATGCTGCCTAATCATGCGCTCGGCTTCCTCTCAGTTTCCCGTACTCGCGCGCAGGAAGGACCGTTTGCCGGCGAGGAAATAGAGCTGCGGCTGCAGATGCTGGTGCAAATGGCATTAACAGCGCTGCTGCGTTTTGAAGATAAGATGGTTATGCCGCCTGAGATGAAATTCAGCAAACGCGAACGAGAAATTTTGAAATGGACCGCGGAAGGTAAGACGTCGGCGGAAATAGCGATCATTCTCTCTATTTCAGAGAATACGGTTAACTTCCATCAGAAGAATATGCAGAAAAAATTTAATGCGCCAAACAAGACGCAGATTGCCTGTTATGCGGCGGCTACGGGACTGATCTGATTAGAGAGTACGTTCTGCGTGACAGACGGGTGGACGGCTGAATGCACTGCATCCAGCCGTTTTTTGTTACTGGCGGTACGCTTGTTTGATTTGCTTAACGGTGTTAGCAAATACGGCCGATTCCGCCTGGTCTTCCATCTGCGCGATTTGTTTTTCCATTTTAATGATCACACGACCAGCATCAGCCTGGCCCATCGCCTGCAGCATCAGCGTTAGCAGCGCTTTCAGGCAGTTTACTTCCTGTGCCAGTTCCTGGTTATTCTCCGCAGTGGCAAATTCAGGTGTGCTCATTTATTTTCCTCATTATTAAACGGCGCTAAAGCGCGACGACGAAAGTCAAGGCGGCGGAGTATACCACAAGCTGCAGCAAAAAATGCAGCGGTTGTTTTTCGTACTTTTACGCCAGTGTTTATTTGCGTAAACAGAGCCAGCCGGTAAACTGATGCTCTGGTACGGCTATTAATTGTTTGCGCCTGGTTTACTTGCCGTTAATTATTGTTACAAAAATTGAGAACAGTTTTTCCGCGAGGAAAGCGTGCAAGCTTTTTGTAACTTTTTGAATACAGATGCTTAAAAATAGCCGCAAAAGCTCTGATGGCAAGGGCTCTCTTTCCATGGACTGTACAGGCTAATTTCCAAAAACGAGAGCAAAATCGAATAGCCGATTTTTTAACGTTTTAATCTTGTGATGAAAACCGTTAATATAAGCCAAATTATCACTCAGTAGCGTTATCCCTATTCTGGAGACATTTCCTTTGATCAACGTCCTTCTTGTTGATGACCACGAACTGGTGCGCGCAGGGATACGACGCATTCTTGAAGATATTAAAGGTATTAAAGTTGCCGGTGAGGCGTGCTGTGGGGAAGATGCTGTAAAATGGTGCCGCACAAACTCGGCCGATGTGGTGCTGATGGATATGAATATGCCCGGTATCGGTGGCCTTGAGGCAACACGCAAAATCGCGCGTACCTTTGTTGATACAAAAGTCATCATGCTGACCGTGCATACTGAAAATCCGCTTCCCGCGAAGGTGATGCAGGCGGGGGCAGCCGGTTACCTTAGCAAAGGCGCCGCACCGCAGGAGGTCGTAAATGCTATCCGTTCTGTATTTGCCGGCCAGCGTTACATTGCCTCCGACATTGCGCAGCAGATGGCGCTGAGCCAGATCGAACCCGAGAAAACGGAATCACCGTTTGCCAGTTTGTCTGAGCGTGAATTGCAGATTATGCTGATGATCACCAAGGGTCAGAAAGTGAATGAGATCTCAGAGCAGCTGAATCTCAGCCCGAAAACGGTCAACAGCTATCGTTATCGTATGTTCAGTAAACTGAACATTCATGGTGATGTTGAACTGACTCATCTGGCCATCCGGCACGGTTTATGTAACGCGGAGACGTTGTTAAGTCAGTGAGTGATGTATTCGATTCAAAAGCATTTCTGAAAACCGTAACCAGCCAGCCAGGCGTCTATCGGATGTATGACGCTGGCGGTACGGTTATCTATGTAGGGAAGGCCAAAGATCTTAAAAAGCGTCTTTCCAGCTATTTCCGCAGTAACCTTGCCTCCCGTAAGACCGAAGCGCTGGTCTCACTCATTCAGAATATTGATGTCACCGTGACGCATACCGAGACGGAAGCGCTGCTGCTTGAGCACAACTATATTAAGCTCTACCAGCCGCGCTATAACGTGCTGCTGCGGGACGACAAATCCTATCCGTTTATCTTTCTGAGTGGTGACACCCATCCGCGTCTGGCGATGCACCGCGGCGCAAAACACGCGAAAGGGGAATATTTCGGCCCCTTCCCGAATGGCTATGCCGTGCGAGAGACGCTGGCGCTGCTGCAAAAAATCTTCCCGATCCGCCAGTGTGAAAACAGCGTCTACCGCAACCGCTCGCGCCCGTGTTTACAGTACCAGATTGGGCGTTGCCTTGGCCCCTGTGTTGCCGGGCTGGTCAGTGAAGACGAGTATGCGCAGCAGGTGGAATACGTACGCCTGTTCTTAGCTGGCAAAGACGATCAGGTTTTAACCCAGCTGATCGCCAGAATGGAAAAAGCCAGCGCCGCACTTGAGTTTGAAGAGGCTGCGCGGATCCGCGACCAGATCCAGGCGGTGCGCAGAGTCACTGAGAAACAGTTTGTCTCAAATACCGGCGACGATCTCGACGTTATTGGCGTGTCCTTCGACGCCGGCATGGCCTGCGTGCATGTGCTGTTTATTCGCCAGGGCAAAGTGCTCGGCAGCCGCAGCTATTTCCCGAAGGTGCCTGGCGGCACCGAGCTGGGTGAAGTGGTGGAAACCTTTGTTGGCCAGTTTTATCTTCAGGGCAGCCAGATGCGTACGCTGCCCTCGGAGATCCTGCTCGATTTTAGCCTTGATGACAAAACCCTGCTGGCCGATTCGCTTTCCGAACTGGCCGGGCGTCGGGTCAATGTTCAAACCAAACCGCGCGGCGACCGTGCACGCTATCTGAAGCTGGCGCGGACCAACGCGGCGACGGCGCTCACCACTAAACTGTCCCAGCAATCGACGGTTAGCCAGCGTTTAACCGCGCTGGCGACGCTCCTGAAGTTGCCGGAAGTGAAGCGAATGGAATGTTTCGATATCAGCCATACGATGGGTGAGCAGACGGTGGCGTCCTGCGTGGTATTTGACGCCAACGGCCCGCTTCGCGCCGAGTATCGCCGCTATAACATCACCGGCATCACGCCGGGTGATGACTATGCTGCCATGAATCAGGTGCTGCGCCGTCGCTACGGTAAAGCGATTGAAGAGAGCAAGATCCCGGACGTGATTCTTATCGACGGTGGGAAAGGGCAGCTAGGTCAGGCGAAAGCGGTATTCGAGTCGCTCGACGTTGAGTGGGACAAAAACCATCCGCTGCTGTTAGGCGTGGCAAAAGGGGCCGATCGTAAGGCCGGTCTGGAAACGCTGTTTTTTGAGCCGGAAGGTGAGGGCTTCAGCCTGCCGCCGGACTCCCCGGCGCTGCACGTCATTCAGCATATTCGCGATGAGTCGCACGACCATGCCATCAGCGGCCACCGCAAAAAACGGGCGAAGGTCAAAAACACGAGCACGCTTGAGACTATTGAGGGCGTTGGGCCAAAACGCCGCCAGATGCTGCTGAAGTATATGGGCGGATTGCAAGGATTACTCAACGCCAGTATGGAGGAAATTGCAAAAGTGCCGGGTATTTCGCAAGGGCTGGCAGAAAAGATCTACTACTCGTTGAAACATTGAGGGCTCTGTAGCAACATAGAGCTAAATTTTACTGACAACAAATAGTTACCGTCACTATGCAATATAATATCCCTACGTTGCTCACTCTCTTTCGTGTTGTACTCATTCCGTTCTTTGTGCTGGCGTTTTACCTGCCGGTCGTCTGGGCACCGTTCGCCTGCGCATTGATCTTCCTTATTGCAGCGGTAACTGACTGGTTTGATGGCTATCTGGCGCGCCGCTGGAACCAGAGCACCCGTTTCGGCGCCTTTCTCGATCCGGTAGCGGATAAAGTGATGGTCGCGATCGCGATGGTGCTGGTGGCTGAGCACTATCATACCTGGTGGGTGACGCTGCCCGCCGCAACTATGATTGGCCGTGAGATCATCATCTCTGCGCTGCGTGAGTGGATGGCGGAGCTGGGGAAACGCAGCAGCGTGGCGGTATCCTGGATTGGTAAAGTAAAAACCACCGCGCAGATGGCCTCGCTGGTATGGATGCTCTGGCGCCCGAACGCCTGGGTTGAGTGGGCGGGCATCGGTCTCCTGTGGGTCGCGGCGGTGCTGACGCTGTGGTCAATGCTGCAATATTTGAACGCTGCGCGCGGGGATTTGCTTGATCAGTGATCGTTTCGCCGTAATTTTCAGCAAACAATCCAGACAAGCAAAAAATAACGTTGACTCATCACGTCATATCAGTAGAATGCAACGCATCGAACGGCGGCACAGCAAGCCGGACGATAATGAAATCAAGTGGTTAGCAGTTAACTTGATAACATGCGGGAATAGCTCAGTTGGTAGAGCACGACCTTGCCAAGGTCGGGGTCGCGAGTTCGAGTCTCGTTTCCCGCTCCAGATTAAAGACATGCGCAATAGCGGGTGTCAGTTAGAAAAGTTTTACGGCGCGTTAGCAAAGCGGTTATGTAGCGGATTGCAAATCCGTCTAGTCCGGTTCGACTCCGGAACGCGCCTCCACTTTCTTCCCGAGCCCGGATGGTGGAATCGGTAGACACAAGGGATTTAAAATCCCTCGGCGTTCGCGCTGTGTGGGTTCAAGTCCCACTCCGGGTACCATGGGAAACAAAGAATAATCAAAGCAATAAGCAGTGTCGTGAAACCACCGAAAGGTGGTTTTTTTGTGCCTGAAATCTACTTTCTTGCATCATTGTTATTATTCAGTTATTCAGTTATTCAGTTATTCAGTTATTCAGTTATTCAGTTATCCAGAGCGAAGGTGTATTTGTCGGCGATACGACAGGGATTCGCGAAGATGCATTGCATCAGTACCCCTGTCATATCGCCGATATCATTCTGCGCTCAGGTTGTCAGAAATATTCACGCTTGCCACGGACTGAACTTTCCATGCGCCATTTTCTTTGACCATGCAGTCAATCACGGTGTGATCCCGCTTTTTGCCGAATGATATATACACCTGCATGCATGCGGCATCGTAATCTAATGCCCGCGCACTGACGATGCCCCAGTCATCATCATATCCCTGGGCCTTTATGAACATATCGACGTCAGGCACGTCATATTCATCCGGATCCAGCTTATCCATGGCTTTGAGCTTGCTGATTGTTTCGCGGGTAACGTATCGGCTCAGCGCTTCATAGTTTTTTATTGGCTCTTTCCCGCTAAGAATCTGCGAGATGTACCACTTATTAAACTGAAGGGCGGCGGATGCCTCAGGGGGTAGCTTCTGTGCAGCTGATACGAGAGTGGGCAGAAGCAGGGCAGCAAGAATTATTTTTTTCATGTTAGTCATGCCTGTATATTGCATACGCTGGCTTTACTTCCCGGTATTCTTTTCCCGGATACATTGTTCGCTGAACAAAATCAGAGTACCAGACGCCGTTCCCGCCATAGATGCATGCATGGCCATAGGGGTGGTGGGCTGTAGGCTGGATCACTGCCACGTCACCCTCAACAGGCTCGCCGTAAATCTGATGGAAGCCAGCCAAAATCAAATTGCTTTTCATATTCTTAGCATAATGTGTGTTCTGCAGATTAGCACCGCCAGCGCGAATGGCTTTTGAAACAAATTCTGCACATCTTTTCTGGCTATGCTCGCCCGCATGCTGGCGGGCATAAACTGCGGCTTTATGGGCACTCCACATAATTTAATCCCTTATAGACTTAATGGTTAACAAGGGAAACATTACGCCTGGAAGTTGCAGTTTTTTGTAAATAAGGGTGATCGGAATTAAACCACTATCTGTTTGGATAATGGTGTTTGGTTAATCCATACGGCATCTTTATGCCCGCTATCGCGGGCGTTTTAATATCCGCCCAAATACGCCTTCCTCACCTCCTGATTTCCGAGCAGCTCCTCGCCGCTGCCGCTCAACCGGATCTGCCCGTTAACCATCACATATCCGCGGTCGGAAAGCTTCAACGCATGGTGCGCATTCTGCTCCACCAGAAAAATGGTCATGCCGTTGCGGGCCAGCTCGCGCAGCGTCTGGAAGATCTGTTTCACCACTATCGGCGCTAAGCCCAGGCTCGGTTCATCCAGCAACAGCAGCCTGGGACGGCTCATCAGCGCCCGGGCGATCGCCAGCATCTGCTGTTCCCCGCCTGACATGGTCATCGCGCGCTGCTTGCGCCTCTCCTTGAGGCGAGGGAACAGGTCGAACATGGTTTGCATATCTTCAGCCGCAAACCGGTTGCCGATGGGGATGGTTCCCATCAGCAGGTTCTCTTCGACGGTCATATCCGGGAAGACACGCCGGCCTTCAGGCGCCTGCGCAATGCCGCCGGAGGCGACGTAGTGGGTGGATTGATGGCTGATGTCGTCACCATTGAACAGAATCTGCCCGCTCCGGATGCGCGGCTGGCCAAAGATAGACATCAGCAATGTGGATTTACCCGCGCCGTTAGCGCCAATCAGCGCCACGGTCTCACCTTTATTGACCTCCAGGGAGACCTGCTTCAGCGCCTGAATGGCGCCGTAGAACACATCCACCTTGCGAAAAGCCAGCAGCGGTTCGCTCATAGGGACACCTCGCTCTCATCCGTACCCAGGTAGGCGGCAATGACCTTTTCATCATGCTGGATCTGCTCGGGTTTACCTCTGGCAATCACATCGCCGTGGTCGAGCACGATAATGTCGTCCGAAATCTCCATCACCATCCCCATATCATGTTCAATCAGTAAGACCGTGATGTCATGGCGATCGCGCAGGAAACGAATAATGCTGCTCAGCTTATGCGTTTCGACCGGGTTAAGCCCGGCGGCAGGCTCATCCAGACAGATCATCTCGGGCCCGGTACACATTGCCCGCGCGATCTCCAGACGCCGCTGCTGCCCGTACGACATCTCTCCCGCCAGGCGATTGGCGCACTCCACCAGGTCCACCACCTCCAGCCAGTAGAAGGCCCTGTCCAGGGCATCGCTTTCCGCCCGCCGATATGCCGGCGTGTTTAAGATCCCGGCGAGAAGATTGCGGTTAACGCGCATATGCTGCGCGACCAGCAGGTTTTCCACGACAGACATCTCGCGAAAAAGGCGGATGTTCTGAAAGGTGCGCGCCAGCCCGGCGCGGTTCACCAGGTGCGTTCCGCCAAACATTTTGTAGAACAGGCGCTGCCCGAACTGCGCGGGGTTAATCCAGTCGCCCGGCTGGAATTTTTGTCCGAGGACCTGAATAACGTTGGTCGTTTTAGTGCGGGTAGAAAATAAAATATTGCCGCCGGAAGCCTTATAGAAACCCGTCAGGCAATTAAACACGGTTGTTTTTCCCGCTCCGTTTGGCCCGATAAGGGCGGTAATGGAGCCGCGCTGCACGTCCAGATTAACGTCGTTAAGCGCCTTAATCCCACCGAAGTGCATCATCAGATGTTCCACGCGCAATATCGTCCCGTTCATGGCGCCACGCCCTTACGCACGGCAAACCCGCTGCGGTTAATGCGGATCAGGCCGCGTGGACGCCAGATCATCATCACCACCATCAGCATGCCAAACAGCAGGACGCGGTACTCCGCAAAACTGCGCAGCAGCTCCGGCGTTACCGTAAGCACGAAAGCGGCCAGCACCACGCCAAGGGTAGAGCCCATGCCGCCCAGCACCACGATGGCGAGGATCAGCGCGGATTCAAAGAAGGTAAAGGAGGTCGGATTCACAAACCCCTGATAGGTGGCGAAGAACACCCCGGCAATCCCCGCGGTCGACGCGCCCAGCGTAAAGGCGGAGAGCTTCACCAGGACGTGATTCAACCCCATCGAGCGGCAGGCAATTTCGTCTTCTCGCAGGGCTTCCCACGCCCGGCCAATCGGCATCCGCGTCAGGCGGTGTTTGACGTAGAGCACCAGCATCACCACCAGGAACAGCACCGCGTAGATAAAAATAAACTTCATGTTCGGGTTGTAGGTCAGGTGGAAAAACTCGTGAAAAGGCACGCCGCCTTCTTTCGCGCGTCGTCCAAATTCCAGGCCGAAAAAGGTGGGGGGAGGGGCTGACACGCCGTTTGGCCCCCCCGTGAAGGTCAGCCAGTTGTTCAGGATCAGGCGAATGATCTCCCCGAACCCGAGGGTGACGATCGCCAGATAGTCGCCGTGCATGCGCAGTACCGGAAAGCCGAGCAGGGCGCCTGCAGCGGCGGCCATGATTGCCGCCAGCGGCAGCATGCTCCAGAAGCCTAACCCCAGATACTGATACCCCAGCGCCAGACCGTACGCGCCAATCGCGTAGAAGGCGACGTATCCCAGGTCCAGCAGGCCGGCCAGCCCCACGACGATGTTCAGCCCCAGACCGAGAAGCACGTAGATCAGCCCGAGAATGGCGACGGTCAGTACATACTTGGTGGCGACAAACGGGAAGCAAACCGCAAGCGCAATCACCAGAGGAATAATCCAGCGCATGCGGCTTTTGTAGTCCGGAGACCTAACATAGACGCCCGCGTTATCGGCTTCGAAGCGAGCCTGGAAACGAGCGCCCGCGGCGGTACCCAAAAAAGCGCTCAAGAGAAAACGCCCCAGCATTACAATGCCGACCATCCAGGCCAGCCGTTGTCCGGCAAAGTTAAAGCTGTACCCGTCCAGCACCACGCCAGCAATCGGGCCGAAGATAATCAGCGCAATCAGCCCGGAAAAAATCGCGTCCAGAACGCAGCGCTTTAGAGAAAAACCGTGCGATGTCATCATTCTCTTCCTCACACTTTGGCCACAACCGGGCGCCCGAGCAGACCCTGGGGCCGGAAAATCAGGATCATGACCAGCAGGCCAAACGAGAAGACATCTTTATAGTCCGAGTTCACCATGCCCGAGAACTGGGCTTCCGCGACGCCCAGGATAAGGCCACCGAGCATGGCGCCGGGCAGGGAACCGATACCGCCGAGCACCGCCGCCGTAAAGGCCTTAATGCCAATCACAAACCCGACGTAGAAATCAAAGGTGCCGTAATTCATGGTGATGAGCACGCCCGCCAGGCCGGCCATCGCCGCGCCGATAACAAAGACCAGGGAGATAATCCGGTCGGTGTTGATCCCCAGAATAGAGGCCATTTTGCGATCCTGCTGTACCGCGCGGCACATCCGCCCCAGCCGGGTATGGTTGATTATCCACGTAAGCACCAGCATGCCGGCAAACGAGGCGAGCAGAATAAACACTTTGGTGTAGGTTATCTGCACGAACCCGTCGCCAAGATGCAGTCGAATCACGCCGTCGAGCATGGTCGGCACCCCTTGCTGGCGCGGGCCCTGGCTCAGCTGGGCGTAGTTTTGCAGGATAAGCGACATCCCGATGGCGGAGATAAGCGGCGCCAGGCGCGTGGAGTTGCGCAGCGGCCTGTAGGCGATACGCTCGATAGTCCAGCCGTACACGCCAGTTACCGCGATGGTGAACACCAGCGTACCCAGAATCAGCAGGGGGAAGGACTCAAGCCCGAAGAAAGAGAGCAGCGCCAGACCAATGGCGCAGAGATAGGCGGAAATCATATACACTTCGCCGTGGGCGAAATTGATCATCCCGATAATGCCGTACACCATGGTGTAGCCGATGGCGATCAGGCCGTAGACGGAGCCCAGCGTTAAGCCATTGACTAACTGCTGCAGGAAGAATGTACTCATCTTAGCGCGCTCGTTTTATAGGCCGCGCGAGGCGCGCAGCCTGATGTTTATTACGCGCCGGCGGGGCAAGCCCGCCGACGTTGAGCGTGACTCCGTCCCGTTACTGCACTTCCTTATATTTTCCCTTGTCGTCCCACTGGTAAACCACGTAGTCAGACACTTTCAGGTCGCCTTTGCTGTCCCAGGCTTTTTTGCCCATCACCGTATCGACAGAATTGGCTTTCAGCCACTCGCTGGCTTTCGCGGAATCCTTGCCGCCGGTGGCCTTGAAGGCTGCGGCAATGGCCTGTACGGAGGCATAGGAGTAGAGGGTATAACCTTCCGGCTCGAATTTACCGGCGCGGAATTTGTCGATAACCGCTTTACCGTCCGGGATCAGGCGCGGATCTTTACCAAAGGTCATGTAAATGCCGTTGGTATATTGTGGCCCGCCCGCTGCCGTCACCATCTCTTCGTTGACAATGCAGTCGCCGGAGAAGAATTTCGCCTGCACCCCCTGTTCACGCATCTGGCGAACCAGCGGGCCAGCTTCCGGGTGACAGCCGCCGAAGAACACCACGTCCGGTTTTTGCGCGCCGATCTTCGTCACCAGCGCGTTAAAGTCTTTTTCACCGCGGGATAAACCTTCATACATCACATCCTTGACCCCGCGCTTCGCCAGCGCCGCTTTGGTGGCGTCTGCCAGCCCTTGTCCATAGGTGTCTTTATCGTGAATGATGACCACGCGTTTGGCCTTCAGCTTGTCGATAATGAAGTCGCTGGCGACCTGACCCTGCTGGTCGTCGCGGCCGCACATGCGGAACATGTCGCTCATGCCGCGTTCGGTGATCTGCGGGTTAGTTGAGCCGGGAGTAATCGCGATGATGCCCGCGTCGCTATACACCTCGGAGGCGGGCATGGTGGAAGAGGAGCAGAAATGGCCGACCACGGCGTTGACCTTATCCTGGTCGACTAAGCGGTTGGCGACGGCCACCGCCTGCTTAGGCTCGCAGGCGTCATCCCCCTGAACCAGTTTGATCTTCTCACCGTCAATACCGCCTGCGGCGTTAATGTCTTCGGCGGCCTGCGTTGCGCCGTGCCAGTACTGATCGCCGTAGGTGGCATTAGGGCCCGTGAACGGTCCGGCGACACCGATCACGATATCTGCCCGGGCGGAAAATGCCGTTACCAGACAACCGGCCAGCACAAGAGAAACAGGCGTTTTGATAAATTTCAGCGACATTATTATGTTCCTTAGCAAAGAGGTTTTTGCACCACGGCGTAAGCCTGAACGCCCAGGGCGCAGCCAATCCAAAAACACGAGCAAGAACAAAATGCACTAAACGAACGGCATCCTGCGTGATACGGCGAGGTTTCCATGCGCAGCGTCGCGCGAAGAACAGCAAGCAAAAACGTTGCCAGAATGGTTAACCCCTTGACGGGGTTATGACATGTTTGAGTATAGAGCGCCGCGTTATCCCGCCCTGCGCCAGGAGAAGAATTTACAGCGGAGATCACACATCGTTAACAATAAAGCCCATAAGTTGTGCAACGGTCACGATTTGCACACTTTTGCAGCAATAAAGACCTAAACTTCAGCCAGGGCAGGCGTGCGATCTGTGGTAGGATCCTTTCCTTTTTTATCAGGAGTGTCCGCGATGACGGAAGGTCCATTAAATGAAAGCGAAATGGCGTGGCTGGAAGAGACATTAATGTCTTACGGTCATGACGATGCGTCCGTGATTGACGTGTCCGAACTGGACGGCATGCTAACTGCAGTGCTTTCCGGCCCTGTTGTCGTTGAGCCAGATGCCTGGCTGGTGGCGGTGTGGGGCGGGGAGAAGTACATCCCGCGCTGGAAAAACGATCGCGAGATGAACCGTTTTATCGATCTCTGCTTTAAGCATATGAACGACATTGCCGAGCGCCTGAGCGAATATCCGGATCAGTTTGAGCCGCTGTTCGGCTATAACGACGTTGACGGTGAGAGTTACACCGTGGTCGAAGAGTGGTGCTATGGCTACATGCGCGGCGTGGCGCTGACGGACTGGTCAGCCTTGCCGGAAACCCTGAAGGCCGATCTCGACGTGATTGCCCTGCACGGAACGGAAGAGAACAGCGAGAAGCTGGATGAACTGTCCGAAGAGGAGTATATCGCCAGCATCGAGAGCATCCAGCCTGCGGCCCTGCGCTTATACAACTACTGGGTGGAGAACCCGCAGCAGCCGGAAGCGAAGAAGCCTGTCGTGAACGGCACGAAAGTGGGGCGTAACGATCCGTGTCCTTGCGGCAGCGGGAAGAAGTTTAAGAGCTGCTGCCTGCACTGATAAAAAAAGGGGCTGATGATAGCCCCTTTTATCTTTAACCCACTTCCGGCAGCATCCCGGCGGCAATCAACACCTGCACCAGAATAATCATTACCCCGCAGCCAAACACAACGCACAGCAGCGGTTTTCCTCCCGCGACGCGATATCCTTGCTGAGGATGCTGCTGACGGCTTTTCCACGCCAGCAGGGAAGGGAGCAGCAGGGCCAGGACAGAGAGCGCCACCCCCGCGTAGCCCAGCGCCATCACAAACCCGCGAGGGTAAAACAGCGCAAACGCCAGCGGCGGCAGGAAGGTAATGGCTCCGGTCTGTAACCGTCCGGCGGCAGTATTGCGACGCTGGAACAGGTCGGCCAGGTAATCGAACAGGCCGAGCGCTACGCCCAGGAACGAGGTCGCGAGCGCCAGGTCGGCAAACAGGTGAACCGCCAGCTCCACGTGCGGCGAGGTGACCACCTCGCGCAGAGACAACAGAAAACCGTTCAGGCCAGCGTGCTGCGCCATCAGCCCGACGAAGGTTGAAGAGTCAATGCTACCCTGCGTCACCAGCTGCCAGAAAATGTAGGCGATCAGCGGAATGGCGCTGCCGATAACAAACACACGACGCAGCTTGCGGACATCGCCGTCCATATAGCTGACGATGCTCGGCACGCTGCCGTGGAAGCCAAACGAGGTGAAAATGACCGGGATGGCGGAAAGCGCCAGCCCTTGCTCCAGCGGCAGCGTCAGCAGGTTCACCTTGTGCACGTGCGGTGCCAGCAGCGCCAGCATGACAACCAGAAACAGAATTTTGGCGCTGAACAGAAAACGGTTAAAGAGATCGACCAGCGATGTGCCCACGCAGACCACGCCGCCGCCAATAAGCGCAAAGAAGATAGCCCCCGTTGCAGGGGTAATGTCAGAGCCAAACCAGTCGTTGACGCTGGAGGCGATTAACTCCCCGGCACCGCTGATATACGCGGCCGTGAGGGCGTACATCAGGAACATCATGCTAAAGCCGGTGATCCACTGGCCGTAGCGTCCCAGGTAGCGCGCCGCCAGCGAACCCAGCCCGGTATCGGCGGGCACATGCTGGTAAACCTCAAGCAGCAGCAGTGCGGTATAGCACATTAGTGCCCAGAGCGTGCCAAGCAGCAGCAGGGTCATCCCAAATCCCACTCCCGCGGCAGCCAGAGGCATTGCCAGCATTCCTGCGCCAATCGTCGTTCCGGCGACGATAAAAATACTTCCCAGGGTTCTGTTCTTCACGCTTTCCTCTACAACGACGCTTAACCGCAACAAAATCTGCGGCGCAGAGTAAGGCAAAAGCGGTAATTCGTCAAACCACCGTTACAAGGAGTGTAATGAAAGGTTTACGTATTGCGCTACTGCCCATCCTGAGTGGGGCGACGGTCAGGCGTGACGTAAATAGGGCGTACGGGGAATAAAATGCGTGTTTTAATGCAGGGAAAGGTAAATTAGTGCGGCGCCGGAAACCGGCACCGCGCTGATATTAATTCTGCGTATCGAGAGTCGACAGTTCTTTATCAATAAAGTAAAGTCCTTCGCCGGATTTACCCACCAGGGATAATTTATCCAGCACGGATTTAAACAGCTTCTCTTCTTCGTGTTGTTCCGCAACGTACCACTGCAGGAAATTAAAGGTTGGATAATCCTGGCCGATCATTGCCGCATGAACCAGTTCGTTAATTTTCTGGGTTATCAGCTGTTCGTGCTCGTAGGTGGCGCGGAACAGTTCGTCGAGAGAATTATATTCAGCAAAAGGCGATGCCACGTTCTCAATGCGCGGCAGGCTGCCCGTATCGGTCAGATAATCAAACAGGCGCTGCATGTGGGTCATCTCTTCCTGGGCGTGACGACGCAGAAACGCGGCCGCACCTTCAAAGCTGTGATAGCTGCACCAGGCGCTCATCTGCTGGTAGAGAAGGGATGAATAGAGCTCAAGGTTCATTTGTGCATTGAGCTTGTCGATCATTTCAGTTTTCAGCATGGTGGCGCTCCGGATTATTATTACGGGTTCATAATGAGCGACACTATAATTTGTTATTTAATTATTTGCAAAACGTAAAATTAAATATTTGTTCTTTTAAAATACGAATGGGAATAAAACGCATTGGCGATATTTATTTTTATTAATGCGAATTATTTTTGTTCTTAGTTAAATAAAGCGCCAGCAAACGCTGGCAGCTTTGGTTAATACCAGGGATTATTTGCCTTAGGGTTAACGGCATACCCTATGCACTTATACTGGATAGTAACGCTCTCGTTCAGGCACAAAGAGCCGCTTGTCAGGGTACAGGTTTTGACCGGTTGCCCGTAGGCAGAGGCGGTGGCATAGCCCATGTTCTGACAGGCTTTTACCGCGGTACCGTTATTAACATATTCATCGGACCAGGCGTTTTGCAGCACGGCCTGGCCATAGTCGAGGCGGACAATGCCGTTCGGCGCGTCGAGGCTGCTGATTTCCGCCTGGCGTTTAACGCTGCATCCCGCGAGCAGCAGGACTGTAGCGGCTACGATGGCTCTTTTCATGGTTCGCTCTGAGTGGATGGAAATACGTTATCGTACCCGCAGATGCCCGCTGCAATGCCAGGAATAGCCGGACGATCTACCCTCACTCTTTGCAACGGACGGCGTAGATCCTCCCCTTCACAAAATTGTGAGCGTGCATTTAGTTTTTAAAACTGCATTTCATTTACTTTGAAAGTCTGTTTATTTGATGCCAGAATGAACGGGAACAGGTATCCATGGCGGGGAGTGCCCGCAGCGCATTCTGGAGAGACACGATGAAAATTGCACTGATGATGGAAAACAGCCAGGCGGCTAAAAACCCAGTCATATTAAAAGAGCTGAAAACGGTAGCCGATGAAAAAGGGTTCCCGGTTTACAACGTGGGTATGAGCGACGAAAACGATCATCACCTGACCTACATCCACCTGGGCATTATGGCGAGCATTTTGCTGAATGCGAAAGCGGTGGATTTCGTGGTCACCGGCTGCGGCACCGGGCAGGGGGCGCTGATGTCGTTAAACATCCACCCTGGCGTGATATGCGGCTACTGCATCGATCCCGCAGACGCGTTTCTCTTCGCGCAAATCAATAACGGCAATGCGCTCTCTCTGCCTTTTGCCAAAGGGTTTGGCTGGGGAGCGGAGCTAAACGTTCGCTTTATCTTTGAAAAGGCATTTACCGGCCGAAAAGGGGAGGGTTATCCTCCAGAGCGTAAAGAGCCGCAGGTGCGTAACGCCGGTATTCTGAACCAGGTAAAAGCGGCCGTGGTAAAAGATAACTATCTTGACTCGCTGCGCGCCATCGATCCTGAGCTGGTGAAGACCGCTGTTTCCGGCCCGCGTTTCCAGCAGTGCTTCTTTGAAAATTGCCAGGATAAAGCGATCGAGGATTTTGTTCGCAGTATCGTGGGGTAATGCGCACTGCGCAGTTTAAATTGTGATATTCGTCACAAAAATATTGATTTTTGTGACGATGGTCATATTATAGGCACATTGACGATAAAGTTGTATAACAAGTTAATGGAGCATCACAATGAAACTGCGCAAAATCCTGAAAAGTATGTGGGCCAATTACTGCCGCACTTTTAAAGACGTGCCGCCTGGCGCCATGTTCTGATAAAAAAAACCTGCTTCGGCGGGTTTTTTTGTGTCCTGCGGCAATGAAGGGCAGATGTCACGGGCCACGTTTTGATACTATGGCGGCCTTTGAATAAGGAGAAAGCCCCATGTCACAAAACCTGAGCGCCGATCAGGAACTGGTCTCTGACGTTGTCGCCTGTCAGCTGGTTATCAAGCAAATTCTTGATGTTCTGGACGTTATTGCACCGGTTGAAGTGCGCGAGAAGATGTCCACGCAGCTGAAAAACATCGATTTTGCCAGCCATCCCGCGGCTGCCGACCCGGTGACGCTTCGCGCGATCCAGAAAGCCATCGCGCTGATTGAACTGCGCTTTACGCCGCAGGGCGAGTCTCATTAAAACGCGAACGGGCGACCGCGCGTGTCGCCCGTTGAAAACGTTAAAAGAAGGTCTGGACCAGCAGGTAGCTCGCCGCGCAGGCGCAGCTCACGCCAATTAGCCCCGGCAGAATAAAGCTGTGGTTAATGATGAATTTGCCGATGCGGGTTGTTCCCGAGCGGTCAAAGCCGATGCAGGCTAAATCACTCGGGTAAGTCGGCAGAACAAAATAGCCGTAGGACGCCGGGAAGAAGGCGATCAGCATTTTTGGATCGATGCCCAGCATCAATCCCATCGGCGCCACGGCTGTCAGGGCCGCCGCCTGGCTGTTTACCAGCTTCGACACCAGGAAAAGCACGATGGCATACGTCCACGGATGGCTTTTCACCACCCCTTCCAGCGCCAGCTTTAACTCATCGAGATGCGCCTGGAAAAAGGTATCGCTCATCCACGCCACCCCGAACACCGAGAAGATCGCCACCATACCGGCCTTGAATACCGCACCGTTTGAGATGGCTGAGGCATTGACCTTGCAGGCCATCAGCATCACGGCACCGGCGATGAGCATCATCATCTGAATGACGAGGTTCATCGACAGGGCCGTCATTTTACCTTTCAGCTCGAAGGACGGGCGCAGGTCGGGGAAAGCCCCGAGCAGGACTACCACCGCAATGCCGGCAAAGAAAATCCATGTCGACCAGTAGGCCTGCTTCGGAAAACGCTGGTTCATTAACGTCTCCGTGCCGCCATAGATAAACTCGCGCTGTTTGGGGTCTTTCAGTTTCTCCTGAAACTCCCCGTCGTCAGCTAAATCTTTCCCCCGACGTAAACTCCACAGGGCCGCGATCGCGACGCCGAAAAGCGAAGCGGGAACCGATACGGCGAGGATTTCCAGGATCCCCCACGCGTGCCCAATCCCATGCTGTGCGGCCAGGATGGAGACCAGCGACACAACGGCGACGGAAACCGGAGACGCGGTGATCGCCATCTGGGATGCCACCGATGCCACCGCCATTGGGCGTTCCGGGCGGATCCCTTTTTTCAGGGCGATATCCGCAATGATGGGGAACATGGTGTAGACCACGTGCCCAGTGCCGCACAGAAAGGTCAGCATCCAGGTGGTAAAAGGGGCGAGAAGCGTGATGTGCTGCGGGTGTTTGCGCAGAAGGCGTTCAGCAAACTGCATCATGACGTTGAGGCCACCCGCGGTCTGCAGGGTAGCGGCACAGCCTATCACCGCGAGAATGGTTAACATGACGTCAACCGGAGGCTTGCCGGGCTGGAGCCCAAAGACAAAACACAAAATAAAAAGGCCAATACCGCTGATTAACCCAAGCCCCATGCCGCCGAAACGTGTTCCCGTCAGCAGGCAGAGGAGAATGACAACAAACTCAATGGTGATCATGCTTTTCCCTCGTCAATGATTATGTAATTAAATAAATCATTACATTTTGTAGGGTTAATCATTGAGAGCGAGATCTGATTTGTTAAATTTCAGCAAAAGCAGAGGGTTGGGGAGATAAGAAGGAACCTGCCTCCCTGAACCAGGGCCAAGGCAGGTTAAACGCTTAGTGGTGCTGCACCGTCACAAGATCGAGCAGGTGGCGGTCGGCTTGCTCCGGGCGTAAACCGGCCTGGCGCGCATTGTGGATCTCATCCGCCAGCGTTTTCAGCAGCATACCGTCCTGCTGCTGTTCTTTATCCATATCGCGTAAAAATTTAAGAGTGATGATGTCATGCTGTGCTCTGGCTTCATCGGCCAGCTTGTTGAGCGTCGTACAGCGCTGCTCATGCTCTTCCAGCGTTTTCTGGAACAGTTCTTCCAGAGAAGAGTAATTTTCGTTGATCCCATCAAGGGCTTTAACAACCGGGTTAGCCCCCGCGGCCTTCAGGAAGTTAAAGACGCGCATCATATGGGTGACGTTGCTTTGTGCCTGTGAACGAAAGAACGTGGCAGAGCCCGTGAGACTTTTTTCAGAACACCATGCACTTAGGTGAAGGTGCAGGTTCGAGGCGTAGAACTCAAGGTTCATCTGCGCGTTAAGTTTTTGCATCATCGTTTGGGTAGCCATACTCATATCCTTATAGACTGTGGGACGTGATGTCCGCTGCTTAACCTGACAGCCAGGCAAATACGAAGAAAAACAGAATTGCAATTTTTGCAGTGACTAAAATCGATCGAAAATTCACTTCCTGTGTTCGATATAAATAAGCATACCTTTGTCTTATGATTAAGAAAACTCTTAATTAGGCTGTGTTTACCATACATTACAAAGTTTAATATAGTACAAAAATACAAATATATAGCCACCAAATGAAATTTTATTAACCTGTTGATATTAAAGGTTAAGTGTCTTTCGAGGGATACTGATTTACTTTCGTGAACATTTAGCCGGAATAATGCTCTGTAAGAAAAATAAATACAGATTATTCATTTCAAATATATGATGCGTTGCTGAATTTGCGCTAAGTCAATTTTAACGGAATAACGCCTTTTCATGACGCGTTCGTTTTTTTGATGAAAAGCATGGACCCCCGTCAGGGGAGAGCCACAGCGACATCCGCCGTAAGGCATCAGGGATTTCTTAGCTAATCTTATGGATAATTCTGCTTACCCTGCTTTCATTTGTCAGACAATTCCTGCCTTTTTTATGTCATTTTTCGCTGAATTTATGTACGCAATTACTGTAATTCTGCGGTGTGATGGGGCTCTCTTATGGATGATTAATTTCCCGCTAAAACTATCACCAGCAATAACGCTTATGACGAGGTAAGCGCTAATGCCTTGTTTTAAGTCCGATTAAATAAGAAGCACGCAAATCTTCCCTACAGAAAAGAATGCTAAAGCTGGAGTTTACCATGCACAAATTTACTAAAGCGCTGGCGGCCATCGGTCTGGCTGCCGTTATGTCACAATCCGCTATCGCTGAGAATTTAAAACTCGGTTTTTTGGTAAAACAGCCGGAAGAACCCTGGTTCCAGACCGAATGGAAATTCGCTGATAAAGCCGGAAAAGATTTAGGTTTTGAAGTGATTAAAATCGCCGTGCCGGACGGTGAAAAAACCCTGAACGCCATCGACAGCCTGGCGGCCAGCGGCGCGAAAGGCTTTGTTATCTGCACTCCGGATCCAAAACTCGGATCGGCAATTGCGGCGAAAGCCCGCGGTTACGACATGAAGGTTATTGCGGTTGACGATCAGTTCGTTAACGCCAAAGGCAAACCGATGGACAGCGTTCCGCTGGTCATGATGGCGGCGACCAAAATCGGTGAACGTCAGGGGCAGGAGCTTTATAAAGAGATGCAGAAACGCGGCTGGGATGTGAAAGAGACCGCCGTCATGGCCATCACCGCAGACGAGCTGGACACGGCGCGTCGTCGTACGACCGGTTCAATGGACGCGCTGAAAGCGGCCGGCTTCCCTGAAAAACAGATCTATAAAGTGCCAACCAAATCTAACGACATCCCGGGCGCCTTTGACGCGGCGAACTCTATGCTGGTCCAGCACCCGGAAGTGAAGCACTGGCTGGTGGTCGGCATGAACGACAACACCGTGCTGGGCGGCGTGCGTGCGACGGAAGGTCAGGGCTTCAAGGCGCCTGACGTTATCGGGATCGGCATCAACGGCGTGGATGCGGTGAGCGAGCTGTCCAAAGCGCAGGCCACCGGCTTCTACGGCTCTCTGCTGCCAAGCCCGGACGTTCACGGCTACAAATCCAGCGAAATGCTCTACAACTGGGTCACCAAAGGGGCTGAACCGCCGAAATTTACCGAAGTGACCGACGTGGTGCTGATTACCCGCGACAACTTCAAAGAAGAACTGGCGAAAAAGGGACTGGGCGGTAAGTAATACGCTGTGATTGTGCCCCTTACTCGCCGTAAGGGGCCAGACGTACACACTACAGGAATCACGGAGTCGTTATGCAACAGTCTAATCCGTATCTCTCTTTTCGCGGCATCGGGAAAACGTTTCCCGGTGTTAACGCGCTGACCGATATCAGCTTCGACTGCTATGCCGGCCAGGTTCATGCCCTGATGGGGGAAAACGGAGCGGGGAAATCCACGCTGCTAAAAATCCTCAGCGGCAACTACGCGCCAACAACCGGCACGCTGGCCATTCGCGGTGAAGAGGTGGCCTTTGCCGATACCACGGCGGCGCTCAACGCCGGTGTCGCCATTATCTATCAGGAACTGCACCTCATCCCTGAGATGACCGTGGCCGAAAACATCTATTTAGGCCAGCTTCCGCACAAAAGCGGCGTGGTGAATCGTTCGCTACTTAATTATGAAGCGGGGCTGCAGCTTAAGCATCTTGGTCTGGACGTCGATCCCCAGACCCCGCTGAAATACCTCTCCATCGGCCAGTGGCAGATGGTTGAAATTGCCAAGGCGCTGGCGCGTAACGCCAGGGTTATTGCCTTTGATGAACCCACCAGTTCGCTTTCCGCGCGTGAAATCGAAAACCTGTTCCGCGTGATCCGCGAGCTGCGGCAGGAAGGCCGCACCATTTTGTACGTCTCGCACCGCATGGAGGAGATATTTGCGCTGAGCGATGCCATCACCGTATTTAAGGATGGGCGCTATGTGCGCACCTTTACCGATATGCAGCAGGTTAACCATGACCAGCTTGTTCAGGCGATGGTCGGGCGCGATCTGGGCGATATCTATCACTGGAAACCGCGCGAGTACGGCCCCGAGCGCCTGCGTCTGGACAACGTCAAAGCGCCGGGCGTGCGGACGCCGGTTTCGTTATCCGTACGCAGCGGTGAGATCGTCGGTCTGTTTGGCCTTGTAGGGGCGGGGCGCAGCGAGCTGATGAAAGGGCTGTTCGGCGGTACACGCATTACCGCAGGGCAGGTCTCCATTGACGGCGAGCAGGTGGATATCCAGAAACCCGCCCACGCAATCAGGGCCGGGATGATGCTCTGCCCGGAAGACCGCAAGGCGGAGGGGATCATTCCGGTGCATTCGGTGCGCGACAACATCAACATTTCCGCCCGGCGTAAATTTATCCGCGCGGGTTGCCTGATTAACGACGGCTGGGAGTCGAGCAACGCCGACCATCATATTCGCTCGCTGAATATCAAAACGCCGGGACCGGAACAGCTGATTATGAATCTGTCAGGAGGAAACCAGCAGAAGGCCATTTTAGGCCGCTGGCTGTCGGAGGATATGAAGGTCATTCTGCTGGACGAGCCGACGCGCGGTATCGATGTGGGCGCAAAACACGAGATTTACAACGTGATATATGAACTGGCAAAACGCGGCGTGGCGGTGCTGTTCGCCTCCAGCGATCTGCCTGAGGTGCTTGGCGTTGCTGACCGCATTGTAGTGATGCGCGAAGGCGAAATCGCCGGTGAATTACTTCATGAACAGGCGAATGAACAACAGGCGTTGAACCTCGCCATGCCTAAAGTCAGCCAGGCTGTCGCCTGAGTAAGGAGTTAATGATGTCCTCTGTTACTACATCCGGAGCGCCGAAGTCGGCTTTTAGTTTTGGACGCATCTGGGATCAGTACGGCATGCTGGTGGTCTTTGCCGCACTCTTCATCGCCTGTGCAATCTTCGTCCCTAATTTTGCCACCTTCATTAATATGAAAGGGCTGGGACTGGCGATTTCCATGTCCGGCATGGTGGCCTGCGGCATGCTCTTCTGTCTGGCCTCCGGTGATTTCGACCTGTCGGTGGCCTCGGTTATCGCCTGCGCGGGCGTCACCACGGCGGTGGTGATCAACATGACGGAAAGCCTGTGGATTGGCGTTTTTGCCGGTCTGTTGCTCGGCGTGATCAGCGGTCTGGTGAACGGTTTTGTTATCGCACGCCTGAAGATTAATGCCCTGATTACCACGCTTGCAACGATGCAGATAGTCCGCGGTCTGGCCTATATCATCTCCGACGGTAAAGCGGTAGGGATTGAAGACGAGCGCTTCTTTACGCTGGGCTACGCCAACTGGCTGGGCCTGCCTGCGCCTATCTGGCTCACCGTGGCCTGCCTGATCCTGTTCGGCTTCCTGCTGAACCGCACCACCTTTGGCCGTAATACGCTGGCGATCGGCGGCAATGAAGAAGCGGCTCGTCTGGCAGGGGTGCCGGTTGTACGCACCAAGATTATTATCTTCGTGCTCTCCGGGCTGGTCTCCGCCGCGGCGGGGATTATTCTGGCGTCGCGTATGACCAGCGGCCAGCCAATGACTTCTATCGGTTATGAGCTGATCGTCATCTCGGCGTGCGTTTTAGGGGGCGTTTCCCTTAAAGGAGGCATCGGAAAAATCTCATATG
The DNA here is from genome assembly GCF_014930775.1 of Enterobacter cloacae complex sp. P38RS. Lineage (NCBI taxonomy): Bacteria > Pseudomonadati > Pseudomonadota > Gammaproteobacteria > Enterobacterales > Enterobacteriaceae > Enterobacter > Enterobacter cloacae complex sp. P38RS. The sequence goes on from NZ_JADBRS010000002.1 coordinate 494,123, forward strand.
TGGTGGCCGGTATCCTGATTTTGGGCACGGTGGAAAACGCCATGAACCTGTTGAATATTTCGCCGTTCTCTCAGTACGTCGTGCGCGGCCTGATCCTGCTGGCAGCCGTGATTTTCGACCGTTACAAGCAAAAAGCGAAGCGTACCGTGTAACCCCAGCGCTGACTTTTTATTGCTCAACTAATAACCATAGTTGACCTCTGAACCGCCTCGCCAGTTTTGCTGGCGGGGCGGTTGTCAAATGGCGAGGCCCATCACACTGTCTATACTTACATGGCTATGAAAGAGGTAAAGGCGTTTACCTCTCGTAAACCGTAAGGAGGATTAGGGTGGCTGACTTGTTAACCGCACCGCCTGTACTGCCCGGAAAATATGCTTTCTTTTTTGACCTCGACGGGACGCTCGCCGGGATCCAGCCGCATCCTGACGACGTGGTCGTACCGGATACGGTGCTAGAGAATTTGCAGCAGCTCTCTCGACTGAACGAGGGCGCATTGGCATTGATTTCAGGGCGCTCAATGGCCGAGCTGGACGTGCTCGCCAGTCCTTACCACTTTCCGCTGGCCGGTGTACACGGAGCGGAGCGCCGCGATATCCATGATCAACTGCATGTTGTATCACTCCCCGATACCTTAATTCAGGCGTTACATACTGAACTCTCCTCTGCGCTGGCGTCGCTCCCGGGCACGGAACTGGAAGCGAAAGGCATGGCGTTCGCCTTGCACTATCGGCAGGCTCCGCATCACGAAGCGGCGATCTTTGCGATTGCCCGCAGCGTGGCCGATGCACATCCGCAGCTCGCGCTGCAGCCGGGGAAGTGCGTCGTTGAGATAAAACCTGAGGGCATCAATAAGGGAGCCGCTATTGCGGCGTTTATGGCGGAACCGCCATTTAAGGGACGTACACCGGTATTTTTTGGCGATGACCTGACCGATGAGGCCGGTTTTCGCGTGGTGAAACAGGCCGGAGGGATCGCCGTCAAGGTAGGGCCTGGTGACACTGTCGCAGAGTGGCGTCTGGCGAATGTCGAGGCCGTCTGGCAGTGGATTTCTGATATCGCTAACCAGCAACAACAACAAATAGCGCAAAACAAAGGGGGAAACCATTATGGGTCGCTTAGTCGTCGTCTCTAACCGAATTGCACCGCCTGATGATAAAAAAGCCAGTGCAGGTGGCCTGGCGGTAGGGGTATTAGGTGCCTTAAAAGCTGCTGGCGGGCTGTGGTTTGGCTGGAGCGGTGAAATCAATGAACAAGAGAAACCGCTTAAAAAGGTAACGCGCGGGAACATTACGTGGGCATCATTTGCGCTCAAAGAGAAAGACTATGACGAGTATTACTCGCAGTTCTCCAACGCGGTCCTGTGGCCTGCGTTTCACTATCGTCTTGACCTGGTGAAATTCCAGCGTGAATCCTTCGAGGGCTACTCGCGGGTGAATGCGCTGCTGGCGGATAAACTGCTGCCTTTAATTGAGGAAGACGATATTTTATGGATCCACGATTATCATCTGCTCCCCTTCGCCAGAGAGCTGCGTAAAAGGGGAGTCAATAACCGAATTGGCTTCTTCCTGCACATTCCGTTCCCGACGCCGGAAATTTTCACCGCGCTGCCGCCGCATGAAGAACTGCTGGAGGCGCTGTGTGATTATGACCTGCTGGGCTTCCAGACCGAAAATGACCGTCTCGCGTTCCTGGACTCCGTGTCAGGCAAAACGCGCCTGGTAACCAACGGCGGCAAAACCCATACGGCGTGGGGAAAAACCTTCCACACCGAGGTCTATCCGATTGGTATTGAACCCGACGAAATTGCGGAACAGGCCTCGGGCCCGCTGCCGCCGAAGCTGGCCCAGCTTAAGAATGAACTCAAGCACGTGAAGAATATCTTCTCGGTAGAGCGTCTGGATTATTCCAAAGGGTTGCCGGAACGCTTCCTGGCGTATGAAACACTGCTGGATAAATACCCTCAGCACCACGGTAAAATCCGCTATACCCAGATCGCGCCAACGTCGCGCGGGGAAGTGCAGGCCTATCAGGATATTCGTCATCAGCTGGAGACCGAAGCGGGGCGCATTAACGGGCGCTACGGCCAACTGGGCTGGACGCCGCTCTTTTATCTGAATCAGCATTTTGACCGTAAGATCCTGATGAAGGTCTTCCGCTACGCCGACGTTGGCCTGGTTACGCCGCTGCGTGACGGGATGAACCTGGTGGCAAAAGAGTATGTGGCGGCTCAGGACCCGGCGGATCCGGGCGTGCTGGTGCTTTCCCAGTTTGCCGGGGCAGCGAACGAACTGACCTCAGCTCTGCTCGTTAACCCTTACGATCGGGATGATGTGGCAAATGCCCTCAACCGCGCGCTGACCATGCCGCTGACGGAGCGAATTTCCCGCCATGCCGAAATGATGGAGACGATCCGGAATAACGATATAAATCACTGGCAGGCGCGTTTTATTCAGGATCTACGCGAAATAGCCCCGCAAAGTCACGAAGGCGATCTGCAAAAAAAGATCGCGACCTTCCCTAAACTCGCCTGATATTCCTCTGGGGGGGTTAAGCCCCCCCAAGCGGCACTAACAGCACGTCAACCTGGCTTGAGGCAATAATAGATTTTGCCGCGCAGGTAGCCCTCGATATAAAGCTGTGGTTATGGTTCCCGCAAATCACTAAATCAATATTCTGCTTGCGGCACATATCAAGAATATGGGCATTCAGTTCCCCCGTCGCAATAACGGTTTGATCAATGGGGTACTCTGCTTTTTCGACAAGCTCTCGCAGAAACTGCTGCGTTTCCTCCTGCAAAACCTCACGAATATCTTCCAGCATCGGGGCCGCCAGTTGATTGTACATCTCGGGCTCGGCCGCGAGGGTAATGAGGCTGATGCGCGCATTATGCGGCCGGGCGATGGAAACGGCCCGGGCGACAAGCTGGTGGCTTTCGGGGGAAACGGCAACAGAAACAAGAAGATGGGAGTAACTCATGGCGCACTCCTTAGATGCCTGACAGACAGCGTTTCATCACCATTACCGCGAATTTCCTGGTTTCGCAAGACTTGAATACGACATTAGTGTGAAGCTTATCATAATTATTCATTAATTATTCTTATAAGAAGAATAACTGATAAATGCGCCTAAATGAAAAAAATTAACAACTTAACGTAAGTCACACAAATCCTCGCTTTCACTATTAAATCGTTCTAACAAGTTATAAACGCATTTCGAATGATCACGCAATGAAACAATTTTTTTGCCAGAAATGCATAACTGTATGTTTTATCGAAGTAATCAAAATGTGTCCCTGACGCATACGCGATGTAAACGATTGCTGATACCGCACGCACGGGTAAAAGCACATTGCGTGCCACTTATTCTCACGCGTATGCATGAGTATTCGTCGATTAAGAATACAAAACAGTGCTGATTGCTTAAAAAATGAGCAAATTAGAAGTCATACTGATGGATTTATGGGTAACATTCACTTAAATTGTGTGACGCGGATCACATTTTTTTTAAATTTGAGGGTGGCTGCATTGTATGTGTCAAATCTGGCGAGTAGAGTTTGCGTCGAATTAGGAAAAATCTTAGTTATTTGTAAGAAATGATAAAACCTGTAAGAGATGTAACCGCGTTGCATCCCTTACGCGTTTGGATGAATACAAACCTAGATTCAACTATGCATTTAGCCTTTTCTTTTTTATACCGGGTGATTTCCCGGCGACATCACGGGGTGCGGTCTTTCCGCATAAAAATAATAGTTGGTTATTCGGGATGGGAACAATGCATACATCCGAGTTGCTAAAACATATCTATGACATCAATTTGTCATATTTACTGCTCGCGCAGCGTTTAATTAGTCAGGACAAAGCGTCCGCGATGTTTCGTCTGGGTATTAACGAAGAAATGGCAACCATGCTGGGTGGATTAACCCTCCCGCAGATGGTAAAACTGGCGGAAACGAATCAACTGGTGTGCCAGTTCCGTTTTGATAATCCGCAGACGATAACGCGTCTGACGCAGGAATCCCGCGTGGACGATCTGCAACAGATCCATACCGGTATCCTGCTCTCCACTCGCTTGCTTAGCGACATCAGTCAGCCTGATGACGCAGCCCGTAAGAAAAGGGCCTAGCAATGAGCGAAAAAAGCATTGTTCAGGAAGCGCGTGACATACAGCTGGCCATGGAGCTGATTACGCTGGGTGCTCGTTTACAAATGCTGGAAAGCGAGACTCAGCTGAGCCGTGGTCGCCTCATCAAACTGTATAAAGAGTTACGCGGTAGTCCCCCGCCGAAAGGCATGCTGCCGTTTTCTACGGACTGGTTTATGACCTGGGAGCAGAACATCCACGCTTCCATGTTCTGTAATGCCTGGCAGTATCTTCTCAAAACCGGTTTGTGTAGCGGCGTAGACGCCGTGATCAAAGCGTACAAACTTTACCTTGAACAATGCCCACAGCAGGAAGAAGGCCCTCTGCTGGCGCTGACCCGCGCATGGACGCTGGTGCGTTTTGTTGAGAGCGGAATGCTTGAACTGTCGCGCTGCAATTGTTGCGACGGCAATTTTATTACCCATGCTCATCAGCCTGCAGGCAGCTTCGCCTGTAGTTTATGTCAGCCGCCGTCCCGGGCAGTAAAAAGACGTAAACTTTCCCGGGATGCTGCCGATATTATTCCACAACTGCTGGATGAACAGATCGAACAAGCTGTTTAACCCGAACGTGTGGGCAAGATTCCAGCAGCGGTAAGTCATTACCGCTGCTTTTTTTTACCCCGCAAACGGTAAACGCTGCGAGCTGGACGTCCTTGCCATAGTCACTAGCGGAAGGATGATGTCGTGCTTATCTTATTAGGTTACCTGGTAGTTCTCGGTACAGTTTTCGGCGGTTACATGATGACCGGCGGGCACCTTGGAGCACTCTATCAACCGGCTGAACTTATTATCATCGGCGGCGCAGGGGTAGGGGCTTTTATCGTTGGCAACAACGGTAAATCGATCAAGGGCACGTTGAAAGCAATTCCATTGCTGTTCCGTCGCTCGAAATACACCAAAAGCATGTATATGGATCTGCTGGCGCTGCTCTATCGCCTGATGGCGAAGTCGCGTCAGCAGGGGATGTTCTCGCTTGAACGGGATATCGAAAACCCGAAAGAGAGCGAAATTTTTGCCAGCTATCCGCGCATTCTGGCGGACGCCATGATGCTGGATTTCATCGTCGATTACCTGCGTCTCATCATCAGCGGCAATATGAATACCTTCGAAATTGAAGCGCTGATGGACGAAGAGATCGAAACCCACGAAAGCGAATCTGAAGTGCCGGCCAACAGCCTGGCGCTGGTGGGCGACTCCCTTCCGGCGTTTGGTATCGTGGCGGCGGTCATGGGGGTGGTACACGCCCTGGCCTCGGCGGACCGCCCGGCGGCTGAACTGGGCGCGCTGATTGCCCATGCGATGGTGGGCACCTTCCTCGGTATTTTGCTGGCTTATGGTTTTATCTCTCCGCTGGCAAGCGTGCTGCGCCAGAAAAGCGCGGAAACCACCAAAATGATGCAGTGCGTGAAGATCACGCTGCTCTCTAACCTCAACGGTTACGCGCCACCGATCGCGGTTGAATTTGGCCGTAAAACGCTTTACTCCAGCGAGCGTCCGTCGTTTATCGAGCTTGAAGAACACGTGCGCGCGGTGAAAAACCCAAACCAACAGACGACAACTGAGGACGCATGAAAAACCAGTCCCATCCGATCGTCATTGTCAAAAAACGCAAGCACAAGGGCGGCGGGCACGGTTCCCACGGCTCCTGGAAAATCGCGTACGCCGACTTTATGACCGCTATGATGGCGTTCTTTCTGGTGATGTGGCTGATCTCGATCTCCAGCCCGAAGGAGCTTATCCAGATTGCCGAATATTTCCGTACCCCGCTGGCGACGGCGGTGACCGGTGGGCCGCGTATCTCTAACAGCGAAAGCCCGATCCCTGGCGGCGGCGATGATTACACCCAGCAGAAGGGTGAGGTGAAAAAAGAGCCGAACATCGACGAGTTGAAACGCAAGATGGAGCAGGCGCGTCTGAAAAAACTGCGTGGCGATCTCGACCAGCTGATTGAAGCAGATCCTAAACTGCGCGCGCTGCGGCCGCACCTGAAAATCGATCTGGTCCAGGAAGGGCTGCGTATTCAGATTATCGACAGCCAGAACCGCCCGATGTTTAAAACCGGGAGTGCGGAAGTTGAGCCGTACATGCGCGATATTTTACGCGCCATTGCGCCGGTGCTGAACGGCATTCCTAACCGAATCAGCCTGTCGGGCCACACGGATGACTTCCCGTACGCCAGTGGGGAGAAGGGATACAGCAACTGGGAGCTTTCTGCCGATCGTGCCAACGCCTCGCGTCGCGAGCTGGTGGCAGGTGGGCTTGATGATGGCAAGGTACTGCGCGTGGTCGGCATGGCAGCAACCATGCGGGTCTCCGACCGCGGGCCGGATGACGCCATCAACCGTCGTATCAGTCTTTTAGTGCTGAACCAGCAGGCGGAGCAGGCCATCCTGCACGAAAACGCCGAAAGTCAGAATGAGTCACTGGACGATTTAAAACAGCCTGGGGCCGTCCCTGCGGCTGCCGTTCCAACATCGCCACCAGCCAATCCGAGGTGATAGCGTGAGCATGGATATTAGCGATTTTTACCAGACATTCTTCGATGAAGCCGACGAACTGTTGGCGGATATGGAGCAACATTTGCTCGATCTGGTGCCCGAAGCACCGGACTCCGAGCAGCTCAATGCCATCTTCCGCGCGGCGCATTCTATTAAAGGCGGAGCCGGAACGTTTGGATTTACCATCCTGCAGGAAACGACCCATTTAATGGAAAACCTGCTTGATGAAGCACGACGCGGTGAGATGCAGCTCAATACCGACATTATCAACCTGTTTTTGGAAACCAAAGATATTATGCAGGAACAGCTCGACGCCTATAAAAGTTCGGCAGAGCCTGATGCCGCCAGCTTTGAATACATCTGCAATGCGCTGCGCCAGCTCGCCCTGGAAGCAAAAGGTGAGGTCGCTGCAGCCGTTGTCCCTGTGGCAAAGCTGAGCGTTGTCGATGCGGCTGCTGCTGAAGAGGCCGCGCCAGCCGCCGCGCAAGCGGGCAAGCTGCGCGTTGTGCTGTCACGCCTGAAAGAGAGCGAAGTTAACCTGCTGGAAGAAGAGCTGGGTAACCTGGCGAAATTAAGTAACGTAGTGAAAGGCAAAGACAGCCTCGCAGCGACCCTCGATGACGGTATCAGTCAGGACGATATCGTGGCGGTGCTGTGCTTTGTCATTGAAGCCGACCAGATCGCCTTCGAAACGGAAGCCGCCGCGGTAGCAGCTCCGGCTGCAGAAGAAGAGGTTGCTGTCGTTGCCCAGGCCGCCGCACCGGCTGTGGCCCCAGCGGCCCCGGTGCTGAAGGCGGTGCCAAAAGAGGCCGCGGTGCCTGGCCGTGGTGAAAAACCTGCCGCGCGCTCCAGTGAGTCCACCAGCATTCGCGTTGCCGTTGAGAAGGTTGACCAGCTGATTAACCTGGTTGGCGAACTGGTGATCACCCAGTCCATGCTGGCGCAGCGTTCTAACGAACTCGACCCGGTCACGCACGGCGATCTGATCACCAGCATGGGCCAGCTTCAGCGTAATGCCCGCGACCTGCAGGAATCGGTCATGTCCATCCGCATGATGCCGATGGAATATGTCTTCAGCCGCTTCCCGCGCCTGGTGCGCGACCTTGCCAGCAAGCTGAATAAGCAGATTGAACTGACCCTGATGGGCAGCTCTACGGAGCTGGATAAGAGCCTGATCGAGCGCATCATCGACCCGTTAACGCACCTGGTGCGTAACAGCCTCGACCACGGTATTGAACTGCCGGAAAACCGCATTGCCGCCGGGAAATCTCCAGTCGGGAATCTCATCCTCTCTGCGGAACATCAGGGCGGGAACATCTGCATCGAAGTGACCGACGACGGCGCGGGCCTTAACCGCGAGCGCATCCTGGCGAAAGCCATTTCACAGGGGATGGCGGTGAATGAAAACATGACCGACGAAGAAGTGGGCATGCTGATCTTCGCGCCGGGCTTCTCGACCGCCGAGCAGGTGACGGACGTTTCCGGACGCGGCGTCGGCATGGACGTGGTGAAACGTAACATTCAGGAGATGGGCGGCCACGTTGAGATCCAGTCTAAACAGGGCTCCGGCACCACCATCCGCATCCTGCTCCCGCTGACGCTGGCGATCCTCGACGGCATGTCGGTCAAAGTCGCGGACGAAGTCTTCATTCTGCCGCTGAACGCGGTGATGGAATCCCTCCAGCCGCGTGAAGAAGATCTGCATCCGCTGGCGGGCGGCGAGCGCGTCCTCGAAGTGCGCGGTGAGTACCTGCCGCTGGTCGAGCTGTGGAAAGTGTTTGAAGTGGACGGGGCGAAGACCGAGGCCACGCAGGGTATCGTGGTGATCCTGCAAAGCGCGGGCCGTCGCTACGCGCTGCTGGTCGATCAGCTGATTGGTCAGCACCAGGTGGTGGTGAAGAACCTCGAAAGCAACTACCGCAAGGTGCCGGGTATTTCTGCTGCCACCATTCTGGGGGATGGTAGCGTAGCGCTGATCGTCGACGTGTCGGCGCTTCAGGGATTAAATCGTGAACAACGTGTGGCGTACACAGCCGCCTGATTAAGTAGAAGGTAATAACATGACCGGTATGAGTAATGTAACGAAACTGGCGGGCGAGCCATCAGGGCAGGAGTTCCTGGTATTCACTTTGGGCGATGAGGAGTACGGCATCGATATCCTGAAAGTGCAGGAAATTCGTGGTTACGACCAGGTTACCCGCATCGCTAACACGCCTGCGTTTATTAAAGGCGTCACCAACCTGCGCGGCGTGATTGTGCCCATCGTGGATCTGCGCGTGAAGTTCAGCCAGGGCGACGTTGACTACAACGACAATACCGTGGTGATCGTCCTCAACCTGGGACAGCGCGTGGTGGGTATCGTGGTGGATGGCGTATCTGACGTGCTTTCCCTGACCTCTGACCAGATTCGTCCTGCGCCGGAGTTTGCGGTCACGCTGTCGACCGAATACCTGACCGGCCTGGGGGCGCTCGGCGAGCGTATGCTGATTCTGGTGAACATCGAAAAGCTGCTGAACAGCGAAGAGATGGCGCTGCTGGATATCGCGGCGAATCATGTAGCGTAGGTAAATGCAAAACGGCAACCCAGGTTGTAATGCCGATCAGTTAAGGATCGGTTGACCGATCCAGTGGCTGTGTAAGAATCCGGAAATGCTCACCCGTTTCCG